>JBEKBO010000007.1:0-77355 GCA_050015355.1 Candidatus Korobacteraceae bacterium | reverse complement strand
CGACGGCACTGGCGATGTCGGCAATGTCCTGCTCGGTCAATACACCGCCCGTGGGGTTCTGCGGCGAGTTCAGAATAATGAGTTTGGTGCGCTCGTTGATCAGGCCGGCAAGCTCATTGACGTCGAGGCGGAAGTCCATCTCTTCGCGCAGACGGATGGGCACAGGCTTGGCGCCAACGAAGTTGATCATGGATTCGTAGATGGGAAAGCCGGGATTGGGGTAGATGACCTCATCGCCTTCCTCGGCCAGCGCCATGATGCTGAAGAACATGATGGGCTTGCCCCCCGGAACCACGACAACCTCGTCCGGCGAAACCTTGATGTTGCGGCTTGCCGCCACTTCGTCGGCAATCGCCTGACGCAGCTCAGGCAGGCCCGCCGAAGGCCCGTAATGCGTGTAGCCGTGATGAAGAGCGTCGCTGCCCGCCTCGATGATGTGGGCGGGAGTGTCGAAATCGGGCTCGCCGATTTCCAAGTGAACAATGTCTCTGCCCTGCTTTTCCAGGGCGCGCGCCTTTACTAACACTTCAAAGGCGGTTTCCGTACCAAGGCGAGACATGCGGCTCGCCAGGCGAAGCTCTGTTTGGGTTGCTGGAGTCATAGTATCCATACCCCCCCCGATCAGTTAGTTTTCTGTTTTTATTCTTTCACATGGAGAAAGATTCGCAAGTATTTTATCTGTTAGTGGAAATGCGGGAAATGCGATGCGGAAGAAAGATTGGGGGAGCGCGCCGATGGCAAATTGACGCCGGATTTGGAAGGATTACGATATGGAAAGGGGCAGTGAGTTATGGGGTTTCCATTACAACCAAGAGCCATGGGAAATCTCAGTTTCGCGCACGTGAAAGGAATGCTCACCGCGGCTTTAGGCCTCACGCTCGCGGTTATGCTGTCGTATCCCGCGCGGGCGCAGACCTCGGGAACCGGTTCAAGCGAACCGTGTTCTGCTCCCATGGCGGTGCTCAAGGCGTTTTATGACTCCAATGATGCCGGGCGCTTCGAGGCGAGCATGAAGTACGTGACGGATGACGTTGCTTTTGCCACCTGGGCAACAGGCGTGAACGGACACATCATGGTGGAACGGCACTCGAAGGGAAAGAAAGCGCTGCGCGGGTTTCTGGCCCGGGGCCGCGGCCTCAGCAGAAGGCTCCCTGATTCGCCGCCCGACGGTCCCATCTACCACGAGAACCGCATCAGCGTCTCGGGAAATGAGGTGAAGTTCATGCTGGAGCCTGACAGGATTCGCCCGAACGGGAGGCCCTATAACCCCTTCAGCATCGAGGCCATCCTCGATGGCTGCCGTATCAAGTCACTGACTGTCATCGAACAGGTCACATGGCTCTGAGCCGCCGTCCTGCGAGTAATCACCGGCCCTAGACAAAAGTGCCCCCGGCGAATGCGAACGGAGCTCCCGGGCAAACAACCGCACTGATATTGCCGGGTTTCGCGATTCTCGCCCCCGCCGGGGGTATGAATCCTGAACGATTGAACGTTCTGCTTGTATCTATGGCATAACAGTTACACAATTTTCAGTGATCTATGACGCAGCCTTGTGTGATGAAAAGTTGTCATTCTGAGCGACCGGAGGGAGCGAAGAATCCCAGCACACCGTGGGGCAGAGGCACAGCCCAAGGATTTTATCGAAAAGCCCAGAGCGGCGCGGAGTGGGGGAGTTTCCTGGGATGCTTCGCTGTGCTCAGCATGACAGCGCAGAACCTGCTCTACTGCGCTCAGCATGACGCCCCAAAGTTTGTCACAAACTTTTGGGACACTACACCGGCTTAGTTTTGCAGCTCTCGTTCACTGCCGGCGGCGCGGATCACCTTCTCGACGCGGTAAGGCGCTCCGGCGCTGGCCTCTTGGAATTGGCGCACCTGCAATTCGCCCAACAGGCCAAAGGCCAGCAATTGCACGCCGGCCACGATCATCACCGCAGCCAGAATCAACAGCGGACCGTGCTGATCCATGACGTTGGCATGGAAAAACACCTTCAGCGCCATCATCCAGACCGCAATCGCCGAACCGCCGAAAATCCCCGCCATCCCTAACGTTCCGAAGAAGTGCAAGGGCCTTGACAGGTATTTGAGCAGGAAGCGAATGGTGATGAGGTCAAAGAAAACCCGGAAAGTGCGGGTGATGCCGTAATGCGATTTGCCCTTATCCCGGTTGATGTTCTTGATGGGAATCTCGCAGATGCGCGCGCCATACCACGACGCCAAGGCGGGAATAAAGCGATGCATGCCCTCGCCATAGAGCGGAACCTGATCGATCAGTTCGCGGCGGTAGGCCTTGTAGGTGGTGCCGAAATCGTGAAGATTGACGCCGCTCAGCTTCGACATCAACCAGTTGGCGCAACGCGAGGGAATTCGCCGCATCACCAGATTGTCGATGCGCACCTTGCGCCAGCCGCTCACAATGTCATAGCCCTCGTTAATCTTTGCGATGAACGCCGGAATGTCGTCCGGGTCGTGCTGCAGATCGCCGTCCATGGCGATGACGTATTCGCCCTGCGCATGGTCGAAGCCGGCCGCCAGGGCCGAGGTCTGACCGAAGTTCCGGCTCAGCTTTACCACCACTACGCGGCTGTCGATGGCGGCGATTTCCTCCAGCAGGTGGAAGGTCTGATCGCGGCTGCCATCGTCGACGAACACCAGCTCGAAGCATTCGCCCGCCGCTTCCATCACGGCCTTCAGCCGGCCATAGAGTTCGGTAATGCTCTCCTGCTCATTGTGAAACGGAACAACAATGGAAAACTTGGGCACGATAGACTTATTATACCAAGACAACCTACTCGCGCGGCTTGTCGAGCGTGCGGACGCGCCACGCGCCCGGCGTTAGAGCGCCTTGCATAAGGTTCGCCGGGTGTTCGACTTACCCCAGGCTTGCCATCTCTCCTAGCGCGAGGAATTTGTTTGACTTCAGAGTGGACGCTTGCCAAGATTGCGCAACTCTGGTCTTACGATGAGCGAGCATCAGAAGTCCGGCAAGCTGCGTCCGCTGTTTCCGGGTGTTTTCCTGATACTGGTTCTGGCAGGGCTGGTGCCTGCGGTTGCAGCGCAGTCCGCGAGGCCGGAGGGGCGCATTACGGACGCGGTCGATGAGCGTCAACTCATTGAACTGAAAGGGCATGTTAATCGGCGGGTTCGCTCCGCAACACCCGCCGGCGCTGCCGACGGCGATTTGGCGATGGAGCGGATGATGCTGCTTCTCGGCAGCAGCCCGGCGCAGCAAGAATCCCTTGAGGAGCTTCTGACTGCGCAGCAAGACCCTGCTTCTTCCAGCTATCGCCGTTGGCTCACCCCACAGGAATTCGGCGAGCAGTTTGGTCCAGCCCCGCAGGACGTTGAAACCGTCACTGCCTGGCTGCGCGGTCATGGTTTTCGCGTGAACGGGGTGACGCAAGGACGGCGCTTCATCGAATTCAGCGGTACCGCGGCCCAGGTGGCAGAGGCATTTCACACACAGATCAACAGTTACGTTGCCGAGGGCAAACAGTACTGGGCTAACGCGACCAACCCTTATATTCCAGCCGCACTGGCGCCGGTAGTGAAAGGTATTGCCTCTCTGCACAATTTTCCACGGCGCGCGATGCATCGCCTTGTCACCCAGACCTCGGTCGCCAGGACGAATGCGACGGCCATTCCGGAATTCAACCTCAGCAATGGGAGTCATGCGCTGGGGCCGTACGATTTTGCGACCATTTATAACGTGCTGCCGCTGTGGAACGCCAGCCCGAGCATGGATGGGACCGGCCAGAAGATCGCCATCGTCGCCCGCAGCAACATCGACATCGGCGATGTCAGCGACTTTCAAAACCTGTTCGGACTCCCGTTGAACCCGCCGCAGATTATCGTCAACGGCCCGGACCCAGGAATCGTGTCCGATGACGTGGATGAGTCCGAACTCGACGTGCAGTGGTCGGGCGCGGTGGCCAAAGGTGCGACGATCCTGTTGGTGGTCTCCAAAAGCACGAAAGCCGCCGACGGAATCGACCTCTCAGCCGCCTATATCGTGGATAACAACCTCGCTCCGGTGGTGAGCATGAGCTACGGAGACTGCGAACAGGATGATTCCCAAGGGAGCCAGTCTTACAACTCGCTTTGGCAGCAGGCGGCGGCACAGGGAATCTCTGTTTTCGTCTCCACCGGAGATGATGGCTCCGCCGGTTGCGACGACCCAACCAGTACAAACGCAAGCCATGGCTTTGCCGTTAGCGGACTGGCTTCCACGCCCTACAACGTCGCGGTCGGCGGCACGCAGTTCAACGAGAACGGCGACTCGACCTATTGGAACAGTACTTCAGACGCGCACCACGCTTCCGCGAACCGGTACATCCCGGAGGTAGTGTGGAACGAGAGTGCTGCTTCCGGATTATGGGCGGGTGGCGGCGGAGTCAGCACGCTCTATAGCAGGCCCGCATGGCAGACAGGCACCGGCGTTCTCGCGGCTGATGATCCCGGCGCCCCTGGTCAGCGGCATCGTTTACTGCCGGATGTGTCACTGGCGGCCGCGGGGCACGATGGTTACGTCGTATGCCTCAACCAGGAGTGCCCAGGGAAAGTCTCTATCTACGGCGGCACTTCCGTATCGGTACAGACCTTTGCCGGCCTGATGGCGATCGTCAACCAGTCCACCGGCTCCATGCAGGGCAATCCGAATCTTCACTTTTATCCATTGGCCTCGACCTCCGGCGTCTACCATGACATCACGTCGGGTACGAACGCGGTGCCTTGCGCCGGCAAATCGTCGGGCTGTTCATCCAACCAAAAGAATGTTTCCGGGGTCATGAACGGCTACAGCGCCGGAACTGGCTACGATCTGGCCACTGGCTGGGGTTCGGTCGACGCCAATGCGCTGGTGACCAACTGGTCGACGGTGATCCTAGGGAAGGCCACCGTGACCTTGACGGTGAGCGCCAGCTACAACCAAGCCATCCTCGGGTCGCTCGTTACGGTGAGCGCGAAGTTTACTTCGCTATCCGCCACTGGGACGGTGCAGTTTTATGACAACGGTACAGCCCTCGGTGCTCCCGTAAGCGTCGCTAACGGCACAGCCCAGTTTTCGACGAGTTCTCTGGCGCTCGGCACGCACCTGATTTTCGCCTCCTACTCTGGTGACACGAACTTTAATTCCGGTGCTTCCGCGCCAATCAATCTAACGGTTGTCTCAAGCGCCACGCCGGTTGTCTCTCTTGTGGCGCAGTTTGACGCCGTGCACTTCGCTTACGCGCCTGGCAGTGAGCTCTCTTTTATGGTCCAGCTTTCTGCCTCTGCTTTTGGCCCTGCTCCAACCGGCACACTGAGTGTTCTTCTTGACAGCTCAGCAACACCCGTCTGGACCGCCACTTCCAGCGCGGGCGCGGGTTCCATCATTACCCTCAACAGCGCAGCCGCGCCATTTTCTATCGGAACACACAACCTCACGCTCACCTACTCGGGAGATACCAACTGGCTCGCCGCTACCAGCAGCGTTGTAACTGTTACTATCGCCAATCCCGATTTCACGCTCACGGCTACGCCATCTGTCAGCGTTGTGAGAGGCGGAGCCGCCGGCGTATCGGTTTCCAGCTCCGCCATCGCCGGTTTCACAGGCAGCTTAAGTCTTTCCTGCTCCGGACTGCCCGCTGAAACCGATTACTCCTTCATTCCGGCGTCTCTTACCGTCGGCAACACGGCGACCTTAAAAATCACAACCACCGCCCCGAGCACGGCATCACTTCACGAAGGCCAGCATCCACGGCCGGGTTCGTGGCGGGCAAGCACAGTCCTAATGCTGGGAGGCGTGCTGCTTCTGACCGGCGCTCGTAGAAGGCGGCGCTATGGCTATGCCGCGCTCTCGCTGCTTTTGGCCGGATTGCTGATCGCCGGCGTCGGTTGCGGAGGTGGGGGAGGAAGCACCAACAGTGCTAGCACAACCCAAGCACACACTCCCGACCCGGGCACGCCGGTGGGCACTTACACTGTCACGGTAACAGCCACCAGCGGCACCCTGACGCACAGCACTACGTTCACTCTGACGGTGAACTGACGACTGCACTGCGCGTAGCATTCCGCCGGTTAAGCACCTGGCGCGCCTTGGCGTCTGATTATTTAGCCGTATCACTCGTTGGGTGAGTAGTACCCCTTGCGGAGCTGTACGCGGAAGTCGCCGCTCTTGTTGACTCGAACATGAAGCTTGCGGAAAGAGCCGTCCGGCTTTTGCGTTGGCGTATAGCCGATGTAGTATTGGTTGCGCAATTCTTCTGAAATCTGCCGGATGGCTTTTTCCAATCCGTCAGGTTTCTGGCCAATCTCAATCACCCTGCCGCCCGTTTCTTTGCAAATCTTTCCGATATCCTCGCTACGCGCCCCGTAATCAAGGTCGTAGGCGAGCAGCACATAAACCGAGGCATCAACCTTTTGCGCCGCCTCGATGGTGGCGGCCACACTGGTTTGGCTGCCTTGGTCGACACCGTCCGTTATGACGACGATTGTCTTCCGCCCAACCTCATGTTGCAGCTCTTCGGTTGCGGCCAGGTAGATTGCGTCGTAGAGCAGCGTACCGCGCGAGCCCTTTCGCGAATCCGGGAAGCCTTCTTTGCCCGGCAGCAACCAGTCCCCGCCGTCGCTGCTGATTTCCAGCAGTGCGGCCTTCAGGTCAGTACTGGGGCCGGTGAGGTCTTGCAGAAGATCGACGCCAACGTCGAAACTCATGAGGAACGCCAAATCTTTATCACGCAGCACCTTGCTAAGGAACTGCGTTCTAACCTGGCGCACGAAGGGCAGAATGCGGCGGGTGCTGCCGCTGGTATCGACAAGCAGTCCGAGGGTTAGCGGTTGAGTGGCATCCACCTTGAAATACTTGATGGTCTGCGGTTTTCCTTCCTCGAAAACCTCAAACTCCTCTTGGCGAAGGTTTCGCACCGGAACGCCGCGCGCATCCTTCACCGCGAAAAACAGGTTCACGAGGTTAACATTGACGGCGAAGTTCGCAACGCTATCCGATTGCTGCTCCGCAGCGGACTCCCGCTCTCCGCTGGTCGCTTGCGGCGGCACCTGAGCAAAAGCCAGAACCGGCGTCAGCAGAGTCAAAATCAGAAGAGAAAGCAGGATAGGGAGAAACCGCTTGCCGGCAATGTTCATGGTGAGCGCTTTCCTAGAGCAGCTTAGGGTTGATGTTCCCAGCACTAGCGCCGCCGGGCTCGATGCCCGGCTCCTTCGCGTATATACCTTCCGCGAATTTGGCCTTACTTCTACTCTGTCGTTAGTTGCCGGCGAAAGCCAATGGAGTTTTCCGCGAGGATAGCAATTGCCCGTTAACGCCGCGGGAGCTTTTGTTTTGAGGATTCCGCGCCGTTCCCACATCTGCTAACTGCAGCAGATGTGGGGCACAGTTTTTGAAAACAGGCTGTACGAATCCGAATCAACTTAGCGGTGCTGGCCGTGTTCGTATGCCCGGAGTTCGGCGACAATTTCGTGCGCCGCCGCCCGCGCCCGGTCGCCCTCCGCCGGGTCGAACGAGATGGCGCCCACACGGGCATGGCCGCCTCCGCCGTAGCGCTCGCAGATTTTCGCCAGGTTGGCAAGATTCGTCGCCGTGGTCCATGGGTTCGAGCCGACGGAGACTTTCATCCGGAAGCTGCTCTGGCTGAGCCCGATGCTGTAAACGCACTCGGGGTGGAGGTAGTAGGGGATGAACTTGTTGTAGCCCTCCAGATCGAATCCGGTAACGTCGAAGAACACCGTCCCCTGCTTGCTCTCGGCGTGGTCCGCGAGAATCTTGATGGAGCGGCGATGCCGATCCAGCAAGGGCGGAACCAGAGGGGCGACCAAGGGGTCTTCCACGATCTGCTCGAGCGGTCGAGTAGCCAGCAGCGGAATGAGGCGCGGCAAGAGCCGCGGGTCCTGACTGGCTTCGATGACCATGGTCAGCCGCGTGGCGGGCGAGCGCATTCCCACAGCGTCCCCGGGGCTGTCGTAGAGGGCTCCGTCGATGATATCGGCCCAGTTGACCATTTCCCGTACGGGCTCCAGGTTGAAGCCAAAGCGATTCTCGGCCACGGTGGCGATCAGCTTGGTGCAGGACTTGAAATCGGGATCATAGAATTTGGTCGTGCTCTGCTGTTGCTCAAAATGAGCCGCATCTTCGGGCGTAAGAAATGCGCTCTGGTGATGATCGAACCACCAGGTGATCTTCGGGGACGCCGAGTATTTAAAATCGACGATCGCGTTCTCGTCGCCGGTGAAATCGTTTTCATCGAAGAGAGCCCCGGCCCTGTGCACAAGACCGACGAATTCGAATTCGGCGTTGGTACGAATCCGCTCGCGGTAGAAGCGCGAGAAAAGGGCGGCGGAACACGCCCCGTCAAAGCACTTGTGGTGGTAAAAAACTCGAATGAGCACTCAGGGCCTTCCTCGGACGAGAAGCACACCGCTCACTTCCGCCGATCGTCGAAAATAAATGCAGAAATGAAAAACAATTAGGATTGCCAGTTGCCGCGGTAATGTCAAGAGTGTTTAGCAGGAAAGATTTCCGGGCAAGGGTGCAGTTGACAATTCCAGAGTCAGCCCAGGAGCACACAGCCGCGCTTTTCGGACTCTTTTTCGGATTCCATGGACCAAAAACGGCTCTACCACCCCAGCGAGCAGGGCTCGCCGGGGACCCCGATCTACCACCCCAATTCTCGATTCTCAGGCGTGCTGCTCGGCAAATTCGCCAATGACCGGCAGCTTGAACATCTGGCCCTGATAGGCCTTGATCAACAGCACAATCCAAGCAATCAGGAATGCCAGCTCGAGGATTGGCCAGAGAGCCCATCCCAAGTAGGGGATGACAACCACCCCGTGCAAGACGATCCAGGCGACCGTGAACAGGATCGACTGGAAAGCGTGAAAGCGAATGAATCGATTGCGGTTGTATGGTTCCACAAGCAGGAAAATGACGGCCGCAAAGAAGATGTAGCAGAGCATTCCAGCCAGGTTTTGCGAGATTGCCGGAGTCGCTGTAGCCGGCTGGCCGCCTGGGGCAGCCCCAGCCGGGCCGGGTTCAGCAGGGCCTCCAGCGGCGGGTCCGGCGGCAGCATTGTCGCGCTTCACCGCCGCGCCGCAGCTTGCGCAGAAGGCCGCCGTTTCATTCAGAGGCGCACCACAGGCCGTGCAGAATGCCATTCTCAACCTCCTCCGCCAGGCAGGCGGGCTAGGTCCCTTTGGCCTCGCTCGTTGAAGAGTGCCTCACACATATCGCCGATTCTTCTTGCCGCACTCTTCGCAAATTCCGTAGATCTGAAACGTGTGCCGAGTGGTGACGTAGCGATGCTTGAGGCCGATTTCCTGCTCGACTTTCTCAACTTCCGGCGAAAAGAACTCCACCGAACTGCCGCACTCGGTGCAGACCATGTGATGGTGGGTGCGGCGGTTCAGTTGATGCTCGTAACGGGCAACACCGTCCTGAAAGGCCACCGCGCTGGCCAATCCGCAATCGGCAAACAGCTTCAAGGTGCGGTAAACGGTGGTAAACCCGATCCGCGGATCGCGGTTCTTGACCAGATGGTGCAACTCCTCGGTAGAAAGGTGGTCGCGGGTTTCCAGGAATGTGCGCAGAATGGCGTCGCGTTGCGCGGTACGCTTCAGGCCGACGCGCTTCAAGTGAGCATAAAAAATCTCTTCGGCCACGCGGTGCATCTCCCGCGAGACCGTCGAGTAATCGTCAACGCGTTTCGGCAGCATGGTCAGGTTGTCGGCCGGGCACTTACATCAGCCGTAGAATAACATTCGCGGCTGCACGCGCCCAACTAATTGCGTGAATTCAGCGCGCTTGCGGCCCACCACCCCGGCAACTGTAAAAGCGCCGTCGCCGGGGACCCCGATCTACCACCCCAGCGAGCCGGGCTCGCCGGGGACCCCGACTGTCCGCGGTCAGGGACTTTCGATTCCACCGGCCTATGGCTCGCGCGCATTAGTGTGACATTCAGCATGACATAATGCCAGCAGGCCCGTGTTTCACTTATACGTTTCCAGAGTCGGTATACCCTTAGCTATCGCCGCCGGAGTTGCCGGCGAATCCGGTCTAACTGCCCCAATGTCCCTCATTTCGGCACCGCGCCGCCACTCCGGAAAGCGTCTCGCCATCTTTGCCGGCGTTGGCGTTTTCCTGCTTTGTCTGGTCGCACTCGCCGGCGCGGCCGCCTGGTTTTTTCCCGCTGCCCGCGCCGCCCTGCCGCAACTCGACGGCACGCGGCCGGTTGCCGGGCTGAGCGCTCCCGTGACCGTGCTGCGCGATGCGCACGGCGTTCCGGCCATTACTGCCGGTTCGCTCACCGACCTGTTCTTCGCCCAAGGCTATGTGACGGCACAGGACAGGCTTTGGGAGATGGACATGAGCCGGCGCTACGCCGCCGGTGAACTTGCCGAAGAAATGGGCGGCAATTACCTCAAGCTCGACATCGCGCAGCGCGTCCTGGGGCTGCGGCAGGTGGCGGAAATGGCTGTCTCACAGCTCTCAGCCCGTGACCGCCAATACATGGAGGCCTATGCGCGCGGGGTGAATGCCTATATTTCCGAGCACCAGCGCTTGCTTCCGCTCGAGTTTCGCGTGCTGCGCTACTTTCCGCGCGCGTGGACCCCGGTCGACAGCTTTCTGGTGGGCGC
The DNA here is from genome assembly GCA_050015355.1 of Candidatus Korobacteraceae bacterium. Taxonomy (GTDB): domain Bacteria; phylum Acidobacteriota; class Terriglobia; order Terriglobales; family Acidobacteriaceae; genus CAWBRT01. The sequence continues at coordinate 66,730 of JBEKBO010000007.1, read as the reverse complement.
CATGATGTCGGAGATGCTGAACCACTACGGCTATCGCGACAAACTGGAGCGCGAGAAGATTAGTGCCAAGCTGGGGCCGGAGTTGACCGCGGATTTGTTTCCCACTACCTCCGGGCGCGACATACTCCCCGACGGAGCGCGGCCTTATGCCTCTGGCGCAAACACAGACGGCACGGAAGACGGGCCCAATCCCGACGCCCATCGCCGTCGTCATCATCGTCCCGACGCGGCTTCGGGCGCTGCTTCCGGCGCGGCTTTAGAGCCTGAGCTCGTGCCCGGATCGAACAACTGGGTTGTCTCCGGCGCCCATACGGCAAGCGGGAAGCCGTTACTCGCAAACGACATGCACCTGCCGCACCGTATCCCGAACACCTGGTACGAAATCCATCTCAGCAGCGGCGATTACGATGTGGCCGGGGTCACTCTGCCGGGAATGCCGGCCGTGATTGTCGGTCACAACCAGCGCATTGCCTGGGGCTTCACCAACCTCGGGCCGGATGTCGAGGATCTGTACATTGAAAGCTTCAATGACCAGGGGGAGTATCTAACACCCGAGGGTTGGTGGAAGCCCATGGTTCGCCATGAAACCATCCGCGTCAGGGGTGGTCGCGAGACATCGCTGGACGTGCTGGTGACCCGCCATGGCTCGGTGATCACGCCTGCCCTGCGGGACGAGAGCCGCCAGCTTGCCCTGCGCTGGACAATCCAGGACCCTGCCGGTTTTTCCTATCCCTTTTTCGATCTCAATATGGCCCGGAACTGGGACGAGTTCCGTCATGCCCTCTCGCACATGGGATCGCCCGGACAGAACGTTGTCTATGCCGATGTGGAGGGGCACATTGGCTATCAAGCCACCGGGCTGGTCCCGATCAGGGCTGCCGGGGACGGCCTGGTGCCGATGAGCGGAAGTGACGCGAGCCATGATTGGAAGGGGTACATCCCTTTCGACGAGATGCCGCGGCTTTACGATCCGCCTTCCGGCATACTCGCTACGGCCAATCAGCGCGTTACCAATGACGACTACCGCTACGTGATCGCCACCGATTGGGGCAGCCCCTACCGTGCCGAGCGCATTCACCGGCTGCTGCGCGAGGAAAAGAAGTTCACCGCCGCCGACATGCTGGCCTTGCAGAACGATGTCTATTCCGATGTCGACCGCTTCTTCGCCGAGCGCTTTGTCTACGCGGTCGACTCCTGGCCGAAAGCCTCGCCACGCGCCCGCCAGGCCGCCGAACTGCTGCGCAAGTGGGACGGCCGGATGAACGCCGACTCGGCCGCAGCCGCCATCGAGCGCCATGCGCGCCGCAATCTCTACCAGGCACTGCTGGAATCGAAGCTTGGAGCCGAGGCCGGGCAGTATGCGTGGTTCAATTCCGGCGTGTGGCTGGAGACCGTGGTCTTGCATCAACTGCCTCGCTGGCTACCGGCGCAGTACGGCAGCTACGAGGAGCTGCTGTGTTCAGCCATTGAAAAAACCGTGGGCGGCAGACGTGCGCCCGGAGACCTTGCCGGCTGGCGCTACGGCGATGACTTTCCTGTTGAGATTGCGCATCCCATTTACGGCAAGATTCCCTTGCTGAGGCGATGGGCCGGGACTGGACGGCGGCCGCAATCGGGCTCCGGCGATACGGTGAAGCAGGTGGGGCGCGGCTTTGGACCTTCCGAGCGTTTGACCGTCGACTTGGCGAAGCTCGACTCAACGACTCTGAATATCGTGAACGGCCAGAGCGGAAACCTGTTAAGCCCTTACTTCAACGACCAGTGGGAAGCATGGTACACCGGCGCCACATTTGCCCTGCCCTACACTGCCGAAGCCGTGCAGCACTCGGCGGCACACCGGCTGCTGCTGGAGCCGCAACGGTAGATCACTACCAGACCGTATTCTTCGCTGCGGGTGTCGTCGTGAGGAGGTTCGCCGTTTTTGCGAACCGACGCGACGATCTATGCATTACAGCGAGCGCCACGGCTGTAAGAAAGCAAATACATGGACCCTTACGTCGCGTCCTCACGGACGCTCCTCAGGGTGACACGCTGGAATAATCGTTTTTGGGATACACCAACCCTAACACCACTCTAAAAGCAAAAGCGGCGGATGAGTTCCGCCGCTGTTGTCCAGAAAACTCGCGCTCTATTTCACTGCCTTGACGTCGACAGCTTGGCCGACGATGTCCACGACGATCTGCGAGCCGTTTTGCGTCAGAAGGTTGAAGGAGTTGTCGTATATAAGCAATTCCCCGCCCTCGATGACATACATGATTTCGCGTTTATTAAAGGGCTGGAGCCACACCATGCCGGTAACGTCGTCAGTCTGGTCGGTAAGAACGCCAGGCAAGACGTTCGTCACGGCCTGCCCGCTTGCGGGAAAGTACAGCGAGAGACAGCCCGGCGCTCCGGCCGGAATCTGGCACCCGGTAGAGCCAATCCAGAGATTCGTGCCGTCAAAGGTCAGCACGCCAGGGACGAGGTTGGGAGCGCTCTGACCAAACGGCACGGAGCCGGTCACGGTGTTCGTGCTGGTGTCGATCACGGTCAGGACGGCTTGCTGGCACGTCTGCGTGGCATCGCTGGTGCAGGGCGCGAATTGGGCTCCCGCGACATAGAGCTGAGTTCCCTGCAGCAACCCCACGTTCGCACCGCTCACAGGTATGGTTTTCAGTACGGCCGGTGGCGATTGGGTCATATCGAGCACAGTCACCATCGCCTGCGTTCCGCCATTGACCGGCCCGGAGCTTAGCACGTACGCCGTCGTATCATCGCTGCTGAATACGGCTGCAACCGGACGCGAAAACGAGGTCGTCGTGCAATTGGTCGCACCGCTGGGCAGGACCGTACCCTTCAGCGTCCCTGTGTTGCTGGTTAAGGCTCCCGCGCTGCTGGTCACCAGGGTCACCGTGTCGCAGTACTGGCTGAACGCCAACATGTTCACCGCGTTGTGGTCCATGGAGATGAAGCGGACGCCCTGGATGCCGACCGAAAGAAAACCTCCACTGGAAAAATCTGCTCTGTAGACCGCACCAGTCACGGAATTGCCGTTCGAGTCAGTCGCGAAGGCCGTGGGGACGGCAGCATAGGCGGCAGTGGCGCCAGGAATAAGCGCCGCACTATTGATCGCACCCGCCAACGTAAGCGTGGGGGAAGTGACTGCTTCCGTCGTGTTATCCACAAACTCCAAAATGTTATTCGCACTGTCATAAACCACTTCGACCGTCAGGTCGGAGGTTTGCAGCATGAACGTCGGCAAGCCACCCACGGAAACCGAGTGGGTTGAGAGCAGATCGGTATCGGCATTGACGATGTTCAGCACACCAGCGAACTTGTTGCTGACGAAAACCCGATGAGCAATGCCGCTCGGCGCTGAGGTGGTAGTAGTGGTGGTGGTGGTGGTGCCGGTTGTGCTTATGGTTACGGTTGCAGTGCCACTCGATCTGGAACCGTCCGTTGCGAACGCCGATATCGTCACGGTTCCAGCCGTGTTGCCAGCCTTAAAGAATCCCGCGGCATCGATGACGCCGTTCCCCGAGACCGACCATGTTACGGGAACATTCGCCGTAAATTGCAGACTAGCACCCGCATTCACAGTCGCCGTCGCGGGCGAGATGAACACGATAGTACTGTTCGAGCCGCCGCAGGATAACAGTGTAGCCAACAGGCAGCACAAGAGGATGAGAACGACAGCCTTTTTCAATCCAGGCACTCCGCGAGAAAGATGAAACCCAAAGATGAAACCAAGATGCTGAGAACGAGACTGAGTATAGCAGAGCACGCCCTTGCAAAGGCCTGCCTGGGCGCTTCCCGAATGAGTTCCCTGCGCGGGGTCGCCGGGACCGGAAAAGTATCTTCCGAACGGGAGCGGGGCCTCGCCAGATGCGTGCGTCCGCTGGAATGAAAGCTCTGCAATCCGGTATGCTATCGTGTTCTTGAGACTCCTAGCGATATGTCTACCGACTTCCGAACCCGGCTCCAACGCGGCCCGGTGCTCTGTGACGGCGCCATGGGCACCATGCTCTACTCCAAGGGCATTTTCATCAACCGCTGCTACGATGAGTTAAACCTCTCGCAGCCTGAACTGGTTGCCAGCGTACACCAAGAGTACGTCAAGGCTGGCGCCGAGATACTTGAAACAAACACCTTCGGGGCCAATTCGTTTCGTCTGGCGCGTCACGGATGCCAGAGCCGTGTGGTGGAAATCAATCGCGTCGGGGTCGAGTTGGCGCGTAGCGCGGCGGGAAACGATGTCATGGTGGCCGGCTCCGTCGGCCCCCTCGGGGTGCGCATCGAGCCCCTGGGCAAGATCGGCCTCGATGAAGCACGCGCCGCTTTTTCGCAGCAGATTGCGGCGCTGGCCGAAGCCGGAATCGATCTGCTCATCCTTGAAACCTTCGGCTATGTCGAGGAATTGCATCAGGCCATTCTGGCGGCCCGTGACGCGGCTCCGGGAATCCCGGTCGTCGCCCAGGTCACCATCGATGACGAAGGCAACGCGCTCGACGGCTCTACGCCCGAGAGCTACGCCAAACGCATAGAGGGGTATGGCCCGGAGGTGCTCGGTTGCAACTGCTCCGTCGGCCCTGTCGCCATGCTGGACGCCATCGAGCGGATGCGGCAAGTCACCAGCCTTCCGCTCTCGGCGCAGCCGAACGCCGGCATGCCTCGCAACGTGGAAGGTCGCAACATCTACCTGTGCTCTCCGGAATACATGGCCGAGTACACGCGCCGACTGATCGCCGCAGGCACCAGGCTGGTGGGCGGCTGCTGCGGCACCACGCCGGAGCACATTCGCGCCATGAAGGCGGCTTTGCGGGTGGGAGAAGCGCGCAGCAGTTCTTTTCAGGTTGCTTCCGCCGCCGCCGAGACGCAGAAGCAAAGCGTGCCGCTCGCCCAGCGCTCCAAACTCGGGGCCAAGCTGGCCGAAGGCAGCTTTGCCACCTTCATCGAGATCGTTCCGCCGCGCGGGATAACGGTTGAGCGCGAGCTGGAAGGCGCCCGCTTCCTGAAGTCGGTCGGTATCGACGCCATCAACATTCCCGACAGCCCTCGCGCCTCGGCGCGGATGAGCAATCAGGCGCTTTGCTTGTTGATGCAGCAACAGGTGGGCATCGAAACCGTTTTGCACTACACCTGCCGCGATCGCAATGTGCTCAGCATCCAGAGCGACCTGCTCGGCGCCTCGGCCCTGGGCATCGCGAACCTCATCTGCATTACCGGCGACCCGCCGAAGCTCGGCAACTATCCCGACGCGACGGCAGTGTTCGATGTCGATGCCATCGGGCTCGTCAACGTGGTTCACAACCTCAATCGCGGCGTCGACATTGGCGGGAATTCCATCGGATCGCCGACCGGTTTCGTGATTGGAGTTGGGGCTAATCCGGGCGTCCCCAATATTGACGAAGAGATTCGGCGCTTCGAATACAAAGTCGAGGCCGGCGCCGACTATGCGGTGACCCAGCCGGTTTTCGACGTCGATCTGCTGGAGCAGTTTCTGCGCCGCGTGGAGCACTTGCACATCCCGGTCTTTGCCGGCATCTGGCCGCTCACCAGCGTGCGCAATGCGGAGTTCATGAAAAACGAACTGCGGGTTTCCGTGCCGGAATCGATCATCAGCCGCATGGCCGCGGCAACTACTTCGGAAGCGGCGCGGGCGGAAGGCGTGGAGATTGCCCGCGAAATGCTGGCGCAGGTGCGTCCGATGGTGCAGGGAGTGCAGCTTGCGGCACCCTTCGGAAACTACCGCGCCGCCATCGACGTGCTGGAAGTGCTGGGCAGCTCCAAGAGTGTGGGCCGATAGTATCCCAGCTAAGTGCTGTCATGGCGAGCGAAGTCGAGCCATCTTTTGTTTTCAATTCGAAACAAAAGGTTCCTCCACTTGGCCGCGCTGTGCTCGGCTCCGGTCGGAATGACATTTTTCAATTTTTTGATCGGATACATCAATTCTGGTCCTGCCCTAATGTTGACCGTCCGGAAAGACTTAACAACCCCACATTAGCCAACAGCGGGCAAATGTGGGCCACCGGCCGGGAGCGAGCGCCGAAGTGGTTTGAGGAGCATCAGGCGAGGCCACAATGATGGAAGGGCCTGTTCCGCAATCGACTTCATAAATAACGATCATGATTACCAAAACAGACGCCGCAGAACGGCAACTCAACACAGCAATCCGCCTATTTTTCGAGAACAGGGATCATCTGTCCTCGTATGCGCTCGCCATCGCTTCTCGGGAGGTCACAGATTATGTGATCCAGAGCCGGTATAGCGAACTCTACCAGCGCGAGCTTACGCGAGTAGGTGATCCGCTGAAAGTCCGCCTTTCGTATCGGGAAGAGATCAAGGCCCTCATCAAGCCCGAGTTCTATAAGAACTTCCTAACACTCGACCATAAATGGCAAAACTTCCTCAAGCACGCCGACAAAGATCCTGATGCGGAAATAGAGCCATTCAAGGCGAAGTTGCTCGTGCTGGTAATCTTAACGGCGATGAGGAACTACTTTCTGCTAACGCAGCACTGCACTGCCGAGATGTTTACGTTTTTGATTTGGATCGCAGTAGCGGAACCGCAGTTGGCAAAGTCCGCACCCGAAGATGTGATGACCAACAAGGCAATCGCCGAGATGCGCAGCAGTATCTCGGGTGATCCTTATGGTCGCGATACCCTGGAAAACATCTATACCGCCATGAGATTGCAGTTTTAGCCTGAGGGCGGGTGGCACATCCTTTCGCCTGCTGTTGGCGACGGGTGGGGTCTTGCCCTGCGTATTACCGGATGTAAATCCGCAAATTCCACCCGAATTGCGCCTGACAAACGCCGCTCATTTTGCTCCGGAATGCATCTCCACCGTTGACCATGTCTTGTCCGCCGCATGGCAGAGGTTCTCAAGCGGGCAGTCGACGCACTTCGGGCTGCGCGCCAGGCACAGCGCACGCCCATGATGGATGATCTGGTGGGCAAAATCGATCCAGCGCTCGCGCGGAATAATCTTCATCAAGTCCTGCTCGATAGTGCGCGGATCATCGTTGACCGTCAGCTCCAGGCGGCGCGAGATGCGATGCACGTGCGTATCGACGACCACGCCTTCGGCCTTGCCGAACCATGAACCGAGAACCACGTTCGCCGTCTTGCGCGCCACGCCGGGCAGGGTAAGTAGTTTGTCCATCTCGTCCGGAACCGCGCCGCCAAAATCGCTTATCAGCTTGCGCGCCGCACCCACCACCGACTTCGCTTTGTTGCGGAAGAATCCGGTCGAGCGGATCTCCGGCTCCAGCTCCTGCGGCTCCAACGCGGCAAACGCCTGCGGAGTTGGATATTTCTTGAACAGTCCGGGAGTGACCATGTTCACTCGCACATCGGTGCACTGGGCCGAGAGGATTGTGGCTACGAGCAGCTCCCAGGCGCTGCTGTGATGGAGCGCGCACTTCACGCCGGGGTAGGTCGCGTCCAGCCTGTTCAGGATTTCGCGAATCCGCTCCGGGGCAAGCGGATCATAACTGGCCGCGTGTTTCGCCGGTTTCGGAGCGACGCCCGCCGCCTTGGCAGCAATCTTCTGCTTTGGCTTGGGCCGTGGTTCCCTTGCCGGTTTGCTGGCGACGGCTTTGGCAGACTTAGCGCCTCCGCGCACCGCTTTTGCGCCGGCCTGGCGCCCGAACTTGGACGGCTGCCGTGGAATGGTTCCTCGTACCATGGCTTAGTGCCTCCCTGGCTCCGGGTTGGAGCACATCTGTTCTGGCAGATTACAATGGAGTCGCCGTCTGGGGCCAGCCAAAGCAACAGGCGAGGTGCCGGGAAATTACCAGTGTAGTGCGTCACAAGTCGAATAACTTAGGGAGATGTCATTCTGAGCCGGAGCGCCGAGCGCCGGTGGCCGGAGCAGCCAAACTGCGTACCCGACGTTGCGTTCAATGAGCAAGAAGCTATTCAGGCGGAGGCGAAGAATCCCAGCACGGCATGTGGGCTGAGACGCAGCCGAAGGATTTCATTAAAAATCCCGGAGCGGCTCTGGGAGGGACAGTCCCTTGGGATGTTTCGCTACGCTCAACATGACACTCTCCAAATGTGTTTATGCTAGGTATTTCTGGGGCGCGGCACCAGTAGGCTGCTAAAGAAAATCCCCAGGTTAGCCAACAGCGGGCGAACCTGGGGCACCAGCGAACCATGCGAGGAAATCGAGTGCAGGAAAAGACCATGACCGAACTGCCCGCGCTGCCGCTTACCATCGAAGGCGCCAGCGTATTGCACCAGATGTTTCGCATCCGATGGGCGGCCTGGAAGCGTTTGCCCGCCGCCGAGCGGGCCGAGATTATCGCCGAGGCCGGCGGCACGCTGGCTGAGTTTGAGAGCTCCGGGCAGATGGCACTGTTCTCCGTGCTGGGGCACAAGGGAGACCTGCTGCTTCTGCACTTTCGCGACTCGGTCGACGAGCTGAACCGCGTCGAGCTTCGTCTGAGCGGGCTTCGCCTCCACGACTATCTCAGGCAGTCCACTTCGTACCTCTCGGTGGTGGAGCTTGGGCTTTATGAATCCACCGTGAAGCTCTATCGCTCGCTTGCCGAGCGCAGCGTGGCCCCGCACTCGGAGGAATGGAATCGCGCGGTTGAGGCTTTGCTCGACCGCCAACGGCAAGCGATGCGCCCACGGCTCTTCCCGAAGATTCCGGAGACTCGCTATCTCTGCTTCTACCCCATGGATCGCCGGCGCGGCGAAATGAAAAACTGGTACACGCTATCCATCGAAGAGCGGCAGCGGCAGATGGATGAGCACGGAACGGTGGGCCGCCGTTACGCCGGACGCGTGCAGCAGATCATCTCCGGCTCCATCGGTTACGACGACTGGGAGTGGGCCGTCGACCTGTTCGGTAACGACCCCGTGGTGTTCAAGAAGCTCATCTACGAGATGCGTTTCGACGAAGTGAGCGCGGTGTACTCGAACTTTGGCACTTTTTACCTGGGCGTACGCTGCCCGGCTAACGGGCTTGGGCAACTGCTCGAGGGCTTGCTGCCACCGGCGCGCTGCCAGCGGCGCGTTCGGAACGGGCAGTGCAAACCCGGGTTCGTTATTGGTTGACGCTGGCAAGTGAACTCTTTAGGCTGGAATTGAAATGTCCGTAAAGTCGGTTCAACTCGGTCAGGTCTGGCGACACGAGGCCAGCGGCAAGCTGTATCTGGTGACCAAGCTTTATAACGAAGCCTTCGCCGAATTCGCCATGCTCCGCGAGGCCAATGTTTCTCCGCTGAACAACGACACCACGCGAGTACGAATCAGCAAGCGCGCCGAGGGCGCTTCCTTGCCGGGCTACACCTTTACCCAGGACTCCGGCGGATTCTAGCGCCCACGACTACGAATGATTTCCACTATCCTTTTAGCGCTCGCCGCCTTTATTAAAGCGGTTATTTCTTCGCTCAGCTACCCCGGCATAGTACTGCTGATGGCGATCGAATCGGCGTGCATTCCGCTGCCGTCGGAAGTCATCATGCCGTTTTCGGGCTACTTGGTTTACGCTCACCGCTTCAGTTCGCTGTGGCTGGTGGCAACCATGGGCGCCATCGGTTGCAACCTCGGCTCGGTGCTGGCCTATGAGCTGGGGGCTTACGGCGGCAGGCCGCTCATCGAGAAGTACGGCAAATATGTGCTGCTCAGCGCCCATGATCTGGAAATGGCGGACCGTTTCTTCCAGCGCTACGGCAGTATTACGGTGTTTCTCGGGCGGCTGCTTCCCGTCATACGGACTTTCATTGCCCTGCCCGCTGGAATCGCGCGCATGCCGCGAGGCCGCTTCCACTTCTACACCTTTGCCGGTTCGTGGCCCTGGTGTTGGGTGCTGGCTTACATCGGCCTCAAACTGGGCGAGCGCTGGGACAGCGATCCACGACTCAAACTCTGGTTCCACCGCCTCGACGCCGTTATCGTGGTTGTGCTTTTGCTGGGGATCGCGTGGTTTATCCGCAGCCATGTGCGGAATCGAATTCGCAACGAAAAGACAGCTCCAGTCAAATAGCAGCAGCGAAACTGCCCCACTCAAGCCAACAGAAGGCTTGAATGGGCCACTAACCGCTAGGCCGCATTGCATAAGTTTCAGGATGTCATCCTGAGCGAAGCGAAGGATCTATGCATTACAAATCAAATACATAGATTCTTCGCTCGCTACCCTCGCTCAGAATGACACTTCAAAGAATTATTGCGCGAACTTCTGGGACGCGACCCTAGTGAACGTATTTGGTGGGCTGCCCCTTGGCCCACGGGTTGTATTGCAGCGCGAAACAAAGGCGATCGGCAATGGGCGGGTGATCGTAGGTCCAGAAGACGAACAGCCGGTTCGGATACGGATACGAGAGCGATTTTTCTCCGAGCAACTGGAAGTCTCGCGCGGCGGTTTCCGGCGCGTTCGGCACGATCCCGTGGGTTACCTCCAGTCCGTAAATGTCGGCCTGATGCTCAAGATGACGGCTGAACCCGTTGGCAATCGGTTCGCCCAAGAACGACAGCACGGCAAAAATCAGCATCAGGAGCGGCAACGACGCCCAGTCCGATAGCCCGCGAATGCCCCACCGCCGGCGCCAGCGGGCCAGCACCCTGTCGGCAATGATCTTTGCCAGTGCCAGCGCCGCCAACATCAAGGCGGCGGCCAGCGCCATCCCCTTGTAGACGTGGTCGAGAACGTAGTGCCCCATCTCGTGGCCGAAGATGAAGAGGACTTGCGAGACCGTCAGATCCCGCGCCGTGGTGTCCCACACGACGACCCGCTTGGTGGCGGCAATTCCCGTGACATAGGCGTTGTAAGTGGTGAATTTCTCGCTGGCGTTCATGGCGAAAATCCGCGAGCGCGGAATCGCCAGCCCGCCGCGTTGCGCCACCTGCTCGATGGCTGAAACCAGGTCCGGACGCGTCTTTTCCAGCGGTTCAAAATGGCTGAACAGGGGGTCGAGAACCACCGGCGCGACAAAAACCACGAACACAAGCACCGGTAGCGCCGATAGCCAAGCATAAATCCACCAGCGCGCCGGGCTGCGCCCGATCAAGGCATAGAAGCCCCACAGCAACGGCACCAGCAGCAGAAGAGTCACCAGTTCCATCTTGGCGCGGTCCCAGAACCATGAGGCCCAGCCCTGCACCGAAAGTCCGTAAGACAATTGCAGGTGGTGCCGGTAGAGCTCAATCGGCAGCGAGAGAAGATCGCAGGTGATGAGCAACAGCGGAACGAAAACTAGCGCCTGGAGCAGGCGTCGGCGGGCGAAGCGCTCGGCCAGATCGCGATATCGCGGCGCGATCCGCAAAGCCAACAGCACCATCAATAGGGCGATCTCATACGCCGTTCCCGACACGTATAGCACGGCACGCGTTCGGTAGAGAGCCTCCGACTTGCGCATTTGCCCGGCTGGCAGCGAATAGGAAGAGACACTTTGCCCGCTGGCCGATGCGGGGCTGGTTGCGGGTCCGGGTGCTTCCACCCCAACCCGCGCAACTACGGCGCGTGCCGGGAACCCCGGGCCCTCCACCCCAACCCGCGCAACTACGGCGCGTGTCGGGGACCCCGGGTCCCCCACCCCAACCCGCGCAACTACGGCGCGTGTCGGGGACCCCGGGTCCTCGGCGGAGGCAAAACAGAGCGTCGCCAATAGCAGCGAGGACAGAATCGTCACGAACGGGCGGCGGAATCGGGCGCGCATCCACATCATTTTACGCAAGATGAAACTACTCCACGTCAGTCCCAATCACCCCAGCGAGCAGGGCTCGCCGGGGACCCCGATAGCCGAATGAGCCATTTGCTACCGAAGGCACAGCTTGACCAGACTGCGCTGCGTGCCTCAAAGGAGTGCTCGGCGGGACGGGACGTGGGGCACCCATTGTCTCGCAAGGCGAGTTGCATTCCGAGGGCAAAAACGCGCCACACAACGCACGAACTCGACCTTTCAACCGGAGTTCATGCACGGATGCCGCAAAAGATTTGCGTATCGCGAGCCGCTGATAGAAGATAGGTAGTTCATATCCCCACAAGGACTGCATCCATAATGTCGAAGCAGAAGAAAACTGGTACCTCCGGTGCCGCGAATGTCGCTGCGATTGCCGCGCCCAAGGGCAAACTTGGAATCATGACTCCCGGCATGGGCGCTGTCGCCACCACGTTCGTGGCCGGAGTTGAAGCCATACGTCGCGGCTTCGCCGCCCCCATCGGCTCTTTAACCCAAATGGCCACCATTCGTCTGGGCAAGCGCACTGATGGACGCTCTCCCCTGATCAAGGATTTCGTTCCTCTGGCTAAGCTTGACGACCTGGTCTTCACCGGCTGGGACATTTTTGAAGACAATATGTACGCCGCCGCCAAGAAGGCAGGCGTGCTCGAAAACGAGCTGCTGGAAAAGGTCAAGCCTTTCCTTGAAACCATCAAGCCGCGGAAAGCGGTCTTCGACCACAACTATGTAAAGCTGATCGATGGTCCCAACGTCAAGAAGGGCAAGAACAAGATGGACCTCGCCGAGCAGCTTCGCGAGGATATCCGCGACTTCAGGAAGACTTCCGGCGCTGACCGCCTGGTGATGATCTGGTGCGGCTCGACCGAGAGCTACACCCAACCCAGCGCAGTGCACCAATCGGTGCGGAGCTTCGAGAAGGGGTTGCAGGCGAGCCATCCGGATATCGCTCCCTCGCAGATATACGCCTACGCCGCGCTGATGGAGCACGTGCCGTTCGCCAACGGCGCGCCCAACCTGACGGTCGATATCCCCGCCATGCTCGAACTCTCGCGCCGCAACCAGGCGCCCGTGGCAGGCAAGGATTACAAGACCGGCCAGACGCTGATGAAGACAATTCTGGCGCCCGGCTTCAAGGCGCGCATGATCGGCGTGCGGGGCTGGTTTTCGACCAACATCCTCGGCAACCGCGACGGCGAAGTGCTGGAAGATCCCGGCTCCTTCAAAACCAAGGAAGAGTCGAAGCTTTCGGTGCTCGACCACATCCTTCAGCCCGAGCTCTACCCGGCGCTATACAAGGACATCTGCCACAAGGTTCGCATCAATTACTACCCGCCTCGCGGCGACAACAAAGAGGGCTGGGACAACATCGACATCTTTGGGTGGCTGGGCTATCCCATGCAGATCAAGGTCGACTTCCTCTGCCGCGACAGCATCCTGGCCGCTCCGCTCGTCCTCGATCTCGTGCTCTTCATGGACCTGGCGCAACGCACCAGCACGCTGAAGGGTATCGGCATCCAGGAGTGGCTCAGCTTCTACTTCAAATCGCCCATGTGCGCCCCTGGACTCTATCCAGAGCACGATCTGTTCATCCAGTTGATGAAGCTCAAGAACACGCTGCGCCACTTGAAGGGCGAAGAGCTGATCACCCATTTGGGGTTGGAGTATTACGATTAGAGCGGTTTCGTAGACAGCGGGGACTAAAGGGTCGAAATAACGTTTAGGCGGCATATAGGGGCTGGCAGATGTCAGCCCCGCTTGCCTTTTGAGCCGAGCCCAGGTGGACGCCTGGCAGCCCGGGAAGCCATTTCGGGCGGGCGTCGGCGGCTTCGGACCGCGGCATCCGCGCCTCCCAAACCCGGTCCAGCAATACGGAAAGCCACCCGTGAGCGTGGCAGTTTTCGCAGCACCGCATAATTTCCTGCTATCGTTTGGCCCGCCGATGCATCCAATTCCGGCATGGTGCGACGCGTAACACAAATCGGGCTCCTTCTCTTAGTTTTCGCCTCCGGGCTCTACGCCGGACCTTCAGGCACGTTCCTTGGGACTCTCGTTAGCGCTTCCGGAAGCCGTTCTGAAGCTCGCTGGCTCTACGTGAAAGGCAAGAACGGCGTCATCCGGCGGGTGGAGGTCTCCGCCGCGAAAGTGGCCTACGCCGACAGCGTGCCTCGTGAACAGCGAAAACAGCCGGCGGCGACCGCCCTGCAACCTGGAGCCGAGATACGCGTCACCGCCTCGCAGGATGCCAACGGAGAGTGGCGCGCCAGCCGGATAGAGATTACCGCCGCCGCGACAAACGCTCCACCACCGGCGGATTCCGAGGACCAGGAAGATTCCGATGCGCCTTCAGAGGGAACGCTCCCGGATGGCCTGCGCGTGATCTGATGCCGGCGGTGAACCACCCCGCTGCGCGCAAAGTTTCGCGTAGTGAGGGCTCGGTTGCAGGCCGGCTCCCCGGCAAAGACGATCTTCGAAATGGACATCATGAACGCCGTGCCGGGTCTATGTACACAGACCTCGGCCACGGCCTATTCTTGAACCGCCCATAATCTGCAATAGGCTCGGGAGCACTCAGCTCCCGAGCCTTTCTTCGCATGTTCATGGTCCGTCCGTCATTCAATGCAGCCGCCATCAACGGGGGTTCTCATGTTCGTGCTGACGTTCGCGGTCCTGCTCGTGTTCTTCGTGCTTGTAGCCTTCCTGGTAACCGACGGTGTATGCCTGCCTGTACTCGTCGATGTACCGCCTTCTGTCGCCGTAGCGGCCGTCATAGCCGTGGTCGCCGTGTTTGTAATTGCCCGTGCGCATAGGTTGGAAAGGGCGGTGATTCTCGAGGTCGCGGCGCCCGTCGTTGAATCCATCCTCGTGGCCAACCTCTTGCGCCCGTCTCCGTCCTTCTTCCCAGCGTTCGTGGTCGCGGTCGTCGAGAAATGCATTGGCCGCCGGTTGCCTGCTGTATGCTGTCTGCGCCGATCCATAGATCGCGCTACCCGACATTAGGGCAAGCGCCATGACATAGGGATAAAACTTTCTCACCGTTCACTCTCTTGTCATTCTTACAGAGCGCGTTGCCGGGAATTGCCGCATCTGCGGCACGCCCGGAGGCCCTGTACAAGGTTCGAACCGCGGCCATGAGCATCTGTTGCTCGTGGAATGCAAGAATCCGGAGGCGCGGTTGAGCGGCGCGGCACTCGGGAGATTACTATAGGACTCGCGGGCCGTCCTCGCGCCCCCGCTATCCTGCACTCCAGAGTACAGGCATGATTCGCAGACTGAGAGCGTTTTACCTGGTCCTCGCCATGAGCACTTTCGTGACCGCGCAATCCCCTTCGCTTCCACAGGCCATCACCGATCCGACGCAGTTGCAGAGCAAGCCGAAAACCGATTTGCAGAACTTCACCATCGAGAAGCTCTATACAACCCGGTCCATCGGCGGTTCTTCGTGGTCGCCAGACGGCAAACAGGTGGTATTTGTCTCCAACATCAGTGGCCGCCAGAATCTGTGGCTGGTGCCGGCCGAAGGCGGCTGGCCGTTGCAGCTCACGATCAGCGATCAACGCCAGGCGGAGCCCGCGTGGTCGCCCGACGGCCGGTCGATCGCCTTCGTCAGTGACAACGACGGCAACGAACTCTGGAATATTTTTCTGGTCTCGCCGCAAAACGGCGAAGTCGTCAACCTGACGGCCGCGTCCGCGACCTCGAATCTGGGACCTGCGTGGTCGCCCGACAGCAAGCGCGTGGCCTACATAACGCGCGCCAAGACTTCCGCCAGCTACGAGGTCGACGTGATCGACGTGGAAATGCGCAAGACGGCGCACATCACGCACGATACGCCTCGCGAGTGGAGCAACGGCCGCCCCACCTGGTCGCACGACGGCAAGTGGCTCGCCTGGACGCAGCATCACGCCAGCGGAAAGAACAGCAATGTGCTCGTCGCCGAAGTGGCCAGCGGCAAAGTCTTAAACTTGACCGCGCACGCTGGGGACATAACCTACTCCGCCGCCAGTTGGTCGCCCGACGGCAAGAAGCTGCTCATCGCTTCCAATGCCGCTAACGGCTTCGAGAACGTTGCGCTGCTCGACCTCGAAGGACAGCTCCGATGGCTGGCCAGCGACAAGCGGGATATGCACGCGGGAAACTATTCACCCGACGGGGCGAAAGTGACATGGACCGTCAACGTGGACGGCAACACGGCAATCTATCTGCTTGAACTGGCAACGAAGAAACCCGAGTTGCTGCCGCTGGGCATGGGACTCAACTCGCTTGCCGGCGCGGACACCGCCTTTAGCCGCGATGGGCGCCATCTGCTCATCAGTCACGCCGGCGCCGACGCTCCCGGCGAACTCGTGAACCTCAATCTCGCGGCGAAGAACGCGCAGCAGATCACCAACTCGCTGGTCGCCGGACTGCACGCTGAAGATATGGTCCAGCCCTCGCTGGCGCGCTATCCCAGCCGCGACGGCAAGTGGCAAATCTCCGCTCTGGTCTACATCCCCCACAACATTGTCAAAAACGCACACTATCCCGCGATTGTCTGGATTCACGGCGGACCCTCGTCGCAAACCATGAACGGCTTCAACCGGTTCATTCAGTACATCGTGAACCAGGGCTACGTGGTCATCGCGCCGAACTATCGCGGCTCGACCGGTTACGGCAAGCTGTTCAACGACGCTAACCGCATGGACGCCGGCGGCGGTGAACTCGAAGACGTGCTCGACGCGGCGGAGTTCATCCGCCGATCGGGCTTTGTCGATGCGAAGAAGTTGATTGTGATGGGCGCCAGCTACGGCGGCTATCTTTCGATGATGGCCCTTACCAAGGCCCCCGACGTGTGGGCTGGCGCCGTCCCGATTGTTCCGTTCGTCAACTGGTTTACCGAGTTCCAGAACGAAGAGCCGCAGTTGCAGGAGTACGACCGCCTCTTCATGGGAGACCCGGTCAAAGACAAGGCGCTCTGGGAGGATCGTTCGCCGATCAACTTCATCGACCGCATCAAGGCTCCACTGCTGCTGTTGGCCGGGGAAAACGATCCGCGCTGCCCGCCCTCGGAGGCGAAGCAGGTGGCCGATGCCATCCGCAAGCATGGCGGCTCCGCGCAATTAAAGATCTACGCCAACGAAGGTCACAGCTTCTCGCGGTTGGAAAACCAGATCGACGCCTACAGGCGCGCCTCCGACTTCATCAAGAGCCACGTGCCTTCGCCGGGATGCGGCTGCACGGTGTTGGAGTAAGACGCGGTATCGATGAAGAGTCGAGGTTAGCGCAGTTCCCTTGCGGGTGTATCTAAATCCCCAGGAAATGTCATGGCGACCGGAGCGCCGAGTGCCGGTGGCCGGAGCAGCCAAATTGCGTGCCCGACATTACACTCGATCAGCAAGGTGCGATTTGAGCGCGGAGTGGAGCCACCATTTGTTTTCGACGGTAGAAACAAAAGGTGGCTCGACTTCGCTCGCCATGACAGTCTGAGCTGATGTCGGGATGCCTACTGGGAACCGGTCTTAAACTGGTTGCACAAATGTGGTTTGGAAGAAACGGCAATTTCCTCAGGGGCTAAAGCCCGAGCCATTACTGGCTTTGGACGGCGTGGCTGAAGCCGCGCCCCTTCAAAAGAATATTTATGCAACCGGTTCTAGTGCGAGAGGTGGGGATGGTTCGATATTCGGCTCCGCTCAGGATGAGCGGCGCTTTCCCTGCCCTGCTCTGCGCACCAGCGCCTCGATCAAACCTGGAATGGTGTATTGCTCCGCCTGTACGTCCACGTTGAGGTCGTATTCGCGCAGGGTTGCCGATGTTACCGGCCCAATGGATATATTGAGCACGCCGGAGAGCAGCTTCGATTTGCCGGAGCGAATCGCCAGCAGGCTTACATAATTGCGGACGGTGGAAGAGCTGGTGAAGGTGATCGCGTCGGGCCGCTCCACGCTGCTTCTGAGGGCGGCGCGCAACTGGTCGCGCGAGGACTTGGGCGTCACCGTCTGATAAGCCTCAACCACATCCAGATGAGCGCCCAGCTTGCGCAACTCGCGCGGAATCACATCGCGCGCAATTTTGGCCCGCCAGAGCAGCACGCGTTTTCCGCGCACCTGATCGGCAAGGGCTTCGACTACGGCCTCCGCGATGTACTGTTGGGGCGTGATTTCGACCGCGAATCCCTGCCGCTCGATGGCTGCCCTGGTCGCGGGACCGATGGCGGCAAATTTCAAGTGGGCCAGCGCGGACGGAGGAATGGACAACATCCGCATCCGCGCAAACAGCGCCTCGACGCCGTTGACGCTGGTCAGGATGAGCCATTCGTATTCGGAGATCAGGCGCAGGGCATCGTCCATCATCTTCGACGAGCGCGGAGGACGAATCTCGATGAACGGGATTTCCAGAACGCAGGCACCCTGCGCGCGCAGCCCTTCCGCCAGCACACTGGCCTGTTTCTTCGCCCGCGAAACAATAATCCGCCAGCCCGCCAATGGCAGATCATTCGCGCCAACTTGTGCTTCGGGGTTCCCCATCAGGGCTATGGCTGTTGCGGCGCCGCCGCGGCCGAACTGTAAACCTCTTTTAGGATTTCTTCTCCGCCGTTGCGCAACAGCAGCAGGCCGGTCCTTGTGCCCAACTCCAGCGGATCGCTTCCGGTCTGCACTTCGCGCAGCACCTTGCTTCCGTCGGGCTTGGCGCAAACGGCAATCAGCGTGAGCGTTCCATCTTTCATCTCGGCGAAGGCGCCTATGGGCACCTGGCAACCGCCGCCCAACTGGTTGAGCAGCGCGCGTTCGCAACTGGTGGCGGCGCGAGAGGCCTCGCTGTCGAGAAATTTCAAGTGCTCGCCGATGACGCTGTCGCCGCGACGGATTTCGATGCCGAGCGCTCCCTGCCCCGCCGCGGGACACATCACATCCGCATCCAGCGCCTGCTTGACGAATTCTGTTTTGCCCAGACGGTTCAGCCCCGCCGCGGCCAGAATAATGGCGTCGTATTCGCCCTCTTCCAGCTTGCGGACGCGAGTGTCCACGTTGCCACGCAGCGGAAATATCTCCAGGTCCGGCCGCTGCTGCTTCAGTTGCGCCTGCCGGCGAAGGCTGCTGGTGCCAACCTTCGCGCCCTTCGGCAAATCTGCAATGCCCGAATACTTTACCGATAGCAATACGTCGCGCGGATTCTCCCGTTCCGTGACGGCCGCAACTTCAAATTGCGGTGCAAGCTCCGTGGGCAAGTCCTTCAGGCTGTGGACGGCAAGGTCGATGCGGCCTTCCGCCAGGGCGTCTTCTATTTCTTTCGTGAACATGCCCTTGGTGCCGACCTTGGCCAGCGCCACGTCGGTGATCTTGTCGCCGGTCGTCTTGATGATTTCCAGTTCTGTCTGGTGACCCCGTTCGCGGAGCAAGGCGGCAATGTGATTGGCCTGCCAGAGAGCTAATTGTGATCCGCGGGAGCCAATGCGAAGAAGGGCCATTCGAAAAGCGTTCCTTTCAAGCCTGCCGGTCGGAGCCGTCGCCGGAAGCGGCATCGGCCTCGTCTGCCCCAACAGGCGAAACAACGGCGCCTGCCGGGGACCCCAGCTTCTGTTGCTCGCCGCGCAAATTGAAAAGGCGGCGCACCAGATCGATCACGGTTGTCGCCTCGGGATCGCGGGCCGCGCTCTTCAGGGTAGTAATCGGCGTGTGCATGATCTTGTTGATGATACCGCGAGTCAGAGCCTCGACCGCTATCTCCTGCTCGGGGCTGAGCGCTCCCAGGCGGCTGCGGACCCGGTCGATCTCGGCCTGGCGCACGGTTTCCAGGTGCTCCTGGAGAGACACGATGGTCGGCACCACGTCGAGCGTTTGCAGGCGCGACACGAACTTTTCGACTTCCTGCTCGACCAGTTCCTCCGCCTTGGCGGCCTCGCGCTTGCGATCGCCAAGGTGCGACTGCACCACCTGTTGAAGATCATCAATGTCGTAAACGAAGATGCCGTCCAGGTCGTTCAGGGCGGGGTCGACGTCGCGCGGCACCGCGATGTCGATAAAGAACATCGGACGGTTTCTGCGCCGCAGCAGAAACTTCTCGCCGTGATGCTTCTCGAAAATGGAGTGGGGCGCACCCGTCGAACTGATAACGATATCGGCGCGGTCGACTGCATCGTAAAGCTTTTCGAACGGAATCGCTTCGCCATTGAACTTCTTCGCCAATGCCGCCGCGCGCTCATAGGTGCGGTTGCTGACGTAAATCCTGCCTGCTCCGTGCGCGATCAGGTGGCGTGCCGCCAGTTCCTGCATCTTGCCCGCGCCCACCAGGTAGACGGCCTTGCCCTCGAGGCTGCCAAATATCTTTTCCGCCAGCTCCACCGCCACGGAGGCGACGGAAACCGATGAACTGGCGATCGCCGTCTCGTTGCGAATCCGCTTGGCCACGGCGAACGCCCGGGTCAACAGCGCGTCCAGGTGCGACTGAATGGCTCCGACGGCCCGAGCCACCGCGTAAGCCTCCTTCACCTGGCCGAGAATCTGCGGTTCCCCAACGACCATCGAGTCCAAACTCGAAGCCACCCGGAAAACATGACGGACCGCCTCGCGCTGCTCGTACTGGTAGAGATACTTCGCGTACTCGTCCGGTTCCAGCCGGTAGAATTCCCGCACGAATCCCATGAGGTCGCAAGCCCCGTTGACGCTTTTGGCTATCATTTCCACCCGGTTGCAGGTGGAGACGATCATTGCCTCATCCACGCCCTTGTGGGTCGCCAATTGGCGAACGGCCTCGGGCAGACGCGCCTCCGGAATGGCGAAGCGCTCGCGCACCTCGACCGGAGCCGTCTTGTGATTCACGCCGATGAGGAAAATGTTCATGGAGCGATAAACCGGTGAACTCTGCTCAGGTAATTCGCGGCCCAGGCGCAGACCGCCGCGGCAAATGCGAAGGTCGCAAGGTAAGCGGCCTTGCGTCCGCGCCAGCCCGAACTCCAGCGCGTGTAAATCAGCAGCATGTACACGCCCCAGGTCACAAGCGAGAGCACTACCTTGGGATCGGCAAAGTATCGCGCTCCAAATCTTTCGTGCGCGACCACCGAACCGATGACCAGCCCAATGGTCATGAAGGGAAAGCCAAGCAGCAGCGACTTATATCCGAGTTCGTCCAGCACCTGCAAGGCCGGCAACCGGCTGATGAGCCGCGAAGGTTGCTTCGACTTGAGGCTGCGCGCCTGCACCAGGTAAAGCAGGCTGGAAAGAAAGCTCAGGAAAAGCGCGGCATAGCCGATCAGCAGCATGGAAACGTGCACCATGATCCAGCCGCTGCGCGTGACGGGAGAGGAGAATTCAGGCGGACGCAGATTCAGGGCCGATCCGAACGTCAGCAGAAACGCCACTGGAAAAATAAACAGTCCCGCGGCCGCACTCCGAAAACGCAGGTAAAGGAAGACGAACAGCCCCATCACCAGCAGCGCCAAGTCGGATTCCGCGTGACGGATGGTCAGCAGATCCAGGTAACCGTTCAGGAGCGCCGATTCGACCAGCGAAACGAAATGAAACACCAAGCCCAAAAACGCGGCAGGGACGGCGATTCTACCGAACTTCTCGCCCTTTTGAGCGAGCAGGAGCAGGGCGTACACCAACCCCAAGCCATATAAAACCGTCGCAACTCGCAACCACAGAAGAGGCATATTTCCCAGCTCCGGCCCGCGGTTGGCAGGCGCCCGCGCCGGACCGAATCAAGCTTGATTATACAAACCAGCAATGGCAGTCGTAGGGAAAGAGTCACATCGCCCTGTGATGTTTATCACAAAGCAGCGCGGAGCGCCCAAGTTCCGGGCTGAAATCGCCGCCCGGGGGAACGAAACTATAGATCCAGCGGCGCCAGCAGCTCCTCCAGCTTCTCCGGACCAACTTGCAGTTGGCGGCCAGACTGGTGCATGTCTTCAATTTCGTCAAAAGCCGTTGCAGTGCCAGCTTGGCCGCGGCATAGCGTTCGTTGTCGTCGAGCGCGCGCCCGTGACGCGCAGCCCAGTCCGCTACCGCCTCATCCAGCACGAAGATGCTGACCGCAAAAAAGAAATGGCGGTCGCTGGAGACCTCGTACACATACTCAATTGCCGCCCCAAAGGACGCGAGCGCAGGCCGCCTTTCCACAAAATAGTAGTCGTACACGCGTCCGGTGTCGGAGGCGTATGTCTTCAGTCGGCGAACCGTCAAGCTGCATCCTCATGGCCCTGCCATGGCACTTGCCGCAAGTGGCTGCCACGGCCAGCCGCACGGACGTTCTTTTCCGAGAATACTTTCTTTCTCACAATACAAAGGCGCCGCTGGGAGTCAGCGCCAGGGCTGCCGGGCTAGCGCGAATCCGGAATTGATGTATCCGGATCAAAAAATTGGAGAACGTCATTCCGACCGGAGCCGCGCAATGCGCGGCGAAGTGGAGGAACCTTTTGTCTGGAGATTGAAGACAGAAGGTGGCTCGACTTCGCTCGCCATGACAGCACTTGGTTGGGATACATCATACCTAGTTGCGCTCAAGCGCGAATCCGGTCTAAAAGCTCGTTCCACCAAATTCTGTCGGAGCTTCCCTCAGCCGCATAGCCGCAGTCTCCGGAGTCACCGAGGAAAAGTACACTTCCTTGAAGTTGTACGACTTCTCCTTGCGCTGCAGGATCGGCATGATTTCTATGTGCCAGTGGTAGTCGTCGTCGATGGTGCGCCAATAATTCAGAACCTGCGAGCGATGCATGGTGTTCGGCGAGGTATGCAGCACGAGATGAAAGCTGTCGGTAATCGAGCGTATGCGGTTGATGGTGCGCTTCAGCAGCGCGGTGCAATCCCGTAGCGCACCCGGGCGCGCTAAGCCGCTACGTTCGAAATGCGCCTCATGCGACTGCGGGATGATCCAGGTCTCAAACGGAACCCGGGAAGCGTATGGACAGCAAGCGACGTAATCGCCTTGTACTTCGATAATCCTTTTCTTCTGCTGCAATTCCTGTGACAGGATGTCGCAAAACACACAGCGCTCCTTATGCGCGTAGTGCTCGCGAGCGGAGCGCAGCTCGTACAACACTCTGCGCGGCACGAAGGTGGTCGCCACGATTTGCGACGTCGGATGATCGAACTCCTGCCCGGCGAGCGCTCCGAAATCCTTGAATACGGTCACGTACTTGAAGCGGTGATCGTTCTTCAGGTCCTGAATGCGATGCGCGCACAGCAGCAGGAACTGCTGGACTTCCTCTTCGCTGGCGATCCACAGTTGCCGGTCGTGGCGCGCGTTCTCGACGATCACCTCGTGGGCTCCGACCGACTTCATCGTGTCATAGAGCCCGTTTCCCCGCCGTCCGGGGTCGCCTTCAACGTGGTAGATCGGAGACGGGTGGACGACGGCACGGGCCGACCACGTGCCGCCCGTGGCCGAAGCCATGGAAGAGACAACCTGGGGTTGTTCAGGCGATTCCGGACAAAACGGACAGAGCGGCCCGGGGTGCGACGCACCTTCCGAGTCATCGCCGGTAACGACCCACGACCGAGTGATGGGATCTTTCCGTAATTCCACAGGTTAAGGTAATCACTGTTCGGCAGCCCGCGTCAAATCGGCGGCAACCGCGCCGCGCCAGCTCTGCTATACTCAACCGCACCCCCTGTCGGAACCGCCAATGAGGAGCGACCCTTCACGCCTGCTGCGTCCAAACGGATTAGCGTGGCGCTGGACGGGTGAAACCGCCGATGAGCAGCGAACTTTCCACGCCTCTGATGCGGCAGCATGCCGCGATCAAGAAACAGCACCCCAGCGCGCTGCTGTTTTTTCGCGTGGGAGACTTTTACGAGCTGTTCTTCGACGACGCGGTCGTAGCGTCGCGTGAGTTGCAGATTACGCTCACCTCCCGCAACAAGGAAAAAGGCATCGCTATTCCGATGTGCGGCGTCCCCTACCATGCCGCCGAGGGCTACATTGGCAAGCTCGTCCGCAAGGGCTACAAGGTCGCGATTTGCGACCAGGTGGAAGATCCAAAGCTGGCAACCAAGCTGGTGCGGCGCGAGGTCACGCGCGTGCTCACCCCCGGCACCGCCGCCGATGCGCAGATGGGATCGGACGAGAACAATTTCCTCACCGCGCTCGCCCGGCATGAAGACCGTGTGGGATTTGCCGCGCTCGATCTTTCGACCGGCGAGTTTCGCGCCACAGAGTTTCGCGGCCCCGACGCGGAGCGCCGCACGCTGGAGGAGATGCAGACGCTGCGTCCGCGGGAGTTGCTGTTTGCCTCTTCTCTGCCGCTATTCGCCAGCGCTTCAGGAAGCCGTGCAAGCGCCGCGGCCGCCACGCCGCAACTTGCGCCCGTCGACTTCGCCGCCTTTGGCTGCGCCGAAACGCCGCTGGAAGACTGGATCTTTGCTCCCGACTACGCCATTCCGCAGTTGGAAAACCACTTCGGAGTGCTTTCGCTGGAAGGCTTCGGGCTGGCCAATCGGCCCGCCGCGGCCTGCGCCGCCGGAGCCATTCTCCACTACGTTCGCAGCACGCAACGCGGCACTCTCGACCACATCGACCGCATAGGATTTTACGAGCGCCAGAGCTGCCTGGTTCTGGACGCGGTGACAGTGCGCAATCTCGAACTGGTTGAGCCCCTGTTCAGCGGCACGAGCGATAACGTTACGCTGCTTCGCGCCATCGACAAGACGGTCACTCCGATGGGCAAGCGCCTGCTCCGCGCCTGGATGCTGCGTCCCTCGATCGACGCCGCTGAAATCAATCTCCGTCTCGACGCCGTGGAAGCCGCCACCGGCGACACCATCGCCCGCGAGGAGCTGCGCCGCTCGCTCGACGGCATTCTCGATGTCGAACGCCTGCTCAGCCGCGTCACGCTGGAGGCGGCCAACCCCCGCGATGTGCTTGCCCTGGCCGCGTCGCTCGCGCGCGTGCCCGGCGTGCGCGCCCGCCTTGCCGGCTTCAGTGCGCAACGTCTGCGCGAGCTGCATGCGGCAATCGATGAATTGACGGAGCTGCGCGAGCGCATCGAGGCGACCATCATCCCCGAGCCTCCCATCTTGTTGAACGATGGCGGAGTGATCGCCGCCGGAGTGGATTCCACCCTGGACGAGTTGCGCAACCTGAACCGCAACAGCAAGCAGTACATCGCGCAGATCGAAGATCGCGAACGCCGCCGAACCGGCATCAACTCGCTCAAGGTTCGCTTCAACTCGGTTTTTGGTTATTACATTGAGATCAGCAAGAGCAACCTGCACCATGTTCCCGCCGAATACGAGCGCAAGCAGACGCTGGTTAACGCCGAACGCTTCACCACCCCGGAGTTGAAGGAATACGAAACCAAAATACTGGATGCACAGGAGCGCATCGTCGAAATCGAGCGCCGCATCTTTGCCGAGCTGCGGTCGAGCATCGCCGCTGAAGCCAAGCGAATACGTCAGACGGCGCTGGCGCTCGCCGAGGTCGATGTGCTCTCCTCGCTGGCTTCGCTGGCGGCAGCGCGGAACTATTGCCGTCCCATGTTCGACGATAGCGGCGACCTCGAGATTATCGAGGGCAGGCACCCGGTCATCGAGCAACCCGAGCTGACCGGCAGCAACGAACGCTTTGTTGCCAACGATCTCTACTTGAACGGCGGCTCGCACCTGGTCGTCATTCTTACCGGCCCGAACATGGGCGGCAAGTCGACCTATCTGCGGCAGACAGCGCTGATCATTCTGCTGGCACAGATGGGCTCGTTCGTGCCTGCCACGCGTGCACGGCTCAACCTGGTGGACAGGATCTTCACCCGCATTGGCGCCAGCGACAATCTCGCTCGCGGCCGTTCCACATTCATGGTGGAGATGACGGAGACCGCCGCTATCCTGAACACGGCAACGCCTCGGTCGCTGGTTCTGCTGGACGAGGTTGGGCGCGGCACTTCGACCTACGATGGCTTGGCGATTGCCTGGGCCGTGGTTGAGTATCTCCACGCCCGCACCCGCGCTCGCACGCTGTTCGCCACTCACTACCATGAGCTGACCGAGTTGGAGTCGCTGCTGGAGAGCGTCAAAAACTATCACGTTGCGGTGAAGGAGGCGGGCGGCAACGTCGTTTTCCTGCGGAAGGTCGAACCGGGTGCGGCCGACAAGAGTTACGGCATCGAAGTTGCCAAGCTCGCCGGACTGCCCCCGGAGGTGATCGCCCGCGCCCGCGAGGTGTTGACCGAGCACGAATCGGCGGAACACCAGGCCAGCGGGCATCTCGGCAAGGCCGATGGCAAAAGCGCGCCGCCCGTGCAATTGACGATCTTCACGCCCTTGTCCTCGGGGGTGATTGAGAAGCTGCGCGAATCCGATCTCGATCGTATTACCCCTATCGCGGCCCTGAACCTGCTTCACGAACTCAAGCGGCAGATCGAGTAAAGGATTGGGCGCGCCCCGATCTTTGATTTCCGTCACACTCTGTACCGAACAGAACCTTAGCCACGATTTCGGGCAATCCGTTGTCGGGTTTTTTGCGGTTCGCGCGCATTCGTGTTAGAAAGACTTCCGGTGCCAATCAAGTCCATCTCGCGTTCCGGGGCTTCCCAGGATATTGAAAGACTGGTCGGTCAGCTCCTTATCTTCGGCTTCAATGGCACGGAACTGTCCACGCGCCTGAAGACCACGATCAGCGCGCTTCAGCCCGGCGGCATTATTCTTTTCGCGAGAAACATCGAATCTCCGCGGCAGACTCACGCGCTGTTGCGTTCGGCGCAACGCCTGGTCGAAAACAAAATGTTTCTGTGTGTCGATATGGAGGGAGGCACGGTTGACCGGCTGCGCGATGCGGTGGCGCCCGCGCCTTCGGTCGCCGAGGTCTTCGCCAGCCAGCGCCCCCAGCTTTTTCGCGAGCATGGCAGAGTGATCGGCATGGAAGTCCGCGCGCTCGGCTTCAATGTCGACTTCGCGCCGGTTCTCGACCTTTCGTCCGAGGCCTCGGAGCCGGTCATGCGGACGCGCACCGCTTCCGGCTTTCAGGACGAAACCATTCTCTATGCGCGCCACTTCCTGCGCGGACTGCGCGAGTCCGGCGTTCTCGCCTGCGGAAAGCATTTCCCAGGTCTGGGAGAAGCCAGTCTCGATAGCCACCAGGAACTTCCCGTCGTGTTCAAGTCGTGGCGGGAACTCTGGCTTGAGGACCTGCGTCCCTACCGGACATTGAAACGTGAATTACCGTTCGTCATGGTGGCGCACTGTGCCTATCCCTCGGTGACGAGCGACAAAACGCCGGCGTCGCTCTCGCGCAAATGGATCACCGAGGTGCTGCGCCGCAAGATCGGTTATCGCGGGCTCATTATCTCCGATGACCTCGAAATGGGCGGCGTGCTGGCGGCAGCGGATATTGGCGACGCCGCCGTCGAGACGCTTCGTGCCGGAGCCGATATTTTTCTGGTGTGCCACAAGGAAGAAAATGTCTGGCGCACGTTTTACACGGTGCTCGCCGAGGCCGAGCGCGACCATCGCTTCCGCCGGCAGGTGGAAGCCGCCGCCGAACGTTCGCGTCGCTTCAAGGAATCCTGCCGCGCGCTGAACCGGCCGGCGGTGCCACCGCCGACAGACGCGGCAATCGACAAGCTGCGCGGCGAACTTCGGGAATTCGGCGAAAAACTGCGCCTGGCCACCGCAGCCAGAGCCACGGCAGTGCGGGTGGAAGAGTCTCTGGGTAGCTCATCCTGAGGGCCGGCCAATGATCGTTGCGGGCGTCATGAGCGGAACTTCGGCGGACGGCGTCAATGTCGCGCTCGTTCGGTTGCAGGGCCGCGGGCTGCGCACGCGCTTGCAGTTGCTGGCCCACCGCGAGTACCCATATCCGCCGCGGATACGCAGCGCCGTGCTCGCCGCCATGAACTCGAAGCGCGCCAGCGTCGCCGATCTGGCACGCCTCAACTTCCGGCTGGCCGAAGTCTATGCCGAAGCCGTGAGCGACACCGCGCGGGAGAGCGGCTTTGCTTGCGATCTGATCGGCTGTCATGGTCAAACGATTTACCACCAGGGCGACCCACGGGCTTACCTGGGCCGGGCAATCTCCGCCACGTGGCAAACCGGCGAGGGCTCGGTGCTGGCAGCGCGGCTGCAAGTCCCGGTGGTCTCCGACTTCCGCCCGGCAGACATGGCCGCCGGCGGCCAAGGCGCGCCGCTGGTTCCGTTCCTCGACTACCTCTTGTTTCGTCATGCGCGGCGTGGACGCATCCTGCAAAACATCGGCGGCATCGGCAATCTGACGGCTATCCCCGCGGGCGCAACGCCGGAGCAAGTCATCGCCTTCGACACCGGACCCGGCAACATGGTGATCGACGCGCTCGCCAAAGAACTGTTCGGCAAGCCGTATGATCGTGACGGCGCATTGGCTGCGCGCGGTGCGGCTAGCCGGCAAGTGCTCACGGCTTTGTTGCGCGCTCCGTTCTTTCGCCGCACGCCGCCCAAGACCGCCGGACGCGAACAGTTTGGCCGCGAGTTCGTCGAGCGCTTTCTTCGCCTTTGCCGAAGACTGGGCCAGTACGACATGATGGCGACCGCAACCGCGCTTACGGCCGAGTCCATCGTCGACTCCGTGCGCACGGTTTCGCGGGCCACCCGTTTCCACGACTTTTTCGTCTCCGGCGGCGGCACTCGCAATCGCAGCCTGATGACCATGCTTGCCGCCCGCCTCGCCGCGTTCGAAATGCACATCTCCACCACCGATGAGCAGGGACTGCCATCGGAAGCGAAAGAAGCCGTAGCCTTTGCCGTGCTCGCCTACCAGACCTGGCATCGGCAACCGTCGAACATTCCCTCGGCAACGGGCGCCGAGCGTGCGGCTATCCTCGGTAAGATCAGCCATGTTTAGCACGAACCCAGACTGTCATGGCGAGCGAAGTCGAGCCGGGGCCCCAGACATGCGCCGTAGTTGCGCATGTTGGGGTGGACGAGCCACCTTTTGTTTCTGGTGCCGACAAACAAAGGGTGGCTCCACTCCGCGCCCGAACAGCTTCTTGCTTGCCGAATGTCAATGTCGGGTACGCAGCTTGGCTGCTCCGGCCACAGGCGCTCGGCGCTTCGGTCGCCATGACATCTTCCTGAAACTGTTTCGCTTGTTCGCCCTGTGCCCCACATCTGCCGCAGTCAGCAGATGTGGGAGTTTCTTTTTCGCGCTACTCATCTCCGCCACCGCAATGCTTGGCGGACTCTCCTGCTCGCCCGCCGCTCCAGGCAATGAAGTGGTAATGATCATCGAAAGCAGTCCCACGAATCTCGATCCCCGCGTCGGCACCGACGCGCAGTCGGAGCGCATCGACAAGCTGCTGTTCGACGCACTGTTGCAGCGCGACGAGCATTTCAATCTGCAGCCGGCGCTCGCCGAGCGCTGGGAGGTTCCCGACCCGCGAACCTACGTGTTTCACCTTCGGCAAGGGGTACGCTTTCATGATGGGCGCCCGCTCACTTCCGCCGATGTGAAGTGGACTTTCGACTCGATTCTGAGCGGCAAAATCCGCACCGCCAAGGCGAGCACGTATCGCTATGTGGAGAGCATCGATGCGCCCGACGATGCGACTGTCATCTTTCACCTGCGCGAACCCTATTCTTCCCTGCTTTGGAACCTTTCGGATGGCGCTATCGGCATCGTGCCGCGTGACTCCGGCGAAGACTTCAACCGCGCTCCCATCGGCAGCGGTCCATTCCGCCTGGTGAGCATGGAGCAGGATCGCCAAGTGACCATCGCGCGCAACGAGCAGTACTGGGACGGTGCTCCGCCGCTACCCGCCGTACGCTTCATGGTGGTGCCCGATGCCACCACGCGCGCACTGGAGCTTCGCAAGGGCAGCGCCGATATTGCCATCAACGCGCTGACCGCCGACACCGTGTTCGCCTTGCGCAACGATCCGGCGCTGGCGATCATGAACGCTCCCGGCACCATCTACGCCTATCTCGCGTTTAATCTGCGCGATCCGATTCTGCGGGACGTGCGCGTGAGGCAAGCGCTTGCCTATGCCATCGATCGTGAGTCTATCATTCACTACCTGCTGCGCGACCTGGCGCGGCCGGCCGACAGCGTGCTGCCGACGCAGCATTGGGCATTCGATGGCAATGTCACCCGCTACCCGCACAATCCGCGGCGCGCACGTGAGCTTCTCAATCTGGCCGGATACGCCGTTGGCAAGGACGGTTACCGCTTCCACCTGAACATGAAGACCTCCGCAGAGGAATCCACGCGCCTGCTCACTGCCGTTCTGCAGCAGCAACTGCGCGAGGTGGGCATCGCGCTCGATATCCGCAGCTTTGAATTCGCCACGTTTTACGCCGACATCACTCGCGGCGCATTCCAGCTCTTCTCCCTGCGCTGGATCGGCGGCAACGAGGACCCCGACATCTTCGAGCACATTTTTGCCTCTGCCAGCACTCCTCCCAGGCGGGCGAATCGCGGCTATTACTCCAACCCGGAAGTCGACCGCCTCATCGACGATGCGCGCGCCTCTGTGGACCGGCAGCGGCTCAAGGCCGACTACGACCGCATCCAGCAGATCGTGGCGCGAGAGCTGCCGTACATCAATCTCTGGTATTTCGACAACGTGCTGGTGCACACGCGGCGCCTGCGCAACGTGCACCTCAGCTCCTCCGGCAATTACGACTTCCTGAAGACGGCGGAGCTGGCACGGTAGACCAGTTCGCGGGTTCTACTGCGCTCCCGGGTGTTCTCAGCGCATCGTGTTACCATCAAAAGTTTAGGAAACTCTGGAGCCGCGCAGCGTGCGCATTCTCTTCATCGGCGACATCTTTGGCAGACCCGGCCGGACCATCGTTCGCGATCACATCCGCGGGCTGCTCTCTCAGTACAACATCGACCTGACGATCGCCAATGGCGAGAACGCCGCCGGCGGCTTTGGCATTACTCCACAGATCGCCGAGGAACTCTTCGATCTGGGCGTCGAGGTCATCACCACGGGCAACCACGTCTGGGACAAGCGCGAGCTGATCGAGTACCTCAACACTGGCCTCAGCCAACCGGACAGCATGGCCCGCAGAATCCTGCGTCCGGCCAACTACCCGGCCGGTTCGCCCGGAACCGGCGTTTATGAAGGCACGACCAAGGGCGGCATCCGCTATGCCGTCATGAATCTGCAGGGCCGCGTCTTCATGGGGAACATTGACGACCCATTCCGCGTAGCCGACGAACTGCTGGCGCGAATTTCCTCTAAAGTCATCCTGCTGGATATGCACGCCGAAGCCACTTCCGAGAAAGTCGCGCTCGGCTGGTATCTCGATGGCCGCGTCACCGCGGTCATTGGCACGCACACCCACATCCCCACCGCCGATGAGCGCGTGCTGCCGAAAGGCACCGCCTATCAGACCGATGTCGGAATGACGGGACCGTGGAACGGCGTCATTGGAATCCAGAAGGAGTTAATCATCGGCCGTTTTCTAAACAACATGCCGACCCGGTTCGAAGCGGCCAGCGGCGATACCCGCCTGTGCGCGGTCGTCATCGACTGCGACGCCGAAAGCGGAGTCGCCCGCTCCATCGAACGCGTCATGATTTGCGATTAGGAATACATTCGCTTCTGAAACCAGCTCAGCCGGATATTGCATCTCAGTTGGAGTGCAGGCAGACCCACATTTGCGGAAGGTATACTCCGCGAAGGAGCTGGGCGTACGGGGTCCCCGGCAAACGCTGCCTTTAACGTTTGCTGGGGTGACATCAAGCCCGGCGATGATATGTAGCGTATACCGACTATGGAATCGCTCTCGTGATGGAACTCGAACCTACTATTTTGCCCCTGCGATTTGCCTGGGGCTCCTTCGACGCCTATCTGTTCGACATTGACGGCACGCTGCTGAACAGCCGCGATGGCGTTCATTACAATTCCTTTCATAGCGCGCTGCGCCAGGTTTGGAATTGCGAGCTGAAGATCGACGGAGTCCCGCTGCACGGCAATACCGATATAGGCATTCTTCGCGCGGCCGCCGGCGCCGTGGGAATCTCCGCGGAGGAATTCTCCAGGAAACTGCCGCAGGCAATTGCGGCCATGCAAGCCGAAGTAGAGCGCAACGTTGCCCTGCTGCGCACGGAACTTTGTCCCTCGGTCAGCGAACTGCTTCAGCGCCTGCACTCGGCGGGAAAGCTGCTGGCCGTGACCTCCGGCAATCTGGCGCCGATTGGATGGGCGAAGCTGCGCGCGGCAGGCATCGCCGGACACTTTAGCTTCGGGTCATTCTGCGGGGCTTCGGGAGGCCGCGACGGCACCGCCGCAGGTAACGAGACCCGTGCCGCCATCTTCCAGCACGGCATCGTCGAAGTCCGGCGGCGGCTGGGGGAAAAGGCCAGGGTGTGCTTCATTGGCGATACGCCCGCCGACATCATCGCAGCCCGCTCCGTGAACGCCCCCGTGGTCGCCGTGGCCACTGGAATTTTCGACATCGAGACTCTGCGACGAGAACAGCCCGACCTCTGCCTGCCGTGTTGCGACGCGCTGCTGGAGTGCCCCCAACCATAGCTCTCTGCCCCAGCACGCGCAACCCCGGTGCGGGCCGTTTCTCAGCAACCTTCTAGGAGCGGTTCCCAGGTAGGTATATCCGACATCAACTCGGACTGTCATGGCGAGCGAAGTCGAACCACCTTTTGTTCCTGCTCCTGAAAACATAGGGTGGCTCCACTCCGCGCCCGAATCGCTTCTTGCGTCTCGAATGGAATATCGGGTACGCAGCTTGGCTGCTCCGGCCACCGGCGCTCGGCGCTCCGGTCGCCATGACATTCTCTTGGGAATTTGGATACACCAACTCGGGAACTGCGATAATCGCTTACAATCAGAGCGATGCGCTGTTTCTGGCCCATGCTGCTGTTTGCCGCTCTGCTGCCCGCATACGGACAGCAGTCCGCATCCCCGCCAGTGCAGGCTCCTGCGAGCCCCACGATCGCGGCTCCCGCTAACGGAGCAGCTTCCCTGCCAGCTCTGTGTTCCGATCAGGCGGACTCGAAGCTTCCCAAGTGTCCAACGGCGGAAGAGCGGCGGCGCGCGGCCAGGGAATTTCGCGAAGCCCTCAAGTTACAGAAACGATCACGGGTGCGGGAGGCTTTAGGGCACTTCGAGGCGGCGGCGACGCTCGCGCCAGACAACCTCGAATACCTGACAGCGCGTGAAGTCGCCCGCCAGAAGCTGGTGTTCGAGGATGTGCAAGCCGGCAACCAGGCCATGGCCGCCGGAAACACCGTCGAGGCTCTCGGCCGCTTTCGAGAGGCGCTTCAGTTCGATCCCAACAACGAGTTTGCCCGGCAGCGCCTGCGCGATGCTCTTCCCCGCAATGCACAGGACCCAACAAAGGAGCCGATCTCGCTCGCCGAGCAAATCCACTTGCAGCCCGAAGCGGGCCAGCGCAAATTCCATCTCCGCGGAGCCACTCGCGACATCATCACCCAGGTGGCGCTCGCCTATGGGATAACCGCCGTATTCGACGACTCGGTCGCAAGCCGCCCCGTGCGCCTCGATATGGAGGATGCCACATGGGAGCAGGCTGCCTCCGCCCTCACGCGCCTCACCAAAACCCTTTGGACCCCGCTCTCCGCCCGACAGGCTTTGTTCGCGGCCGACACCGATGAAAACCGGCGAAGCCTGCAACGCATGTCGCTGCGCACGTTTTATCTGCCCCAGGCGTCCACGCCGCAGGCTTTGAACGAGATCGCGACGACCTTACGCACCCTGTTTGAGATACGCTTTGCGGCCGTCGACGCTACGGCCCAGTCGCTCACCGTGCGCGCGGACTCGCGGACGCTGGATGTCGTGACGCAGTTCCTGCAGGCACTGAAGGACCAGTTGCCCGAAGTGGTATTTCAGGTTGACGTTTACGAGGTGTCGAGGAGTTTCACACGTGCGATCGGGGCGAGCGTACCCACGTCATTCCAGGTCTTCAACGTCCCCACCGAAATCCAGTCACTCACCGCCAGTGGCAGCACGCAGAGCCTGATCAACCAACTGGTTTCCTCCGGGCTCATCAATCAGGGAAACACGACGGCTGTCGCCGGGCTTATCGCGCAATTGCTCGGCCAGCAGAACTCGCTGCTTTCGCAGCCATTCGCGCTTTTCGGCGGCGGCATCACGCTCTCCGCCCTGACGATCCCCGCCGCCAGCTTCAACTTCTCGCGCGACCTGTCGAGCATACGGTCGCTGCAAAGCATGACATTGCGCGCCACCCAGGGAACGGCCGCGGTCATGAAGATCGGCGAGCGATATCCAGTGCTGATTGCCACCTATGCGCCCATCTACAACTCGGCGGCCATCACCCAGGTACTCGGCAACCAGAGCTATGTCGCGCCTTTTCCGTCGGTCAACTACGAGGATATCGGGTTCAATCTGAAAGCCACACCCATCATCCGCCGCGACAACTCGGTCAGCATCAAGCTGGAGATGCAGATTCGCTCGCTCGGGACACAGACAGTGAATGGCATACCGACCATCAACAACCAGGAATTTAACGGCTTCATCAGCGCGAAGGATGGCGAGTCCATCATCGCGGCCAGCAATCTCACCCGAAGCGAGTCGCGTACGCTACAGGGATATTCATTGCTTGCATCCGTCCCCGGACTCGCCAATCGGAACACGCAGGAAAATGACGACGAACTAATGATTATTCTGACTCCACACGTGGTTAGCGCCAACCCGGAAGCGGGGCCAATCGTCCTTCTGCCGAATACCATGCCACGGTAGGGCTGGTTCCCCAGCCTCGCATAACTAAACATACCTCGTGAGTGTCATCCTGAGCGTAGCGAAGGATCTGCTTTTCTCGCACCTCAAAACCAAAAGCAGATTCTTCGCTCCCTCTCGGTCGCTCAGAATGACACCCCTAAACTTTATTGCACGAACGTCCGGGACACCACGCTAGGGCCGGTTGTCGGAAGCCGCGAAGCTGGTCTACTTCCCGCTTTCCGCGATCTCGAAATCCACCACCGCTTTCAACACATCCGGGGGCATATTGAGGCTCCCTACGCGGCGGCCGTTAATGAAGAAAGTCGGGGTCGAGGCGATCCCAACTTCATCCCCCAGTTTCTTCGAACGGTCCAAGCGCGCCTTCGTCTCAGCCGAATCCGCGCAGGCTGCGATTTGCTTGGCGTCCACGCCGGCGCCGGCCGCCAATTCGTTCAGCTTAGTGGTCAGCGCCGCGGCCCCGCCCTCGTGCTGCTGGTTCATCGCATCCTGCTGCTCATAAACCGAGGCGATGAACTTCCAGGCTGCACCATTGTTCTCACGCGTGATGCAATCGACGTAAGCGGCTGCTTTCTGCGCCCAGGGGTGGATTTGATCCAGCGGATAGTTCTGGAAGACAAGTTTGATCTTTGGCTCCTCGCTCAGCAGCTTCTCGATGGCCGGCTGTGCCTGCTTGCAGGCAGGACACTCGAGGTCTCCGAACTCCACAATCGTGGTTGCCGGTGTGGTTGGTCCTTTGGTGGGACCGAAGGCTTCCTTGTTCAGGATCGCCCGCGCTTTGGCAAATGGATCGGGACCGAACGGCATCAATTCGCCCGCGATCCCATAGTCCTTCGCGACGAACAATTTTGTTATCTGCTGCTGCCCGTTGGGTGTGGTCACAACGGCGGTTACCTCGGCCAGGCCGTCAATGGGAGAAGCCTTGATCGAGGACACTTTGAAAACAAGGTTGGGCTCGAAGCCGAACATGCGGTGAAAGAAAGCATTCACGGTCGCTTCGCTCGGCAAATCCGAGCCGGTTGGCGAAGCCGCAGCCGGGCTGGCTGGCTTGGCGGCATCCGCTTTGCCTGCCGGGGCGGCGCTGCCGGTCTGGGCCAGGGCGAACGATGCCAGAACGAAAATCGCTAAAAAAACCGCTAGAGTGCGTTTCATGTGCCTTCCTGTCGAGTGAAATGAACCACCGTGAATGGGCTCCCACGGCGAGTCCGAGTTGTGTTTGGGGTTGGGAATTCAGACCTCGTGGCGCGCGGCGATAGGAAATCTGCGCCCCACGCCGAAAGCCTTCTCGGAAATTTTCAGCCCCGGCGCCGCTTGCTGCCTTTTGTATTCGGCACGGTCAACCATCCTGACCACCTCTCGTACCAGTGCCGGATCCAATTTCCGTTCGCCGGCAATCTCGTCGGCCGGTTTCATATCTTCCACGTAGTCGACAAGGATCTGGTCAAGTATGTCGTAGGTGGGCAGCGAGTCGCTGTCCTTCTGGTCCGGACGCAGTTCGGCGGACGGCGGCTTGCTGATGGTCGAATGCGGGATCACGGGACGCCGCGAGTTCACGTATTCGGCAATCCGGTAAACCAGCGTCTTGGGCACGTCGGAGATTACAGCCAGCCCGCCCACCATATCGCCATAGAGCGTGCAATAGCCCACGCCCAGCTCCGATTTGTTTCCGGTCGACAGCACCAGCGCCCCGAACTTGTTCGAGATCGCCATCAGCAACGTGCCACGGGCGCGCGCCTGTATATTCTCTTCCGTTACATCTTCGCCGCGGGCGGAAAAAACCTCCGCCAGCCCGCCACGGAACGAATCAAAAATTCCTTTTATTGGAATAACTTCAAAGCGAATGTTCAAGTTTTGCGCGAGCTCTCGGGCGTCCTGCACGCTGCCCTCGGAGGAATACTGGCTGGGCATTGCCACGCCGATCACGTTTTCCGCGCCGAGCGCTTCCACGGCGATCACGGCCGTCAGCGCCGAATCGATTCCGCCGCTCAGGCCGATCAGCGCCTTCCCGAAGCCGCACTTTTTTACGTAATCGCGCGTTCCCAGCACCAGGGCGGCAAAGGCGCTTGCCGCTTCCCCCTCAATCTGGGGATGGATGTCTCCCTGCCCCGTTTCCGTGTCGTAAAAGATCAAGTCTTCCGCGAACGACTGCGCCTGCGCCAAAACCTCTCCATCCGCACCCACCACCATGCTCGACCCATCAAAGATGAGGCTGTCGTTCCCGCCCACTTGGTTCACCATCGCCACCGGAACCCGGTGATGCCGGGCAATGGACGCCAACATTTCTCGCCGCAATTCACGCTTGCCCAGGTGAAAGGGAGAGGCGGAGATGTTCAGCACCACTTCACCCCCGGCGTGGATGAGTTCTTCCACCGGGTCGACCATGTAGAGCCTGCGGTTCCAGAAAGTTTTGTCGTTCCATGCATCTTCGCAGATGGTCAGCGCCAGCTTTTTTCCGTCGAGCGTAAACAGTTCCTGCCGCTCCGCGGGAGCGAAGTTACGCATCTCGTCAAAGACGTCGTAGGTGGGCAGCAGGCGTTTTGACTGCACTAATGCCGCCGCGCCATCGCGCAGCACGGCTGCCGAGTTCATCACCGACTTGCCAGTCTCGTGGCAGGCGCGGCTGACGAAGCCGCAGACACAGACAATATCGCGCGTCTGAGCGGCAATTTCCTCCAGTGTCTGGCGGCAGCGGGCGACGAAGCCGGGCCTCTCCACCAAGTCGCGAGGCGGATAGCCACAGACACTGAGTTCCGGAAACAGCACAAGGCCGGCGCCGCCCTGCTGGGCGCAGCGGGCGAATTCGATGATCTTCCGGGCGTTGCCGGTAAAATCACCAACCGTCGGATTAACCTGGGCGAGCGCGATTCTCACTCTTACAGTTTAAAGGCTGGCACGCCACTTTGGTACATGCGGGGACACAAACCGGGTTTTTCGGGGTATCTGCCGCATTACTGGCGAATCCCCGGCAGCAGCCCGGCCTACCTGGGAGTCCAACCGGCTGGGTCCGCGCTTCCCGGGTCGGGAATGCCCGTGGGACTTCCGCCAGTCTGCTCCGGCGTCGGCCAACTTGCCGAAGCCGACCGCGCGTCGGGACTCTGCCGCGTGAGTTGAGGAGCTGTTTCACCGGGCCTGAGCAGAGTGGGCCCGCTGTTGCCGGTTCGCTTGCCTTCGGTTGTCTTGTGGGCCACAGGCGATATTTCACTCGCCAGATCGACTTCAGGCTGGGTGCGGACGAGCTTCTCGCCGTCAACCTTCATCGTCTCGATTCGGATGACCTTGTCGCCTACGAAGCGAATGAACTCCACGTCGTTCGGCGGCTGCCCGTAGATCCACTCCTCGTACTCCGTCGCTCCGTCGCGTTCGCGAATTCGCCTCGGAGGACGCCCCTTGGCATAGGTCACCAGTTCGCGGTCCATTCCAACCAGGGCCCTATGCTCCTTGACGGCCTGCTGCAACTTTGGCGGCAGTGACTTCTCGTAAGCCTCGGCTACGGATTCGGCTTTGAAGTCGAGCACCGGAGCAAGCATTTCCTTCACCTGTCCGGCGCTCAGCTCCGGCACGTAATCCTTGAAGGTAAGCATCACGCAGGAACCGCGCGCATGGTTGTAGACATCTTCGGGGTTCGAGCCGCGCGGGCTGCCCGGCGCGACGGTGCCCGCCGAGCCGACTTCGATACGCTGGTACCATTTCTTCCGCGTCAGCGGGCCGCCGTTGATTTCGAAGACGATCTCGTGCCCGGTAAAGCGTAGATTCGTGATCTGCACGCGCTCGCCGGGACGGCACGCCGGACCGTTAGCGGCCACCACTTGGCGCACCTCCGCCTCGCTTGGGAAAACCTGGCCGTTTTCGATCTTCAGGCCAATTTTTCCCATGGGAAGAATGCGCAGCGCAAATGCGTCTTCCGCGGTGAAGACCCGGATGAGTTCCCTGCGGCTTTGCTCGCTGAGTTTGGGCGGCTTCCCGCTGTCAGCGGCAAAGGCAGTCGCCACCAGCAAAGTTAACAAAGCGCCGAAAGTGAAGCGGCGGCAAAACAAGGGCAACCTCAGATTCCCGACATTATGGCCACGTTTCGCGAAAGGTATATCCCGTGGCCGTCAGCGTGGCGGCGATAAGGATTAAGAACAGTACCAGAGATACTGTATCCTTCGCTGCGGGTGTCATCGTGAGGAGGTTCGTCGCTTTCGCGAACCGACGTGACGATCTATGCATTTCACCGAGGGTCCGCAAAAAGCAAATACATGGACCCTTACGTCGCGTCCTAGCGAGTTCCTTCGCTACGCTCAGGATTTCGCCTGCGGGCTCAGACGCTCGCAAAACGGCTCAACCTCAGGGTGACACGCTGGAATAATCGTTCTTGGATGCACCAACCCTAACACCGCTCCGCCCCGATCACGCTGGGTCGATTAGATGCCGGCTGGGTTGGCCGGGGCGCTCAATACAGCAGGTACTTCCGCCTGATGCGGGCAAATTCCTGCAGCCGCTCGCGCCAGCCATCCGCGATGCGTCTCGGGTCGTCTCCCCGCATCAGCGCCTGGAAGGTGGCGTGGTCTACCAGCAGATCGGCAATTCGCTCTGGGGCGAAGTGCCGCGGATAAAGCTTGAGCAGCGCCGAAGCGATTTCCAGGCCCAGCTCCGGGGAGTCCAGCTCGTTGCGCGCGGTGAGCAGAATGTGAACTCCATGGCAGAGCTGTTTCGCATTGGTGCCGCTCTCCGGCGTGAAGGAGATCGGAATGAATCGCACTCCGCCCAGTTCGCGCGCGTTCAGATAGGCGGCGAGCTGCCGCCCGTCGATCCACGGCGCCCCCAGCACTTCGAACGGCGTTTCCGTTCCCCGACCGACCGAGACATTTGTCCCTTCGACCAGCGCCACGCCTGGATACAGTGTTGCCGCTTCCAGGCTGCGCAGATTCGGCGAGGGGTTCATCCATGGCAGGCCCGTCGCATCGAACCAGTCGCCTCGTTGCCATCCCTGCATTCGCACAACCGACAGGTTTGCGCCGAGCTTGCGTTCGGAGTTGAACAGCAGCGCCAACTCGCCCATGGTCATCGCGTGGCGGATCGGAACTGGATGGTAGTTCACAAAGCTCTCGTGTGCAGCGTCTGAGACCGCGCCTTGCACGAACGCGCCCGTGATTGGATTGGGCCGGTCCAGCACGATCAGCGGCAGCTTTGCCGTGGCACAGGCTTCGAGAAAATATCCAAGTGTCGTTTCGTAGGTATACCAGCGTACGCCAGCGTCCTGAAGGTCGAAGATCACGGCATCGAGCCCCTTCAGAACCTCTGGCGGAGGCCGCCGGGCGGCGTCGGTGGCGCCATAAACACTGTAGACGCGCACGCCAGTCGTCTGATCATGCGTCTCGTCGATATGCGTCGTATCGAGGGTGCCGCCGACGCCGTGCTCGGGGCTGAAGATCGCACGCAGTTCGACATCCGGCAGGTGCGCCAGCAGGTCGATGCCGCGCCTGCCCTGCGAGTCCACCCCGGTTTGGTTCGTCACCAGTCCAACCCGGCATGGCCGCGCCGCGCAGGTTAGTGGACGCACAGGCATGTCATTCCCGGTTGCCGCACCGGTGTCTCCGGCGATGGCCGCTTTTGCCGTTGCTGGGGTGGCAGAAAACAACACTCCACGCGCGGCCAGCACGTCGAGCCCGGTCTTCACCTCTCCGTTGCGCGACTGTAACAAATGCACTCCGGTTAGCGTCTCGTTGTAGCCGGTAATCGCCGCTAGTTTAAGCCGTTCCTCCTCCGAAACGTCCAGCCTCAAGGCCGCGGCCACGGCGTTGGCCACGCGAGCCCGGAGCGCAACCGCGGGAGACGCAGCTCTGGCCCGTGGATGCACGGCGTTCGTCAGCAAAATGATGTATGTGTTTGTCGCCGGGTCGATCCACATTGAAGTTCCAGTGAACCCGGTGTGCCCAAAGCCGCCAACCGGCAGCAGTTCGCCGCGATTGGTCGAGAACGGCGATTCGATATCCCAACCGAGGCCGCGCAGCACTGTTGCCGTCGCTGGCTGCTGCGGTGTGGTCAGCTTTTCGATGCCGGCGGCGGAGACCACGAATTTGCGGTCGAGCATAGCCTGCGCAAAGCGCGCCAGGTCATCGGCGGTCGAGAACACGCCGGCGTGTCCGGCGACGCCGCCCATCGCGCGGGCGGTCGGGTCGTGAACCACGCCGCGAAGCATGCGCCCGTTATCATACTCGGTGGGCGCAATGCCGGGAATCCAACTCGATGGCGGCAGGTAGCGCGTGCGGGTCATGGCCAGCGGCTGGAAAATATGTTCCGCCGCATACTGGTCCAGCGCCATGCCCGAGAGACTCTCCACCAGTTCGCCGAGCACGATGAAATTGATATCGGAATATCGAAACCGAGCGCCCGGAGCGGACACCGGCGTCTCTCGGTTTGCCATTTCGTAGGCCTGCTGCTTGCCTGCCCACCGCGCCGGGGAGGAAATATCCAGATCCGCCCGCAAGCCCGAGAAGTGCGTCAGCAACTGGCGCACGGTAATCTCCTGCTTGCCGTTGGCGGCAAACCCGGGAAGCAGTTGAGCGACCGGATCGTTCAGCCTTAAACGTCCTTTTTCCACTAGCTGCATCACGGCTGTCGCGGTCACCAGGCACTTGGTGAGCGATGCCACATCGAAGACCGTGTCCACGGTCATGGGCTCGCGCACAGGCTCCAGGGAACGCCATCCAAACGCCTTGTGGTAGACCACCCTACCCTGATGGCCGATGACCACCACCGCGCCGGGAATTTGAGCGCCGGCATTGGCCGTTGTCGCGCTTTGCAGGATGTCATCGAGGGAGCGAAAATCCGGCGGCGCCTGGGCTCTGGCCGACAGCCCGGCGCCCAGAAGAAAGAAGAGCAATATCAGGAAGGCTTGCAACGGGATGTGAACGGCGCGCGCGACCCAAGAATCCCCGGCACGCGCCGTGGTTGCGCGTGTTGGGGTAGAGTCCGGCGGCAGCGGCGCGCCGCGAGCCGGAGGGCGATCCGCCGCTCGTACCTGGCGCGCAAGCGGCTGGCGATCAGGGTTGCCCATCAACCGCCGTTTCGTGCGGCTTCAAGCGCACGACGATGATCTTGGCGAATCCCTCTTCGAATTTCGGCGGGCGCAGTTTCTGAGCCATCCGTTGCATCACGTCGTCCGGCACGTTGCGCGAACGCTTGCGGTTGCGCTCGATGCAGACCTCGGCTGGCACGTCAAAGAACACCGCATGCGCCTCATATCCGTACTCGCGCGCCATCTTGATCCAGCTATGGCGCTCGCGCGGAGACAGATTGGTTGCGTCGATGTAATTCATCGGACGCCCGGCAATCAGCCGGGACCTGAGCAGCGAGCGCAACGACGAAAACACCAGGTCCTGATATCTCTGCTCAGTGGGATCATCGAACAGCAATCCGCGGATAAGGTCGCTCGAAAGAGGAATGATGTTGTGCCGCTTGAACCAGGAACTCTTGCCCGAGCCTGGCAACCCGATAGAGAGAACCACTGCGCCCTTTGGCTTGCCGCGCTCAGCCGCCGGCTTGGCCGCCGGTTGGTGCTCCGCGGATGCCGGCTCCGCGTCGTCGCGGTCGACCTCAGACGCCTCGCCCGTGGCCTGTCCCGGGGCAATTGGCAGCGACGGAGAAGGCCTCCCGGGTCCAGAAGGGCGCGGTCCCGGCCGGGGCTGGTTGCGAGGCTTTCCTCCTCCGCCCCTGCGCCGTGAGCGATCACGCCTCGGGCCGCGGGCAGCGCCGCTCTTCTGCCCCGTGGAGGCAGCAGCCTCCGGCGGCTCAGTCTCGGGCTGCGGTTCGTCCTCCGGCTGAAGCTCGTGTTGAAAATCCCGCCCATCGACCGGAAAATTCCCGGTCTCGCCAGCCGTTGTCGGCGGGAAATTATCCTTGCTGGAAGCCTCGCTCCGAGTCTCCTGAGGTTCACCGGCCGGAGCTTCGCGATCCAGAAAAGTCGGCTGCAACGGCGCCTGGCCTGGCTCAGCGGCCTTCTGTTGCAGATCTTCTTTGCCTTTATTGTTGCGCCGCTTCATGCGGTCGCGCATCCACTTGCGCATACGGGGCTTATAACACAATTTGCCTGCCGTGGGCGAGAACTAAGCAGATTCCTCCGTGCTAATTCGGGCTACACAGCCGCCGGCGAGAGGGCTTTGCTGCTCCGAGATGCCGCCCGGAGTTTGCCTCCATGGGGTGCGGATGCTAGCATTTTCTGTTCTGCAAGCGAGCCCGCAGACCCTCGTTGGTGTGCCGGCTGCCACGCGGACCGCAGCAGCGATTCGCATAAACGGATATTCTTATCTCGGAGGCAACATGGCAATCAAGGTAGGTATTAACGGCTTCGGCCGCATCGGACGCAACGTCCTGCGCACCACGTTGGGCAACAAAGACATCGAGATCGTCGCCGTCAACGACCTCACGGATCCAAAGACGCTGGCGCACCTGCTGAAGTACGACTCGATCCTCGGCAACCTGCAACAAAATATATCCTTCACGGGCGACGCCATCCAGGTCGACGGCCGCAAGATCAGGGTCTTTGCCGAAAAAGATCCGGCCAAGCTCGACTGGCAATCGCAGGGCGCGCAGATCGTAGTGGAATCTACCGGGCGCTTCACCGATGCCACGCAAGCCAGGAACCACCTCCGCGGCACCGTCAAAAAAGTCATCATTACCGCTCCCGCAAAGAACGAGGACATTACGATCGTATTGGGCGTCAACCAGGACAAATACGATCCCGCCAAGCACAACATAGTTTCCAACGCCTCCTGCACTACCAATTGCCTGGCGCCCGTGGCCAAGGTTCTCAACGATACCTTCACCATCCAAAAAGGCACGATGACCACGATCCACTCCTACACCAACGATCAGGTCATCCTCGACTTTCCGCACAAGGACCTGCGCCGGGCACGCGCCGCCGCGCTGTCGATGATTCCGACCTCGACCGGCGCCGCCAAGGCCGTCTATCTTGCAATTCCCGAGTTGAAAGGCAAGCTCGACGGATTCGCCATTCGCGTGCCAACGCCTAACGTCTCCGTGGTCGATCTGGTTGTGCTCACGGAAAAGCAAACCAGCGTGGAAGAGGTTAACGCCGCGATGAAGAAGGCCAGCCAGGAGGGTCCGCTGAAGGGCTATCTCGGCTACGATGATAATGAACTCGTCTCATCCGATTTTCGCGGTGACTCACGCTCTTCGATCTTCGACGCTCCGCTTACGCGCGTGGTCGGTGGAAACCTGGTCAAGGTCATTGCCTGGTACGACAACGAATGGGGCTATAGCTGCCGTGTCCGCGACCTGATCACCTTCATGGCCGGCAAAGGGCTGTGAGTTGCTGATTGTTCGGCGCACCCCGGGCGTGCGCCATTGCAGGATTTTCACGGTCCGGCGGGCCGCGTGGGCATCGGCCGGACCGGTTAATCCGGCGATGAAATGCCGTTGGTGACCATTGGGCTGTAAGTTGCACCCCACTACGCGAAAAACGCGCGTAGCGGGGACCCCGGCAGAGGATTGTAGCCATGGCCAAACTTTCTATACGCGATCTTTCGTTGAATAATCACCGCATCCTGATGCGGGTCGACTTTAACGTTCCCCTTGACGGCGGACGCGTGGCAGACGACACGCGTATCCGCGAGACGCTGCCGACAATCGAGTACGCTCTGCGGCATGGCGCCAAGCTGATTCTTGCTTCTCATCTTGGCCGTCCCAAGGGCAAACCGAATCCGCAGTACAGCCTCAAGCCCGTCGCCGAGCGGCTTCGTATTCTGCTTGACGAGAAGATCGGGCGCGGCCAGAACGTCGGCTTTTCCCCGGATTGCATCGGCATGCAGGCCGAAGAAATGGCCGGCAAACTGGAGCGCGGGCAGACCTTGCTGCTGGAGAACTTGCGCTTCCACGCCGAAGAGGAGGCCAATGATGACAACTTCTCCAAGGCGCTGGCCAAGCTGGCCGACTTCTATGTGAACGACGCCTTCGGCACGGCGCACCGGGCGCACGCTTCCACCGTCGGGGTCACGCGCCATCTCTCGAAATCCGCCGCCGGCCTGCTGATGGAAAAGGAACTCGAATACCTCAGTCGCGCCACCGAGAACCCCGCGAAACCTTTCGTGGCGATCCTCGGCGGGGCCAAGGTCAGCGACAAAATCGGCGTCATTCGCAATCTGCTCAATAAGGTCGATAGCTTTATCATCGGCGGCGGCATGGCCTATACGTTTCTGAAAGCGCAGGGCAA
Source organism: Candidatus Korobacteraceae bacterium (assembly GCA_050015355.1). GTDB lineage: Bacteria > Acidobacteriota > Terriglobia > Terriglobales > Acidobacteriaceae > CAWBRT01. Next base: position 22,223 of record JBEKBO010000007.1, on the reverse strand, counting down.
GGAGGTCGGTAAGTCGCTGCTGGAAGCCGACAAAGTTGAGCTGGCAGGCCAGTTGCTGGCGGAAGCCAAGGCGCGCAATGTGCAGATGCTGCTGCCGGTCGATCATGTGGTCGCCGATAAAGTGGAGGCCAGCGCGCGTCCGCGAACGATTGGCAAGGATGAGCCGATTCCAGCCGATCAGATCGGTCTCGACATTGGGCCGGAGACAATCGAACTGTTTGCCGCCGAGATCGCCCGGGCGCGCACCATCGTCTGGAACGGTCCGATGGGCGTCTTCGAGATCGACCAGTTCGCGCGCGGAACCATGAAAATTGCGCAGGCAGTCGCCGATAACGCGGGCGCCACTTCGATTGTGGGGGGCGGAGACAGCGTGGCTGCCGTCCACAAGGCCGGAGTCGCCGATCAGATCAAGCATATTTCCACCGGCGGCGGGGCTTCGCTGGAGTTTCTCGAGGGCAAGAAGTTGCCCGGCGTCGAAGCGCTAACGGACAAGTGAAAAAGCAGGCTGCGCCTTTCGGGTTTTCATAATTTCGAGGTTTCAAAAGTTTCAAAGTTTCAAGGTTTCGAAAGCTTCAACGTCACACGCCTTGCCGATGGATGACAGCTCATCATCAGCCGTACCTGAAACCTTGAAACGTGAAACTTTGAAACCTTGTAACTCGCTTTTCTATGCACGACTTCCACAAAATCGACCTCGGCGAGGGCTCCACGCTCATTTTTGTGCAGGGTGACATCACCCGGCAGGACACCGATGCCATCGTCAACGCGGCCAACTCCACCCTGATGGGCGGAGGCGGCGTCGACGGCGCTATTCATCGCGCCGGCGGCCCGGCTATTCTCGAGGAGTGCAAAAAGATCGTCGCCCAACATGGTCACCTGCCGCCGGGTGAAGCCGTCTCGACGACCGGGGGACGTCTGACCGCCGCATTTGTCATTCACACCGTCGGGCCTATCTGGCGTGGAGGGCTGCACGGCGAACCGGGGCTGCTCGCCAGCGCCTATCGCAATTCCCTGCGGCTGGCCGACCGGCTGGGGCTGCACAGCGTGGCGTTTCCCGCAATCTCCACCGGCGCTTATGGCTATCCGGCGGCGCCGGCCGCTCTGCTCGCAATCGAATCCGTGCTGGACGCGCTCGCCGAGTCGCGCAACACGCGCGAGGTTCGCTTCGTGCTCTTCGACAGCGCATCGCTTGACGGGTTCCTCGACGCGGCACGCGCTGTCGCTCACCGCCGCAAGGCAAACTGGCGTATCGACCACATCACGGGGATCACTGGGATCAAGGAATGAAACGAAAGAAGATCATCGCCGCCAATTGGAAGATGTACAAAACGGTTCAGGAATCGCGCGCTTTCCTGGACGCCTTCCTGCCGCTGGTCAACCAACACGATCGCGACGAAATCGTCATTTGCCCGCCTTTCGTCAACATCGCCGCCGTGCTCGAGCAGACTCGCGGCAGCCATATCAAAGTCGGCGCGCAGAACGTCTACTGGGAGAAGGAAGGCGCCTTCACCGGCGAGGTCTCGCCCGGCATGCTCGCCGGCGCCGGTTGTGAATTCGTCATCATCGGCCACTCCGAACGCCGGCAATACTTCGGCGAGACCGATGACACCGTAAACCGCCGCCTGAAGAGCGCTCTGGAAGCCGGTCTGGCCGCAATTCTTTGTGTCGGCGAAGTGCTGGAAGAACGCGAAGCCAAACTGACCGAAGATGTTCTGCGGCGTCAGTGTTCGCGCGCCTTCAACGGTATTTCCACCCGCAAGGCCGCCAAGCTGAGCATCGCCTACGAACCGGTTTGGGCCATCGGCACGGGAAAAACGGCAACCCCGCAAATGGCTGCCGACGCGCACGCCGTCATTCGTCAGGAAGCCGCGCTGTCATTCGGCAAGGAATTTGCCGCCGCCCTGCGCATTCTCTACGGCGGCAGCGTCAAGCCGGACAATGTCAAGGCGCTGATGGCCGAAGGCGAGATCGACGGCGCTCTGGTGGGAGGCGCAAGCCTCAACCCCGAGTCCTTCGCCGCCATTGTCAAATACTAGTGCTGCGAATGGCGGCCCTGCTGTTCACGGTATAGCCTGGGGATCATGCTGAGCGCAGTAGAAAACTTTCTGTTGCTGTCATGCTGAGCGCAGCGAAGCATCCCAGGGGACAGCGCAAACCAGCGCCGTGCGGGGCTTTTCGATGAAATCCTTGGGCTGCACTTCAGCCCCATACGGTGATGGGATGCTTCACTTGCGTTCAGCATGACACCTCATGAGACTACCGGCGCAAAGCCCCCCGGATACACTCCCGCTCACGGCACCTTGAGCGTGAAGGTCTTGCTGAAGGTGCCTGTCGCGGTCCATGCCTTGGTCGTGATTTTGTGCGTGCCGGCCGCGATCTGCACCAGGGCACTGAGCCGGTCGTCGAGCGTAAGGAACGAAGCCGCGCCGTCGACGTAGATCTTCATCGCCTGCACGTGCAACGTCGCATGCGGAGTCGCCAGGAAGCGGACCGGCGATGTCGCCGACCCATTCGCCGCCGGTACGCAGACGTGGACGGTATCGTTTCCGCTGCTCGGCGCGCACTTTCCGGCCGAGGCCGTTGTGTTGAGCAGCACGGTCACAAAGCCGTTCTGATTCACTCCCGCAATGTCCGCGCGTCCGTCGCGATTGAAGTCGCCCCACAGCAGCGAACTCAACCCCGGCGAGTCCACCTTGATCAACACCGGCGCGCCAAAGCTGCCATTGGCGCTCTGTTTGTTGATCGCGACCGCGTAAACCGGGCTCCCCGTATTGGGGTAGTACTGGATGGACGTAATGATGTCTTTCAGGCCATCGTTATTGACGTCGGCCGCAGTCACCGAATACGCGTCCTCGTTCTGGTAGGTATTGGCCGGTTGCGGAAGATTCACCGGGGCCTGTAGCGTTCCGTCCTGATGGTTGCGCGCATACAAAAAGCCCGAGCAGGGCGTGTGGCAGCCGCTGTAAGGCAGCAGCAGGTCCTGGAATCCATCCTGGTCCACGTCCGCCAGCGTAACCCCGCGCGGCACCGAGAACAGCGATAGCTGCACGTTCGCGAAACTTCCGCCGCCGTTGTTTTGCAGCATGTAAACCGCGCCCATCTCCACATCGAAACCGCCGCAGCACTGCACAAAGACCAGGTCCGGCAGCCCGTCTCTATTCATATCCGCCGCCGCGATCTGCGTCAGCAGATACGAGGACTCGCCTTGCGCCACCTGCGCCGGGTAGCCCACGTTGTCGATCTGCTGCTGACGGGCGAAGCCGCCGCTGCCGTCTCCGTAGAAAATCGTGACGTGGCTCACCGACGGCGGAGGCGTCGCACCGCCCAGGGTGTTCCATCCGACGGCCACGTCGACATTGCCGTCTCCATCGAAGTCAGCTACGGTCAGGCTCCGCGGGGTTTGCGGCAGGGCCACTGTCCGCGGCGGCTGGAAGGTGCCATCGCCGTTTCCCAACAGCACCACGAGGTTCACGGTGCTCGCCGTCGCCTGGTTCAGCGCCACCAGGTCGATGTGCCCGTCATGGTTCAAGTCCGTCGCCACCAGGTCCAGCAAGCTTTGCCCGGCGCTGGCGTCCAGCCGCCGAAACGTTCCATCGCCTTTGCCGAGCAGGACAGTGACGGTACCATCGCCATTCGCGGTTGCGAGATCGTCAATGCCGTCATTGTTGAAATCGGCGCGCACCAGTTTCACCGGGCTGCTGCCGACGTTCCAATTCTTTTTACTGAAGGTTTGAGAAAGAAGCTGGGTGGGAAACAGCGCCAGAGCTGCGAGCAGAAAACTTCCGGCCAAACGCAGGAGTTGCTTCTGGAACGACATCGAGTACCTCAGTCAAGTCCTGGGGGGCTGACTCTACTTGAGATTGCAAAACACACGCCAGAGTTGCCCAAAGTGCCTGCCGGCGGCGGAATACGCGGCTTCACCCGACAAGTTTGAGCTGGGGAATATTTATCTCTGCTACGACTCAGACGGGGTACGCCAGAAGGCGGCTCAGTGCGTGATTCATCCGGCCGCACGGCCCGTCCGCGACATTGTTTGTAGCGAGGTGTTTTCTCTGGCGGCGAATTCACTGTAGAATAGGCTCACTTGTGGGGAACATCTGTTGGGGAAAATCTAACGCTCACCACGGGTCTGTCGAAGCCCCATCACTGGGGAACGCAACACCAGCAGTTAGCCGAAGTGGTTTCGCAAATCTGTAGACAACAAATCTGTAGACAAGGAGATGTTTCTTCGATGAAGCGTTACACGATGTTCGTCGCCCTGTTAGCCTTTGCTTCAACCCTGGCGTGGTCCGCCGAAGATGGCGCCGCCCTTTACAAAGCCAAGTGTGCTATGTGTCACGGCCCCGCCGGCGAAGGTAAGGTCGGTCCTGCCTTGAAAGGTACGAAGTTGAGTGATGCCGATATCTCCGGCCTTCTCACCAAAGGCGCCGCGGGAAAGAAGGCGCCTCACAGCAAAGCAGTCGCCGGGCTCACTGACGCTCAGGCAACGGCTGTAGCCGGCTACGTCAAGTCCCTGAAGTAATCACCGCCGCTGTGCTCCGATCAACGCAATAAGGGTCCCCGACACGCGCCGTGGTGGCGCGTGTTGGGCGCATCTGGCCCGGAGAACTCCCACATCTGCCAACTACGGCAGATGTGGGGCACCATGCCTTTCGCGAAACTAGCTAGACAGTTTGTGTCCCCGGCGCCGCCCGATGCTTGCGTCCCCAGAGGAACCAGGCGATCGCCAGCAGTAGTAGCAAGCCAATGATTCCCTGCGAGATGACGCAGTAGAGACACCATACGCCGAGCACGTGGGCCTCGATGTGGGTGAGATACAGCGCAAAGGCGAATCCGCCGGCCACGGCTCCCAACAGCATTCCGCGCCGCCGCAGAAAGCCCAGTACGCCGATAAGCAGGTATCCGGCCACGCCGATTCCAGCCACCGGCACCCCGCCGATTTCCGAATACGGACTGTGGTTGACGACACCGCAATCCCACTTGTCATTGATATGGCAAGGCTGGTCCTCAATGACGTAGTGAACTCGAAGGGCCAAGCCAGACACGATGACCCCAGCCAGGGCCAGCAGAACAATCAGGTATCGCACAAGCGCCTCGCGAAACCGCCAGAGCGATTTCAGAGCACGAATATCCTGGAGCTATCAACGCCAGTCACGCCGGCAAACACTAAAGGCATCGGTGCCGGTAAACTCCCACATCTGCCAAGCAGATATGGGGCACCGTGAAACCGGCTAACGAACCGCCAGCAACTCGACGTCGAAAACGAGGATTGCGTTTGGCGGAATAACGTTGCCGGCGCCACGGAGGCCGTAGCCGAGTTCCGGAGGAATGCGCAACTGCCGCTTCCCGCCGACGCGCATGCCTGCAACCCCTTCGTCCCACCCGCGAATCACCTGACCGGCCCCAAGCTGGAACTGAAAGGGCTGATTCCGGTCCAGCGAGCTATCGAACTTCTTGCCGTTGGTGAGCCAGCCCGTGTAGTGAACCGTTACGTTGGCCTTCTTCACCGCTTCGGGGCCAGTTCCCTTCCCCAGGTCCCAGTATTGCAAGCCGCTTGGCGTCTTTACGCCCGGCCCGTCTACCTTGGCCGGAGCCGCCGGAGCTTTCGATCCCATATTTTTTCCGTTCTCTCCAGACATGGAAACCGCCGTCACCAGCACCATCATCAGCAGCAATGAAACTGTCAGCTTCAAAGAGGCCTCCAGGATTCGAATTCTCCGTAAAGCAGAAAACGCCTACTGCCGCGGCTGAGCTGACGCCATGCGTTTAGGTTTGCGCGCATCGCCGTGCAGCGTCTGCAAATCGCGCACGGTGACCTCGCCCCGCTGCAGCGCGGCGATGCCCTCGGCGGCCGCGCGGGCAGCCGAAAGCGTCGTCATGGTGGCCACGCGAGCCGTAATGGCCGCCCGTCGAATCGCTTTCTCGTCAAACCAAGGTTCGAAGCCGTGCGGCGTGTTGATGATGAGCTTGATTCGTCCGCCTTTGATCAAGTCGACCACGTTGGGCCGGCCTTCCATCACCTTGTAGACCCGCTCCACGTGTATTCCGGCCTGCTCGAGCACCTCGGCGGTACCGTGCGTGGCGGCAATCTTGAAACCGAGATCGACGAATCGCCGCGCCACGTCCGCAATGGCTGGTTTGTCGCGGTCACTGACGCTGAAGCAAACCGTGCCGCGCGACGGAAGCAACTGCCCGGCCGCAAGTTGAGCCCTGGCGAATGCCTCGCCAAAGTTATCGGCCACGCCCATCACCTCTCCGGTCGAGCGCATTTCCGGTCCAAGCACCGTATCGACGCCCGGGAACTTGCCCCACGGGAAAACAGGCGACTTCACGTAAAAGCACTCACCCGTGCTCAAATCGGCGTGTTCGCCGCTGTTCACCAGTTCGACGTACTCCGGCAGGAAGTCGCGCAGCCGCCGTCCCGTCATCAGGCGGGCTGCAATTTTGGCCAGCGGCACTCCCGTGGCTTTGGAAACGTACGGCACCGTGCGCGACGCCCGCGGATTCACCTCGATGACGAATACCTTCTCGCGCTGTATGGCGTACTGCACGTTCATGAGGCCGACGACTTTCAACGAACGGGCCAGCCGATAGGTGTAATCGCGGATCGTATTCAGCACGTGCGCCGGAATGTCGACCGCCGGCAGCACGCAGGAAGAATCGCCGGAGTGTATGCCGGCCTCTTCGATGTGCTGCATGATGCCGCCAATGACCACGTCTTCGCCGTCGCATAAGGCGTCGACGTCAATTTCAATCGCCTCTTCCAGAAAGTGATCGATCAGGATCGGGCGATCCTGCGAGTACTCGACGGCTTGCTTCATGTACTCCTTGACCGCTTCCGCGTCATAGGCAATCACCATGGCGCGCCCGCCAAGCACGTACGAAGGCCGCACCAGCACCGGGTACCCAATGCGCTCCGCCGCTTCCAGAGCGCCCTCGATCGAGGTTGCCGTGGTGCCCGGCGGTTGTGGAATATCCAATTCATCCAGCAGTTTGCCAAAGCGCTTGCGGTCCTCGGCCAGATCAATCGACTCGGGCGAGGTGCCGATGATCTTCACGCCCGCGGCTTTCAGCGGCAGCGCGAGATTCAGAGGTGTCTGGCCGCCAAACTGCACGATCACCCCGACTTCGGCTCCGTCCTTCGTTTCATGATCGTAGATGGCCATCACGTCTTCGAAGGTGAGCGGCTCGAAATAGAGGCGGTCGCTGGTGTCGTAGTCGGTCGAAACCGTCTCGGGATTGCAGTTCACCATGATGGTTTCGTAACCATCGTCGCGCAAGGCGAACGCCGCGTGACAGCAGCAGTAATCGAACTCGATGCCTTGTCCGATGCGATTCGGCCCACTGCCCAGAATCAGCACTTTCTTTTTGGCCGTAGGCGCCGCCTCGTCTTCGTCTTCATAGGTCGAATACAGGTAAGGCGTGTAACTCTCGAACTCGGCTGCGCAGGTGTCCACGCGTTTGTAGACGGGTCTCAGACCGGCCTTGCGCCGCATGTTGTAGACCTGCACGGCGCCGCCGCGCGCATTCAAATGCCAGACATCGGCCAGTCGCGCATCACTGAAGCCCATACGCTTGGCTTCGCGCAACTGCTCGCGCGTGATGCTTTCCGGCGTGGTGTTCTCCAGCTCTTTCTGCGCGTCGGCGATGTCCTTCAACTGATGGAGGAACCACGGATCGATGTGCGTGAGACGCGCGACCTGCTGCACCGTGTAGCCGGTGCGCAGCGCGTAACGCAGGTACTGAAGACGCTCGGGATGCGGCGTCACCAGGCGCTTGGTGAGGATGCGCGGTTCGATCTTCTCCGCCTCCAGCTTCTTGCCGGTCTCGAGCGAGCGCACGCCCTTGAGCAGCGCTTCCTTGAAGGTGCGCCCGATGGCCATCGCTTCGCCGACCGACTTCATCTGCGGTCCGAGACTCTCGTCGGCGCCCGGAAACTTCTCAAACTGCCACTTCGGAATCTTGACGACCACGTAATCCAGCGTCGGCTCGAAGCATGCCGGCGTCTTGCGCGTGATGTCGTTGGTAATCTCGTCGAGCGTGTAGCCGACGGCCAGCCGGGCCGCGATCTTGGCGATCGGGAACCCAGTCGCTTTCGATGCCAGGGCGGAGGAGCGCGATACCCTCGGGTTCATCTCGATGACAACCATGCGCCCGGTCGTCGGATGCACCGCGAACTGAATGTTCGATCCGCCGGTCTCGACGCCGATCTCGCGCATGACCTTGATGGAGGCATCGCGCATCCGCTGGTATTCGCGGTCGCTGAGCGTCTGCGCCGGGGCAACCGTAATCGAATCGCCGGTGTGCACGCCCATGGCGTCGAAGTTTTCGATCGAGCAGATAATGATGACGTTGTCGCGCAGGTCGCGCATCACCTCCAACTCGTATTCTTTCCAGCCCAGGACGCTTTCCTCGATGAGCACTTCGTGAACCGGCGAAAGATCAAGCCCGCGAGCCAGCAGATCGACCAGCTCTTCGCCGTTGTAGGCGATGCCGCCGCCGGTGCCGCCCAGGGTGAACGACGGGCGAAGCACAACCGGGAAGCCCAGCTTGGTGGTGAACTCCATTCCGTCCTTGAGGTTGTTGACCAGCGCCGAACGCGGCACTTCGAGCCCTATGCGGGTCATCGCGTCCTTGAACATGAGCCGGTCTTCCGCCTTCTTGATCGCCGTCAGTTGCGCGCCAATCAGCGTGACGTTGTACTTCTCGAGCACGCCGCCATCGGCCAGCTCGACCGCCAGGTTCAGCGCCGTTTGCCCGCCGACCGTCGGCAGCACGGCCATGCCCTTGCCCACGCCCCTGAGCGCTTCGCGCCGGATGATCTCTTCCAGGTATCGGACGGTTAGCGGCTCGATATAGGTGCGGTCGGCCATCTCCGGGTCGGTCATGATGGTCGCCGGATTCGAGTTGACCAGTACCACCTCGAAGCCTTCCGCCTTGAGCGCCTTGCAAGCCTGTGTGCCCGAGTAATCGAACTCGGCGGATTGGCCGATAACAATCGGCCCGGAACCGATAATGAGTATTTTCGAAATATCTTCGCGACGTGGCATGTCTTAGCTTTTTTCTTTCAGTTTCTGCAATTCGTTGCTCACTTTCCCTTCCACACATTCATCAACTTGATGAAGTCGTTGAACAGGTAGTGCGAATCGTGCGGACCGGGCGATGCTTCCGGGTGATACTGCACGCAGAACAGCGGATAGATTCTGTGCTGCAAACCTTCCACCGTGCCGTCGTTCAGGTTGACGTGCGTCAGCTCCACTTCGCTCGCCTTCAGCGTATCCGGATCGACGGCGTAGTTGTGGTTGTGCGCGGTGATCTCCACCTTGCCGGTCAACAACTGCTTCACCGGATGGTTGCCGCCATGGTGCCCGAATTTCAGCTTGTAGGTGCGGCCGCCAAGCGCCAGTCCAATTAATTGGTGACCCAGGCAGATGCCGAAGACCGGCACCCGGCCCAGCAGCCTGCGGATATGCTCCTGAGCGTAGGTGACCGCCTCGGGGTCGCCGGGGCCATTGGACAGAAACACGCCATCGGGCTTGAAAGACATCACATCTTCGGCGCTCGTCTCAGCCGGTACGACGGTAACGTCGCAGCCCGACCCAACCAGCATGCGGAGGATGTTGCGCTTGATGCCGTAATCGTAGGCAACGACCTTGTGCCGCGGTTTGCCCAGGTCGATGACTTTTCCGTCGATCATCCCCGCGGTCCACTTGTACGGCTCTTTGGTCGAGACCACCTTCGCCAAGTCGAGGCCATCGATGGTCGGAATCGCGCGCGCCTTGGCGACCAGTTTGTCGGCGTCCAGCTCGATGCTGGAGACCACGCCGCGCATCACGCCCCGGTCGCGCAGATGGCGCACCAGAGCGCGCGTATCGATGTCGGAGAGCACCGGCACGCGATACCGCTCCATGTATTCGTCAGCCACCTCCTGCGAGCGCCAATTAGAGGCCACGCGCGAGAACTCGCGCACGATCAGCCCTTCGATATAAGGCTTGCCGGACTCCTGATCGTCGGGCGTGGTGCCGTAATTGCCGATTTCAGGATTGGTGAGAACGACGATTTGTCCGGCGTAGGAGGGATCGGTAAAGATCTCCTGGTAGCCGGTGATGGAAGTGTTAAAAACTACTTCGCCAGAACACTCGGCTTTGGCGCCGTAGCCTTTGCCGCGGAAGATCCTGCCATCTTCCAGAGCAAGGACAGCTTGCATCGAGATCGTCTCCGAGGGTGGATTTTTTCAATTTTATCAGTGACTCGCCAGAGTTCGAAAGGCCTTTAGAGCTGTTTGCCGGCATTTTCGCAACCACTTTACCAGTGCATATACATTATCGGTCTGGCTAACGCAGTTTGCCGAGCTTATCCGCCGGCCAGTAAGCAAACACCGCCTTGCCGTAGATGTACTCGCCCCTGACGACACCGAAGTCTCGACTGTCATTGGAGAGATTGCGGTGATCTCCCAGCACGAAATAGCTGTCTTGAGGCACCACGATTTCCGAATACGAGCGTTCATCCCGATACTTGCCCGCAACGTACGGCTCGAACAGCAACTCGCCATTGACGTAGACCCAGCCCTGTTGGATCTCAACCCGGTCCCCGGCAACGCCGATGACTCGCTTGATATAGCTTTTCGCCGGATCGTAAGGATAGTGGAAGACGACGAGGTCACCGCGTGAAACGGGCTCCCACCGATAGACGAACTTGTTGATGAAGATGCGCTCCTGGTCGCTGAGTCCCGGCATCATGCTGGTGCCTTCGACCTTCACCGGCTGGTAGACGAAGACGATGACAAAGGCGGAAATTGCCAGCGAGACCACGACATCCCTGAACCATTCCAGGGGCGATTTCTCCCGGCGTTTGTCCGGCACCGCCGAAGCGTATTGCGTGATTCCGTCTTCGCTATCGCTCATCTGGTCCTGGTCCGCGTGAAACTAGCTGCGTGTTTAACTGTAACTCGAATACCCCGGCTTCGTACCCCTGTTTGTGCAAATCGCAAGCAAACGGTAATATCGGGCAAATGGCTGGCCAGTCCGGCTGCCCTGTTGCGATAGTATGCCTGGAAAACGTAAGTTGACGCGAGTTGAAGTTGCGGGTATAAAGCTGTTTCGTGCCAGTATCGGTTTATCCAGTCCGCGACCCGACGCCATTTGTCCGGCCGGACCTCGTAAAAGGGAGACCCTGGACGAGAGTTGCGCTTCGGCACCCAAGGCCTGGATTCAGAAGATCGGCGGGCTCGACCGATGAATAAGACAGTGGATCCTCGTTTTACCCAAGCCGTGCAGGCTTATGAGCAGGCGCTCAAGTCGATGCAGTCGCAAAAGTTTGACCGCGCCAGGACCTTCTTCGAGAAGGTAATCGCCAACGGACCGAAGGAACTGGTGGATCGCGCCTTGGTGCATTTGAATATCTGCAATCAGCAACTTACGCGTACGCAGACGAACTTCAAATCGGTCGATGAACATTATGATTACGCCGTTTCCCTCATGAACATGGGCGACTACGTCGGAGCCCGCGAGCATCTGGAAGAGATTTCGCGGAAGGATCCGAGCCTCGATTTCGCCTGGTACGGTCTGGCGGTGCTCGATTGCCTCACCGGGCGCGCTCAAGAGTCGCTCCAGCATCTCGCTGAGGCCATTCGGCTGAATCCCCACAATCGTTTGCAGGCGCGCAACGACTCCGACTTTAGAAACATGGCTGACGACCCGCGTTTTACGGAGCTGATCTATCCCGAGGGGACAACGGCGTAACCCTCTAGGGTCTGCTAACACTTATAGGGCGGCAGCGACGGGAGCGGATTTTTTCGAGCGCAAGGAGCGAGGAGTGGCAAATACCGGGGTATTTTAGCGACGAGCGACACCGCGATTCGGAAAAATCCGCCCCGTCCCGAAGGGTTGCGGCGAAAATCGCCTCAGACTTCGTTGTCGTCCTCGAACATGGACTCGCCATGCCCCTCGGTCTCCGTCTCGTCTGAGCCGATTTTCGCTGGCAACGCTGCTCGTCCTATAAGTGTTAACAGACCCTAGTATCAATGGGTTCCCGGGGATGACACCACAAGCTGATCCAGGTCTCGCGCTGAAAGTTGTTGCCATCGGTGGAGGCACCGGGCTGGCTACCCTGCTGCGTGGCCTGAAAAGCTTTGTGCCGGTTCGCAGCGACAGCACCCCCGACAGCACTTACATCTCGAATCTGACTGCGGTTGTCACCGTCACCGATGACGGAGGCTCCAGCGGGCGCCTGCGCAAAGACCTTGGCGTGCTTCCTCCGGGCGACATACGCAACTGCATGATTGCCCTCTCCGAAGACGAACAATTGCTGGCGCGCCTCTTTCAATACCGTTTTGCCTCCGGCGAACTGGAGGGTCACAACTTCGGTAATCTGTTTCTGACGGCGCTGTCTTCCATCACCGGCGACTTCGCTGAAGCCGTCAAGCTTTCCTCGGGAATTCTCAAGACACGCGGCGAAATCGTGCCCTCCACCACGTCCAATGTTCAACTGGACGCCTTCATGGATGACGGCTCGCGCGTGCGCGGCGAAACCAGCATCAGCGCCAGCCGAAGGCGTATCGTGCGCGTCACCCTGGTGCCCTCCAACGCGCGCCCGCTCCCCCAGACTCTGCGCGCACTGGCCGAGGCCGATCTCATCACGATTGGCCCGGGATCTCTTTTTACCAGCCTTGTTCCCAATCTGCTGGTGAACGGCATTCCCGAGGCGATAGCCGCTTCCAACGCCATGAAGGCCTACGTCGGCAATCTTATGACTCAGGCCAATGAGAGCCTCGGCATGGCCGCTTCCGAGCACATTCGCGTTCTCTTTCAACACGCCAATCGGAAGGTGGTCGACTATGCCCTGTTGAACACCACCCCCGTTCCCGCATCGCTGAAGCTTGCCTATGCGGCGGAGCAGGCCGAACCGATCGTGAACGATCTGGATCGCATTCGGGAGCTTGGAGTCGAGCCGATCCTCGGCGAATACCTCGACGACAAGGTCGTGGCGAGACACAACTACGTGCGCATCGCGGGCGAATTGATCGAATTAGCCGCGGCACGCAGGCGTAAAGGTAAAATGGTTTCCAGCGCCGAGTAGCTGCCCGCAACGTCATCTTTTTTCTCTTCGCCTTTTGCGGGTAGAAATTCCGCGACACGGCGCTCTATGCGAACTATGACGATCACAAGCACTGTCTCCCCGACCCCGCCCCCCGCGAATCCGCGTTTTGCCATTGCCATCCTGGCCGCGGGCAAGGGCACGCGCCTGAAATCCAAGCAGCCCAAGGTGCTGCACCCGATCGGCGGCCTGCCGCTGCTAGCCCACGTTATCCGCGCCGCTTCCGCCGTCGTTGCCGGCAGTGATATTTACTGCATCATCGGGCACGAGGCGGAGCGCGTGCGCGAGGCTGTTTCCGGCTATGGAGTGGGCTTTGTCGAGCAACGCGAGCAACACGGAACCGGGCACGCCATGATGCAATGCCGGCAGGCGCTCGCCGCCTACGATGCCGTCCTTGTGCTCTCCGGTGACGTGCCCCTCATTCGCCCCGAGACCATCGCTCGCCTCCGCGACTTTCACCTGGCGCATCAAGCCGCCATGACAATCCTCACCGCCGAACCACTCGACCCATTCGGTTATGGACGCATCCTCCGCAGCTCCGCGGGCAGCGATGAAGTCGCCGCCATCGTCGAGCAAAAGTCGCTCACAGACGCGCAAACGGAGATTCCTGAAGTCAACTCCGGCATCTACGCCTTCCAGGTCAAAACACTCTTCCGCTATATCGATCAACTGAGCACCGACAATCCGCACCACGAGTTCTATCTGACCGACCTGGCGGGCATCCTGCGCCGCGCCGGAGAAAGCGTCCTCGGGCTCAAGGCGGCGGACGCCAGTGAAGTGCTGGGCGTGAATACCAGGGCCGAATTAGCCAGCCTCGATGCCATCCTGCGCGCTCGCAAGACGGCGCAACTTATGGCCGAGGGAGTCACCATTTTCCAGCCCGAGACCTGCGTTATCGATCCCGACGTGCAGGTCGGCCCGGACACGGTGATCGGCCCGTTCGTGCAGTTGCTGGGTTCAACCCGCATTGGCGGCGACTGCCAGATCAATTCGTTTTCGGTGTTGAGCAACATGCGGCTGGGCGACGGCGTCACGGTGCGTCACGGATGCATCCTGACGGATTCGGTGGTCGAGAGCGCGGCCATGCTTGGCCCTTACTGCCACATTCGGCCCGCCAGCCACATCGGAGAGGGGGCGCACGTCGGCAACTTTGTCGAGACCAAGAAGACCACGCTCGGGCGCGGCTCCAAGGCCAACCACCTCACCTACCTGGGCGATGCGGAAATCGGCGAAGGCGTGAACGTAGGCGCCGGCACCATCACTTGCAACTACGACGGCATCAGTAAGCACAAGACGGTGATCGAGGACGGCGTCTTCATCGGTAGCGACACTACCCTGGTGGCTCCGGTGCGCCTGGCCAAGGGGGCCTTCATCGGCGCGGCAAGCTGTATCACCGAAGACGTGCCGGCCGACGCCCTGGCAGTGGCGCGAGGCATACAAGTGAACAAAGCGGGATGGGCAAAGAAACGCCGCGAGAGGCTGAAAAAAGAAAAACCGGCCAAATAAAAAGGCTGGGACAATCGCGCAGCAGCCATCGGCCCCGGAATCTAGTGTGCTGTCCCGTAAGGTCGCAGCATATGTCTCAGGATGTCATCCTGAGCGTGCCGGGGCCCCCGGCGGCGGCCGCTTTTGCCGTTGCTGGGGTGGAGAGCGAAGGATCTATGCATTCCGAATCAAATACATGGATTCTTCGCTCACTATGCTCGCTCAGAATGACACTTCAAAGGGAAGGCGCGAACTGCTAGTACGCGACACTACTTCACGCGCTTCTCCGTAGTTGGCGGCTCCGTGACCGGCAAAACCGTGGCGCCTTCCATATCCGAGCAATCGCAATAGGAGAGATCACACGCCCGGCAGTCGCACGCCAGCGGAGTGCCGGTTGCAACCGTTTTGGCTGGCGCTGCAGTTGGAGTCGATTTCTTCGCTTTGGGCTTGCGCTTCATAACAGATATTGAATCAGGATAGCGAACATACATTCCGTGACGCCGGTCACCAATAGCCTGTGACGACCTCACCGCGGAATTGTCATGGCGACCGGAGCGCCGAGCGCCTGTGCCCGGAGTAGCCAAGCTGTGTACCCGAGATTAATACTCGAAAAAAAGCTCCCCCTTGGGAGGGGCATGATTGGAGAGAGAAACTATTGAGAGATCCGGGCAACGCACCGGGAGGGGACTAGACGGCGAGCAGCGTCCTCAGTCCAAGACGCGCTTGGTGCAAACCGCGGCGGCTGTCGTCTTCGGTGATGCCGAGGGTAAAGGCAATGTGCTCGTGATCGTACCCCTCGCCATCATGCAACAGATAGATCAGGCGCTCGGTGGCGGGCAGCTTCACGACAGCGCGCTCGAGATCGACTCGCTTGACATTGCGGCGCACCGAGAGCACTTCGGAGCAGGTGCCTTGATTCAGCGTGAGCACGCCTACGGGCACCAGTTGCCGGATTTCCTCCAGCAGGGCGCAATCGACCATTTCCTCGGTCGGCGAGCTGGTGATGGAGAAAACACGAAGGAATGCGCGCTCCATGACCTGTTCGGCCTCAAGTTCGTTATCGGTCATCCAGAACGCTAGAGCGTAAACGCGATGTTGGTTCGAGGCATAGATCGCCTGGTAACTCTCGATCGTTTCCTTGCCAAGCTCGGTTGCAAAAGCAGCAGCCAACCCGGTAAACTTTTCACCCTGGATGCCATTGAACATTGCCTTGCGCCTCCCTTAGCCCTATCGAATGCTGGGTTCCGTTTCTAGCCTGTTCACTGCACTTGTTGAACCACTTCAGCAACCCTTGCAAGAATCGCCGAATCAAAACGAATGTTGATGGAAGAGCAATCGAGTGCCCCAAATCGGGAGGACGCCGATTAGCGTGCTCACCTGAGGGATTAAGAGCGTCGCAATCAGCGGGATACAAAGCTAAGATTGTGCGGTAAATTCGGCCCTGCACTAGGCTTTCCGGTGGAAGCTTTTCGTGGACGAAGACGACTTGCGGGCCACAAAGTGGTACCTCGATGCTCACAATTGCCATGCCGCGACAATGAACCCCTTACTCCCAGCTAGGACTCGATCCTGGTTGTAGCTTTTTTACCTCTTCCTGCAACAAGTCTGACCACGGACAGTAGATCCGCGATGCCAAACGGCTTGCAGAGACGCGGAATCCCGTTCTCCTCGAAGAAGCGCAACGCCTCCGGCGCATCGTCTGCGACAGTTACGATGAGTTGCCTCTCCATTGCGGGCCTGTTTTCCTGTAACCAGCGATAGATATCCTGGATATTCCCGCCGCCCGGGGTATTCGCGTCGATAATCACCACATCCCAAAAGTCGTTTTGCAGTTTGGCGATAGCCGTTTCAGCCGAACTCAGACACTCTACCTGCGCACCGGCGGCGGTCAGGGCCTCGCGTTCAAACTCGAGCAGGGTTTCTTCACCTTCCACCAGCAGCACCCGGCCCCGGAAGAAATACTTTTGAACGGGCGGCGGCGTGGCTTGGACGTCCCGGTCCGCCATCTCCACGCCGAGCGGCAATCGTACCTTGAAAATCGCTCCACCCTGCAGATGATTGGACGCGGTGATCTCGCCTCCGTGCTCTTTCATGATGCCATAGCAGATCGAGAGGCCCAGCCCGGTTCCCTTTCCCAACCTTTTGGTGGTGTAGAAGGGGTCAAAAACGCGGCTCAGATCAGCGATTCCCGGGCCTGAATCGTGAAATTCCACGCAGGCGCACCCGCGGGATTCGAAAATGCCGACCTCCAGCGTTCCGCCCTGTGAGTTCTCCAAGATGGCGTCGGTCGCATTGTTGATGATGTTAAGGAAGACCTGTTCGAGCTGGTGCGCGTCCGCCGCCACTGGCGGAACCGGTTGGATTGACCTCACGACGAGAATATTGTTCAGCTTCAGATCCGGTTCCCTCAGGGAGAGCGCCTCTTCCAGAACTTGCGCCAAGTCGATGTTGCCCTTGTACGGTTTTCGCTGCCGCGAGAATGCTAGGAGGTCCTGCACAATCTTCTGCGTCCGCTGAGCTTGTTTGTAGAGCTTGGCCAGATAATCCTTCGCCTGATCGGCGAGTTCTTCCGATTCAAGCAATTGAGCGTAACCAAGAATAGCCGTAAGAGGGTTGTTCAACTCGTGCGCGACGCCGGAAATCATGCGGCCGAGGGCGGACATTTTCTCGCTCTGAAGAAGCTGTTCCTGCGTGTTGCGCAGATCCTGGTAGGCCCGCTTGGTTTCGGTGTAAAGGCGCGTACGCTCAATGGAAATCCCCAGTTGCCGCGCGATCGTGACCATCAATCCGTGGTCATCGGTGGTGAACTCGCGATCTTCGCGCCGGCTGACGAGAAACAGCCCGAGCGGCTCGTGCTGGCTGGCCCACATCGCCACGCAGAGGACGCGTCGCAGCTCGGGATCAACCGCGGCTTGGATCTCGCGGGGCAGACTCTCAATGCTTGAAGCCGAGATCAGCTCGGTTTTGTTGACGATGAATTCCGCCCAGAACCGCGGAGATATTTCGTAACTTTCGCCTCTCGCGGCCGGGTTGCGTTGCCCCTCGGAGGCGAACAATCGCAGGGTTCCAGTGCCCGGCTCCAGGAGCAGGATGCTGGCCGCGGCAGCGCCAAACAGCGTCATGGCCTGTCCCAGGGCCACCCTTGCCGTCTCCTGAATATCGAACGTCCGAGCCGCGGCTATGGCGATGGCGTTGAGTGCATGCAGTTCGCGATTACGGCGGCGAATCTCCTCTTCGGCATGTTTCTTTTCCGTGATGTCGAACAGGAATCCCTGGTATCGCAGGATCTCTCCATGGCTGTCGCGCGTGGCAAAACTGTTCTCCAGCAGGGTCGCCATGGAACCATCTTTGCGGTAATGGACAAACTCGAAATCGCGAACGAATCCATCGCGCTCCATGTCGCGCTGATGTCCGGCCCGGTCTGCGGGCAAGGAGTAGAGATGACGATTCAAATCCAGGGAGAAAACTTCAGACTTGTCGCTGAATCCGAGCATGCGGATGAATGCATTATTGCAGTCCAGCAATTTGCGTTGCGGGGTTGAAATGAACACGCCCTCCTGCATCTTCTCGAAGAGCACACGGAAGCGCTCTTCCGCCAGATGCATGTCGGTGGTGTCGCGTATGACGTGAATGGTACCAACTTCCGTGCCGAGTTCCTCGGCGTAGCTGGAGGTCGACACGGTTGAGAAACCGCCGAAGCATGGATCGGGCGCATCGACCACATTCTCGCTGTCGCGCAGACAGTAGGGGCAGCCCTGCGGCGCATTCGGAAGAAGCTCGCGGCACCTTAGGCCCAGCACTCCTCGCACGTTGCGCCCCACCCTGCGCACGAAAGCGCGGTTGGTCCGAATGATCCTCTGCTCACCATCGTGCACCAGTATCAGATCGTCGATGGAGTCGAAGGTGCTGATCCATCTGCGATGGGAACCGATGATCTGCTCGAAGAGCTGTACATTCTCAAGCGCCAGCCCGAGATGGTTGGAAGTGGTAATCAGAAAGCGCTTTTCCTCGATCGAGTAGCGCCGGTCGCGTTCCATTCCCAGAACAAGCGCGCCCAGCACTGACACATTTCCTTTCAACGGAAGGACAACGAGCTGGGAAAGGCCCAGATCCGCCGCCTCCCGCCGCAGATCCCCTTCCAATGAACTGAATGGCACGATCATTGGAGCGCGGCCACTGCCGATCTTTTCGAGCATGCTTCCCCGGAAGGATACTTGCGGACGAACCGCCGCAAGCTTATCGCCCAGCCCGACGTGCTGACGGAGCACCATCGTTTCGCCTTCCAGCAGTCGAACCCATGCCAACCGCGCCCCCATGAGCCGATTGAGTTGCTCGAGCGCGTCCTGCATCATCGAGTCGGAATTGCGCGATTCGGCAATCGCGGTAGTCAGCGCGTTGAAAACCTCCAGGCGACGTTTGCCCCCGCGCGAATCGTCCATGACGATTACCAGGATGCTCAACCCGAGAAGGATCTCGATCAACGCATCCACGCCGATCATCGCGTGACCGCTCGGCACCGACTCATCGACGTGAACGAGCAACAGCATTACCGCCGTCAGCCATGGGCCAATTTCACGCCTGCCGCGGCTGAACAGCACCAGCCGCGCGGCGCCAATGACCGTGATGACGCGATATAAGAGGTGAAATAGCACCATCAGGACAATCGAGTGCGGGAACCAGCCAACTCGGAGCACCACGCACGCCACACTGAGAGCGCTCAAGGGAATGAGAGCCGGCAGAAACCTCTTCGAGTCAGTGTAGACAAGCATCGCCCACACCAGCAGGGTCAGCGCAGCGACAAAGCTCAGTTGAGAGATGCCCGTCAGCAACTGTCCAGGGTTGAAAAATTCCGATGCAATTGCAGTTTCGCGGTAGACGGAATAAAACACCCAGCCGGAAATCCAGATGCCGAGATAACGCTCACGAAAACTGCGATAAACCAGAATAGCCGCCGCCAGCAGTATCAGCGTTCCAGCGCCCTCGGTGAGCAACTGAGACACTTCCACGGATTGCACAAAAGGTAAGGTCGCCATTCCAGGAGATAACGTCATCGGCATTGGGCGATTAGCTGTATACCACAACAAGGATAGACCCAGGACTATTTTCGTCAATTTGTTCCAAAGTTAATACCGCCGCGGCGGGTAGCGACGCGATGTACAATAGGCATTTCCCACGTGAATGGGCCTATCTATGGCGGGATCACAGATATTAGTCGTCGATGACGAGGAACCGATTCGGGAAGTAGTGTCTTCCATGTTGAATCAGGCGGGCTACCATGCCCGCAAGGCAGCTTCAGGCATGGAGGCTCTTGAGCTGCTGGACTGCGGCGAGGACTTCGAACTCATCCTGACGGACTTGATGATGCCCGAGCTGGACGGCATCGCCTTGCTGGAAAAAATCAAGGAGCGCTTTCCCGACGTTCCCGTCGTCATGGTTACCGCCGTGCACGATATCTCGGTCGCTTTGGCGGCCATTCGCAACGGCGCATACGACTACCTGTTGAAACCTTTCGAGCGCGAGCAATTGCTGATCATGATCCGTCGAGCACTCGAAAACCGGAGTCTGAAGATTGAAAACCACAACTACCAGATGAACCTGGAGGCTCTGGTCAATGCGCGAACCGAACAGTTGCGCAAAGCCATGGCCGATCTCGAGCGCTCTTACGACATCACGCTGGAAGCCCTGGGAGACGCACTGGATCTCAAGGACGCTGAAACCGTGGGCCACTCGAAAAGGGTGACGGCGTACACCATCAAAATCGCCACCGCATTCAAGGTCCCCGAGGACAAGATCCGCGTCATAGCTCGCGGCGCTTTCCTCCATGACATCGGGAAAATGGCGATTCCCGATGCGATTCTCAGCAAGCCTGCCCCCTTGACTCCCGCCGAGAACCGCATCGTGCAGGAACACTGCCTGCACGGATATCAGATCCTGCGGAAGATTCCGTTTCTTCAGGAGGCCGCCGAGATCGTCTTCACTCACCAGGAACGCTACGATGGCTCAGGATATCCGCGGAGATTAAAGGGCAACGAAATTCCGCTGGGGGCAAGAATCTTCGCGATTGCCGACACCCTGGACGCGATTACCTCCGACCGCCCTTACCGGCACGCCCAAGATCTGCAAGCCGCCAGAACCGAAATCGAGAGTTGGTCCGGCAAACAGTTCGATCCTGAAATTATCGAGGTTTTTCTTTCCATTCCCAACGAGGTCTGGGCCGAACTCCGGCGCGAGATAGATTCCCAGGTGTCCGGCCTCACGCCGGCTACAAGGTTGTGATTCCAGCCAACGCCTGACCGTTCGCCGCCATCAGTGCATGCAGCATGAGAAGGGGGCCGCATGACTCCTCTGAGTGATTCCGATATCCGAAACGCACTCACCAGTCTTCCTGAGTGGAATTTGTCCGGCAACGCCATTCAACGCGTATTCCACTTCTCCGACTTCGTCCATGCCATGGAGTTTGTCAACATGGTTGCCGAGCAGGCCGAAGAGGCAAACCATCACCCCGACATCGCCATCAGCTACAGCCGGGTTACGCTCTCACTTACCTCGCACGACGCCGGCGGCCTGACGAAACGCGACGTGGCGATGGCGCGCAAGATCAGCAGCCTCTCCGGCAAGGCCGCCGCCTGAGCTGACGCGGGGGGCCGATTCAAAACGTCCAGAGACCAGGCGGTTCCGCGATGTTCCAGAACCACCCTGCGCTGAGCGCATGCGTGTGCGCCTGGGCGCTGGGCGGAAGCACCGCCCTTCAACGAGCCAGGTTCACGCGCAGCGATTCTGCCACTTCATTCAGTGCCTTTTGAATTTTCTCCAACTCGGTCTGGGCAGTCTCGTTCCACTGCGCAATATGTTCCGGCGCCTCTTCCATGCGGCGGAATACCCACCTGATAGCATTGCGCCCGCGTGGCGATAACATCAACGCCCCGACTCCCCCTATGCCAAGTACGGTCAATGGGACTGCCCACTTGCGCATGAATTCCCTCCTCGCGCTTCTCTATCATGATTGGACGCAATCGCAAAAAGGAAAGTTTCTCGATTCACTTCTTTTCTTCTTCCCTGTTGACTTTCTTGAGGCGAAACCGAAATGGAGCCCCACGTCCGGGAAAGCCGCTGGCCCGCCTCCAGCCGACGGAAAGAATGGTGTCCGAGACATCGAGGAGGAACTATCTTGCCTATGCGGCAAATCCCAAAATGGGACAGTATCGCTCTCGCTGTGTGCGCAGATACAGATTTGCCTTGCGGAACCGCACACAAGCACGCACATTGGTGCCATTCAGAGCTGAAAAGGGAGGTCGCGGATCATGAAGCAGACAGCCCGCCTCTTCGTTTGTGTTCTGTCGTTTCTTCTCATCACATCCATTACTTCGATAATGAGCAACTGTGGAGGAAGCAGTGGGCCTTCCACAAACGCTTACGTCGGCACGCAGACTGCCGGTGATTTCTGGACATGGTCAACGACCACAACTGGCAGCGGCGAGACGTTCACCGCCACGAACCAAGTTACCGGTTATACGTACAGCGGCACTGCGGCTGCGCTTTCAGGCAATGCTGCAGGGTTTACAAAACTTACCTACACCAGTTCGTCGGATCCCAATGTCGCTGCTGGCGCCACGGCGTATCAGGTAGAAATACCGGGCACCATC
>JBEKBO010000006.1:0-92991 GCA_050015355.1 Candidatus Korobacteraceae bacterium | reverse complement strand
CCAAGAAAGGGAGAACTACAAAACAGAAACAGAACTTCGGAAGACCAGACCCCACCGCGCTGAAAATCTTCACCGGCCCCCATCTTCCAACGGCTTCAGGAGTTTTTCAACAGTCTCAGTTCTTTCCGGAACGCTTAAAAGCTGGCACTCTGCGCCCTAAAACAAGGACTTAGGAAATGGCCGCGGACAGGGATTTCGGAACGTGTCTCAGAACGGGGCCGGCCCCCATGAGCGGTCTCCGCTACTTCGGTGGAGTGACGGCTCGCCGCTCACCGACAACATAAAAGCGATTGTCGCGAGATGCAGTGAAGAACAGCCGCAGAGTGCCTCTTGCTGAGAATGCAACGCAATCGACCGGCGCATTATCCAGGACTCTTCGCTCGCCATCATTATTTTGCCTGCATGCGGCAAAACTGGCCTATACTTGGCGCCGCGGAAAGTGAGTAAGCCTCGTTCCAGGCCTTTGGACTTCTTCAAAGGCAATTTCTCATCAAGGATAAGGAGCTCTCATGGCCCCAGAATGGAATACCAATGGGACCTTTCACCTCGGCATAAACATGGCAGGCGCCGTCTCCGCTGGAGCTTACACGGCCGGCGTTCTCGACTTCCTTATGGAGGCTCTGGAGCAGTGGTATGCTGCAAAGGCTTCCCCAAGTCCAGCCGTACCGCTTCACGACATTTCTATTGATGTCTTTACCGGGGCTTCCGCCGGTGGTATGTGTGCGGCCATTGCGGCGGTCATGGTGCAAGGCAGTTTCCAACACATTCGAAATCCAGCTGACCCAGATGTAAGGGACACGACGAATAAGTTTTACGAGAGTTGGGTCAATAAGATCGACATTGAGCCTCTTTTGCAGAGCACGGATCTACAAGATGGAAAACCGGTCATATCCTTACTGGATTCGAACATTATCGACGAGATCGCCGATTACGCGATTGTTCCAGGGACAGCTACAGCGCGCTCATATATATCGGACTCACTCACGCTGTTCCTCACTCTGACCAATGTACGGGGCGTTCCCTTTTCGCTGAACGGTACTGCCGATGGATCCGCCGAAGAAGACATCGCTTACTATGCCGACCGGTTGCAGTTTGAGACCGTCTGCGGTACGAGCACGCCGCCACTATCTGTCTCCGCAAAACCGCTTCCGATTGGATCCAATGCCGGAGCATGGCCCCTCCTCAAAGAAGCAGCAAAGGCCACAGGAGCGTTTCCCATCTTTTTGGCTCCGCGCAAGCTCGATCGCAACGTGAAGGACTACCTGAATTCGCCGTGGCAATCCATTTCAGCCAGCACTCCCGCTGCTGTTCCGCCACACTGGCCTCTCCATGCAGACGACACCTATACCACCCTCAACGTCGATGGGGGCGTCACTGACAATGACCCTTTCCAACTTGCGCACGATTACCTGGCCATCCACAACCCTCTGGCCACGGTGAACGTGCAAACGGGTGACCTGGAAAATCCTCGTCCCGCCGATAAAGCCAACTGCGCAGTCCTTACGGTCGCTCCATTTCCCGCCGATGCTCTCTACGATCCTGGCTACGGCTTCGACAAGAACAGCTCTGTATTCGGCATGTTGCCGAATCTCTTCACTACACTGATCTCGCAATCGCGCTTCCAGGGCGAATCTCTGGCAGCGGTGATGAGTGGCACGTCGTACAGCCGCTTTGTTCTGGCTCCGTCGGACGCGGACAATCCAAATCAAGATGCGTTGCAATGCGGATTGCTCAGCGCCTTTGGTGGCTTCTTCGAGCGTAGTTTCCGTGCACACGACTATCAACTCGGCCGACGTAATTGCCAGAAGTTTCTTCGCGATCACTTTCGCCTTTCGGTCGCCAACCCCATTATCGCTTCTGGTCTAAGCAAACTCGGTGCTGCGGAGCGCACCTCAGTGGTTGGCTTGTTCGATCCACAGCAACAAGATTCGATCCCAATCATCCCGCTCTGCGGAACTGCTCTTCCTGAAGTCCTAGCACCGCCTCGCGCCACGATCACCTCCGCGCGCGTCGGACATATTCTGAACTGGATTGTGGACCGGCTGCACGCGGTGACCAAGGCTCTGCTGGAGAGCGCTATGGGTTCCGGGTTTGAGTGCTGGGCAGCCAGATCGGCTGTCGATACACTCATCTCAACCTGGGGCAAAGCAAAGCTGAGAGACTTGCTCCAGAAAGAGCTAAAGACCGTGATTTCGGGGTGAAGTGAGTCGCGACGTAACGGCCCATTGAGCCTTCAGCGGGCCATTACGTTGTTGTGCTTATCACCCCTCTTTCGACTTCGAGGAGATGAGGCTGGAATCTGGTCGGTCAGGTGGGGGTGGCGTTCATTGATTTCCGCGAACGCGGTTTCGAGATCTAAGTGACCCACGTAGGGACGGGAAGAATCCGCTGGCCAGCAACTCGCATTGCGCCGTCACTAGGGCGCGTAGCCATGTTCTTAGGCTAGTCTTTGGCTAACGCAGTCCGCAGCCTCTTCCATTGAAGCAAGGGCGCTGCGGGGGCGGGGCCGCGAGATGTGCGGCCCCTGAACTGGCACCCGCGTGAGAACTCGGGCTCGTCACGCATCGCCGGACTCTTATCGCATACCCCACAGGCGTACCTCGGGCCGTCGCGAATCCGGATTGGCCCGGCTGTACCATAGTTCCAGGCTCTTTACGAAGCGCTCTCCTCCGGCAAGCCGGATCGGACGAGTTTGATCGCCTTCACGTATGACTTCGCGTATATGCAGTGTCTCTGAAGTCCCGTCTCCGTAGTGCCAACCACACGCTCGAACCGGATCGGGGCGACCCGCACCCGAATCTGCAGAGCGTGATATCGGCCTCTGGCCTTGCCGACTTCAATTTTGTCGTGGTCCACCTGTCCGTCTACGTGCGACTCGCCGAGAAACACCCACTCCTGCACATGCAGCGCGGGCGCAAGAGAACAAAGCAGGAACAGCACAACCATCGACAGAAGAACTTGCTTTCTTAGCATTTGCACTCCTCCACTTTTAAGATCGGTCCCGCCGAGACCCTTCTGGCTTAGCAGCCATGGCCTCTTCCGTTCTCGACGGCTGAAACCCACGAACAATTAGGAAGTTCCTGTGAATACTTCTGCGGCAGCCCCGGTGCGAAATCGCGCCCAAATCCCTGAAGCACGCTCAAGTTGCTGCCGGCCCGCACAAGCGGGCCCCCGAATTTTGGATGCCCATTGCCACGCCTCGGAAGTTCCTCAATTTCCAGGGCAACAGCTCACCTTCCAGAGCATTCTAAGTTACTCGACGGGTGCTTTTCTCTCGATGGTCGTGACTTCGAGCTGCGCAGGCACAGGAATTTATGCAAGCCGCTTGTTATCTTGGAGATGGAATGTCCGCGAACGTTGCAAACGTTGCAGTGGAAGTTGAAGTTACCACGGAAATCGATATTGGCCGGGACGAAGTAATTCACCGCCTTGCGAATCGCTGGCAAAAATTATGCGAAGAGACCAGGAGTGCGCCCTTCCATCGTCCGGAATGGATCGCCGCCTATCTTCGAGCATTTGAACCCAACAGCGAAATTGTTTTGCTGACCGCCAACGCCGGTGAGCGGCT
Source organism: Candidatus Korobacteraceae bacterium (assembly GCA_050015355.1). Classification (GTDB taxonomy): domain Bacteria; phylum Acidobacteriota; class Terriglobia; order Terriglobales; family Acidobacteriaceae; genus CAWBRT01. Next base: position 89,423 of record JBEKBO010000006.1, on the reverse strand, counting down.
GGTAGCTGTTTTACCGATGGTCCGGAAAAGATGTTGGTATGCCGGCGTTCCGCTGGTAAAACTCACGGGCGCGGCCAACGTGCATTCAGTCCGGTTCGAGATTCTTCGCAGTGCCTGTGCGGCTGGAAAAGCTTCCATTCAAGCCCTGTGGCACTCGTTAAAGGGCATGTCCGGATGGCATGTTCTGGAACTTCCTTACTTTCCCCGAAACGGCGCGTGCGAAGAGTTGTTAGCGCGGGCCAACCAGGATGGCTATCTCACCAGCACGCTTCCCATTCAGGACAGTCCCATCTTGCGGATGCAACCTGACGGCAACGGGCGGCTTACGTGGTTGGGAGGCACAAGCCGGCATTTTCGTCATGAATTGCGTCGCTATGCCCGCGTGCTTGAGGCGGAGACGGGAGCCAAACCCAAAATCACTCGGTGGATGCATCCGGACCCCACGGCTTTGCAACAGTTTTTCGACTTGGAAGCCGCAGGCTGGAAGGGCCGGGAGGGATCGGCCATTAGTTGCGAGCCGGAAACGCGCGCTTTCTACGATCAGATTGCCCGGCAGGGCGCCGACCGCGGTTATTTCTCCTTACACGCGCTCGAAGTGAACGGCACGCTGGCAGCCGGAGCGTTCAGCGTGATGACGCAAGACTGTTTCTTCCCCATGAAAATTGCGTTTAGCGAGGCGTTGCGTCGCGGCGGCCCTGGTCATTTGTTGTTCAACTCGATTCTGGAGGAATGCGCCGGAAACCGGATTCCAGAGCTGTTTTTTGGCGGTTCCAGGGACCACTACAAGGAGTTGTGGACGCAGGAGACGCTGCCGCACCGCAGAGGCTTCGTATTCGCTCCAGGGTTCCGCCCGCAGCTCGCTTGCCAGATCAGAACAAGAGTGTTTCCGATGTTGGGCAAGCTGCGGCGGAGCTTACGAGACCGCTTGGCGCGGCGCAACAAGCGAAGGACTGAACAGACAGCGCAGTCGAACACCCGCAAGAAAGCGGACGGAACAGGTCAATCGAGTTCACAAGAGTGAATCACGCATTCACCCCTGGTTCCCCGGCAGGAAATTCGAAGTAAGAAAAGGAAAAGTTACCATGCGGATGACTATCATTTGTTGCCCATTCAAGACGTCCTTTGGCTCGTATGCCAGTTCGTTGAAAGCGGCGATTGAGAAAAAGACGGGCGACACCGTGCAATGGGTGGGCTCGAACTGCGGCTGCGGGGACCCCATCGAAGTGAGCAGACAGTTCCAGATTCCAAGGGCTCAATGCGACTACTTTGAAATGCCGATTTTCGCGGATACTCTTTCGAAAAAAGCGTGGAAGAGACCGCTGAAATCCGTAGCCTTGAACGTGCTGCTTCCGGTTCGGGGGAAGCGATACGCAAGCATGTCGAAGAATGCGGAAGTGGTCCACTTTCAGCAGATCCTTAACGCTTACGGATCAAAGGTTGTTTTTACTTGGCTGCAACAGCCCTCGAACGCGAGCAGGATCGTTACGGTTCATGAACTGGATGCGGACCAGCTTAGATTCCCGGGAAAAAACGCGGTCTACAATCTGGCCGACGGGATCATCGTGCATTGCGAAGAGATGAGGCAGCATCTCATTCGCCTTGGTGTCCAGCAGGAGAAGATTCATATCGTATTGCACGGCACAAATCTGCCTGCCCCACTGCCGGAGAATTCCAGGGAAGGCATTGTGTTCTATGGCGGGCACAAATTGATGTCAGGCAAAGGCATTGAAACTTTATTTAAGGCCATGTCGATCATTCAAGGAAAAATGGCGGCGAATACGCCTCTCCTGAAGATTCATGGGCACTACGGAACGGCTACCCCGCAGGAAGCGCTCCAACTTGCCGAACAACATGGAGTGGCCGACAAGATTGCGTGGCTGAACCAGCTTCCAGAAGAGGAAACGGTTCGCTTATATCAGCGTTCCCTGCTATGTGTTCTTCCCTATACGGGGAGTTTTGCCGGCTTTGCGGCATCGCTGGCAGCAGCTTGTCAGTTGCCAATCGTGTGTACCCGCAAGGCCGGACTGCCTGACCATCTGGGCGATACGGCAGTCTGGGTTGATGAGAATAGTCCCGAGCATTTGGCAGAGCGGATTATCGAGCTGCTGGACAATGAACCGTGCAGGCGCCAACTGGGAAACCAATTGTTGAAGAGGGCGGAAACTTTCTTGCGGTGGGACGTGATCGCGGATCAGACGCTCAAAATATACGAAGAATCGATGCATAAGAAAATCGGAGAGGACCTGAAACCGACGGCTCTCGCAGTTTGATAACGAAATAGCGGGGTCCCCAACGTGCGCCGTAGTTGCGCATGTTGGGGTTATCGAGCCGCCTTTTGTTCCCTACTGCTGAAATACTCTGCCGCTCCCGACCAGCTCGGGACCTACTTTGTGCTTGCAAAATGGTGCCGCGCCACCAGAACTCCACTGTCGATGTCCGACACCCGCCTGCATCCGGTCACGCTCATGATTCGTTGCAGCTCGGCCGTCAGGATATCGACCATTTCCGCAACCCCCTGGCTGCCGTTTGCGGCCAGGCCCATGACCAAAGCCCACCCGACAAGAACGGCATCCGCACCCAAAGCCAAAGCCTTCATCACATCCGAACCGCGCCGGAATCCGCTGTCGACGAAAATGGGCATCCGGTTGCCAATCACCTTCTTAATCTCCGGCAACACCTCCAGCGGATGCGCCGCATAGTCGATCACCACGCCCGCGTGGTTGGAAACCACAATTCCTCCGGCTCCAATGGCCAAAGCTTTCTCGGCATCCTCGGCACTCAACACGCCTTTCAGGATGAAGGGGAGTTTCGTAACCCTGGCCAACATCTTCAGCTCTTCCGCGCTTTTTGGCCCCATGGTTTTGGGAGCGGCCGGTTTATCTCCCCGCTTGGCCCCATAGAAAAAGTCAATGTCCGTTCCGACAGCAATCGCTCCTGCTTCTTCAGCCTCTTTCAACTCCTTGATCATGGCCTGAGTATCCCGAAAAGGTTTGACGATTCTGACCGTGGGAACGCCGGTTTCAACCACCTCTTTGAATTGCTCTGAAGACACAATTCCAAGCCACATCATCGACCCGCTATCTTTGATTCCTGAAGCAACCTTGATCAAAGGTTTCTCGGCGACATCACCCATTGACGAGAGAGCCCCACTCAAAATTGGAGTCTTAAACTTGTGGTTATACAGGGTGATCTCGGTGGAGGCTTCCGCGGAGTCAATCAGTCTGAATTTGAACGCGAGCCGCTCAAAATACTCCCGACTGGAACAATTAGCGTGATTCGTCTCTGTCCCTTGCCTGAAATGGACCCCTTCGCCCACGGAATAATTCTTAAGAATGCTCTTGGCCATTAAGTTCGCTTCGGCCGCCGCAATGAGTTCCTGATAATCCATCAGCTCCCCCGCTTTCAGATTTACTGAGTCGTTTGAATTTGCAATTTAACCGTGAATCGTACAACTAATGACTGCCGTTTTCAGCTTATGAGATGAACAGCCAAGAATCATCATCGGTTCACGACACCTTGAAGAATGCCGCGAAACGCTCCAACACAAATTCCAGCATGGCATTCGTCAGGCCTGGATAGACGCCGATAAAGAACGAGTCGCGCATGACTCGATCGGTCTGCTCCAGCGTTCCGTGAATCCGGCTGGGCGCGTCCCGGAAGGCGGGCTGTTTCAGAATGTTGCCGCCGAAAATCTGGCGGGTCTCGATGTTGGCGGCCTCCAGAAACTGCACCAGTTCATTGCGACTGGTCCCGTCGCGCACAGTAAGCGGCAGGCCAAACCAAGCTGGGTCGGAACGGGGATCAAGCCGCGGCAGCAGCAAACGATCTTCAAACTCTTGCAGCCCTTTGTACAGCACCTGGAAATTCCGGCAGCGCCGGTCGCAAAATTCCGGCAGCCGATCGAGCTGGGCCACGCCGATGGCGGCCTGCATCTCCGTGGGTTTGAAGTTGTAGCCGAGGTTCGAGTAGATGTACTTGTGGTCGTATCCGCGCGGCAAGTCTCCAAGTTGCCAGCCAAAACGCCGCCCGCAGGTGTTCGATTCCCCGGGAGCGCACCAGCAATCCCGTCCCCAGTCGCGGACAGACCGGACGATACGGGCGAGGCGCGGATCGTTGGTCGCCACTCCTCCGCCTTCTCCCATGGTCATATGGTGCGCGGGAAAGAAGCTGAACGTAGAGAGATCGCCGAAGGTGCCGATGAGACGTCCGCGAAACTTCGAACCCAGGGCGTCACACGCATCTTCGACCAGGAAAAGATTGTGGCGCCGCGCCAGATCGCAAAGCGCGTCCAGGTCACAGGGGTTCCCCAACGTATGCGGCACCATGATGGCGCGCGTCTTCGGGCCAATCGCTTCCTCAATCAGATTGGGATTTATGTTGTACGTGCCGGCTTCGCAATCCACGAAAACCGGGATCATTCCGCTGTGGACAAGGGGCGAAACCGTGGTCGGGAAGGTGACGGCCGGAGTAATGACCTCGTCCCCGGAGCGCAACGGGTTGGGCAGTTGCGCCGACATCAGCGCCATCACCGCGGTGAGGTTGGCGCTCGATCCCGAGTTCACCAGCGCGAAATCGCGCAGCCCCAGCCACTTTTTCATCTTGTGCTCGAACAACTCGCCCCAGGGACCGAGAGTAAGCCAAAAATCCAGGGCGCTGTCGACCAGGTTCACCATCTCCTCTGCGCCGAAGACGCGGCCGGCATAGTTGACCCGGCTTTGGAACGGAACAAACGCCTTCGGAGCATGCACCAGCCGGTAGTATTCAGCGACCTTGGTATTGATTTCGCTCTTCAGGCGAAGAGCCTCCGACGACACCGCGGCCGAACCATGCGTCACATGCGTGTCGGCGCGCCATGCCCGGCGCAACCGCTGCATCGACTCCGCCAAGGTCAGCGGTTCGGTACCAAGCAGACGCCTGAGTTTTTCTGTCTTGAGACCGCCCTGCAACGGATGCCGGGCAGACTGACCCAACTCCGCGGTGGTGACCGAAGTTATCAGATCCTTGTCGAGCGCCATCGTGCGCGCCAGGGCAACCGCCATATCGAAACGCGTTGCGCGCTCGCGGCCGGCCACGTTGACGACTCCGGCCGTGCCCATGTCAATCAACTGCGCCGTGACCTCGGCGAGATAATCGGCCAGCGTGGGGTTGCACCACTGATCGTTGGCCACCCGAATCCGCTTTCCAGCCTGCAATTGCGCCCAGACGAACATGGCAAAGTTCGGCGAGGTACGGTTCCATCCGTACACGGCTGTGGTACGGATAATCAGATGACGGCCGGGCAGTAGTTCCCGCAGCAGTTCCTCGGCCGTCCACTGGCTCTTTCCATACACGCTCAGCGGAGATGGCGGTTCGTCTTCGGAATATGGGCCGAGCATGCCATCGAAGATGTCATCGCTGGAGTAGTACACCAGACGGGCGCCGCAAGCGGCGGCAGCCGATGCCACGTGGCACGTGCCCTCCACGTTTACGGCCTCGGCGAGCCCGGGCTCACACTCGCAACGGTCCATGCCATCCGGCGTGTTCTCCGCCAACACCACCACTTCCGGTAGAACGGCCGAAAAGACCTCCCGCACCACCTCGCCGTTGGCGATGTCGAGCAGGCGAAGTCCAGGTATCTCGGAGCCCCAGGTGGTACCAGTAACCTCGGCGCCATTTCGTCCCAGCACCCGGGAGACAGACGCGCCCACCAGCCCCGAAGCTCCAATAATCAGAGCTCTCACTTGATTGATTTCTCCTTAGATCATGCCCGGATAAACGACCGAGATATATATCTTTCTGAATTTCTCGACCAGGGGTCGACGCGGCGCAGCATGCGCATGATCACGCCGCGCTCGTCCGAAATCCGCCGCTGCGGATGAACTTCAACACCGTCGATCATAGGGCAGCACTGGCCGAACCTCTCAGGTATAGGCGGTACCAGGCCACGGTTTCGGCCAATCCGGATTCAAGGTCGTATTCCGCACGCCACCCCAGTACGTCCCGGGCTTTGGCGGCCGATAGCCACTGGTTCCGAATCTCGCCCGATGCGGAGTTTTCAATGACGGGCTGCAGGTCCTCGCGCCGCATCAGCTTCTGGATTGCCTCCACGATCTGCAGCACGGTGAGCGGCGACTCGGTGCTGAAGTTGAAACCTTCGCCGCGGACCCGCTGGTCGTCGAGGCACTCGGCCAGGCGCAGGTAGCCGCGGGCGGCGTCTTTTACGTAGATGTAGTCCCGGATGTAGGTACCGTCACTGCGCAGCACAATCGGCCGGTTGCGGAGAAACTCGCGGATGGTGCCGGGCACAATGCGGCTCCAATTGAGATCACCGCCTCCGTACACGTTTCCGCAACGCGCAATCGCCACCGGCAATTTGTAGGTGTGGTGGTAAGCCTGTGCAATCAGGTCGGCGCAACTCTTGGAGACATCGTACGGATGCCGGCCGATCAGCGGCGCGGCTTCCGTGTAGGGCAACTGCTCCTGGTCTCCATAAGCCTTGTCGCTGGAAGCTATGACGACACGCTGCACCATCGCGGCATGTACCCGGCAGGCCTCCAGCAGGTTGTAGGTGCCGCGAACATTGGCTTCAAAGGTTGGCAGGGGAGAGCGATTGGCTGTACCCACAATGGTCTGCGCCCCGAGGTGAAAGACAGTGTCCACCTCCTGCTCATTGACCGCGCGCTCCACACTCCAGTAGTCCGCCAGGGAACCGTTCACCACGCTACAAGAGTGGATATCGCCGCTGCGGAACAGCTCCGCTTGCGGATCGGAATCGTGGACCAGCACGGAGATCCGCGCTCCGAGGGCAAGCAGCTCCTTCACCAACCAGGAACCGACCATGCCGGACGCGCCGGTGATCAGGACGCGCTTGCCCACCCAGAATTGTTTGCCCGTCTCTGTCACTTGCGCCATATCTTCCCGCAACGCTGCCTTAAGGTCGACGCCACGCTTCACCAAACCTTCCAAGGCGCCTTGCCGGCGTCCCAAAGAGATTGCAGCAAGCGCACGTCGCGCAGGGTGTCCATGCACTGCCAGAAAGACTCGTGCCGGTAGGCAATGAGCTGGCCTTCCGCGGCCAGACATTCCAGTGGTTCTCGTTCAAAAAGGGTTTCATCGCCCGCAATATAGTCTAGTACCTGCGGCTCCAGGACAAAGAAGCCGCCACTAAACCAGCCTTCCCCCAGTTGTGACTTCTCGGAGAAGGCAGCGACACGGCTCTTATCATCGAATACGAGCCCACCGAAGCGCGCCGGGGGGCGCACAGCGGTTACCGTGGCAAGTTTGCCGTGACTGCGGTGAAAGGCGACAAGTTTCCCTACGTCCACGTCCGCGACCCCGTCTCCATACGTCAGCATGAACGTCTGCTTGCCGATAATGTCCGCCAATCGCTTGATGCGGCCACCCGTCTGGGTTCGCAGGCCGGTGTCGATCAGGTGAACCTGCCAGTCGTCCTGCTCCGCCGGATGGAGGGTCAACTCGCCTGTTCCCAGGTTGATGCTGAAGTCGTTACGCAGAAAATGATAGTTGAGGAAATAGCTCTTGACAACTTCGCCCAGGTAGCCGAGAGCTAGGACGAAATCCTTATAACCATGCTCGGCATAGATGTTCATGATGTGCCACAAGATCGGGCGGCCACCGATCTCGACCATCGGTTTGGGCTTCAGGCTTGTTTCTTCCTGCAACCGGGTACCGTAGCCTCCAGCGAGAATCACAGTTTTCATAAGAGGTTCTAGCGCATGTTCTGCACGAATTCTACTAAGATCCCGCCGGTATGCCGTGGCTTCAGGAAATTTACCACGAAGTCGCCGGCTCCCTGCACCGGCTGTTCGTCAAGCAAAGGCATTCCTTTCGCGGCATATTCGGCCTGCACTGCTCTGATGTCTTCCACCGCAAACGCGAGGTGATGAATGACCGGCTTGCCGGCCTTGTACTCGCTGAGCTTCCCGCCCTGAGGGATGATCAGTTCCACCGGAGTGGCTCCATTGCCTTTGGCGAAAATGCAAAGAGCCTTGTATTCCGGCACGTAGCCACGGTGGTCTTCCTCGAGGCCGATCAGCTTCATAAACTGCTGAGCGGCCTCTTCGGTCGGCATGAGGAGACCCACGTGATGCAACTGAACGTCACTCATATCAGTCCGGCTAACACAGCTCGAACAGGACGGCCAGACCCTGGCCGCCGCCAATGCAAAGAGTCGCCAGGCCATACTTGCTCTTGCGACGAACCATCTCATTGATCAGCTTGATGGTGATGATGCATCCGCTGGCTCCGATGGGGTGGCCCAGGGCGATGGCTCCGCCATTGACGTTGACGTTGCACGGGTTCAACCCCAGTTCATTGATGCAAGCCACGGACTGCGACGCGAAGGCTTCGTTCAGTTCGATGACGCCGATGTCATCCAGCTTGACGCCGGTTTTCTTAAGCAGCTTTTTCACCGCCGGGACCGGCCCGATGCCCATGATCTCCGGAGGTACGCCGGCGGCAGCCGCGTCCACCAGCCGCACAATAGGCTTTAGCCCGAGCGCAGCCGCTTTTTGGCTAGTCATCACGACGACGGCGGCAGCCGCATCGTTGACTCCCGAAGCGTTGCCGGCGGTTACCGTTCCATCCTTCTTGAAGGCCGGGCGCAGCTTGGCCAGCGATTCAGGGGTGGTTTTGCGCGGATGTTCGTCCGTGTCGAAGCTCTTCTCCTCGGTTTTGCTGACCTTGACCTTGACGGGAACGATCTCGTCCTTGAAGAGACCGGCGGCGATGGCCTTGGCGGCCTTCTGCTGGCTCTCCAGCGCGAACTGATCCTGCTGATCGCGGGTCACGTGGTATTTCTCGGCCACGTTTTCCGCCGTGATGCCCATGTGATTCCGCGTGAACGGATCGCTCAGAGCCGTGACCAGCCCGTCCTCGAGTTCGCCGTGCCCCATGCGGTAACCAAAACGCGCATTGCGGAGGTAATACGGCAGATTGCTCATGCTCTCCGCGCCGCCCGCAACCACGATCTCGGCGAAGTTGGAGGTGATCTCCATGGCCGCGGTCACAATGGATTGCAGTCCCGAGGAGCAGAGGCGATTTATGGTTATGGCCGTCGCTTCAGCCGGAATGCCAGCCTTTACCGAGGCCAAGCGGGAGAGGTAAGCATCTTCCGCTGCCTGGCCTACGCAGCCCATGGCCACTTCGTCAACCTGCTCGGGCGCGATTCCCGCTCTCTTAACGGCCTCGCGAATTGCTATCCCTCCGAGGTCGCTCGCGCTAAAATCTTTCAGCGAACCGCCAAAAGCGCCAATCGCGGTGCGCACACCGGAAACAACTACGATGTCCTTCATGAAGCCTCCTCAATTAGAACCAAGTTATCATTGCGGCGGAGTTTCGGAAGCGGAACCCCGCATTCTCTACCAGGGTAGTGGAACAACCGGCTCAACTTCAGCTAATGGGAATGAACTTGCTATTTTACACTGATCGTCCCTGATCTGAGTGCTGCCCAGGGTAGCATTCACGTTCTACCGAAGCGATAAAAAATCTAATGCCAAGATCTCGTTGCTCCGAAGTCCTCGTCTATTTAACTGTGGTTTTCTGCGTGGCGTCGGCTGCCGTACAAGCCTATCCATTCGCACCGCCCGTTCCGGAGACGCAGGCCGCGACGACCGGCGCGCCTAGCCTGACCGCCGAAGAGATTGTCACCCGTTTGGTTCAGGCCAATGAGCAGCGGGCTCACGCCCTGCGGGGTTTCAGCGGCAAGCGTGTCTATAAGCTGGACTACCAAGGCTTTTCCGGGCACCAGGAAGCCAATATGACCGTAATGGCCCACTATTCGGCTCCGGCCACAAAGAGTTTCGACATCACCTCGCAATCGGGCTCAAAGTTGATCCAGAACCGCGTGCTGAAGAGGCTGCTGGAAAGCGAAAAGGACGCCGCCGACATCGCTAATCAGAGCCGAACTGCCCTGACACCGGATAACTACAAATTTGAGCTGTTGGGAAGGAAGGCCAGCCAATATGGGGTCTGCTACCGTTTGCGGGTAGAACCGGTGCGGGATAATAAGTACTTGTATCGTGGCGAAATATGCGTAAATGAAGCCGACTTTGCGGTGGAATCGATCGACGCCGAGCCGGCGAAGAATCCTTCTATCTGGATCAAAAAAACTCGAATCGAGCACCGCTATGAAAAGGTCGGCGAATTCTGGCTGCCTGCCTCTAACAAGTCGGTCACCAACGTGTTGCTTGGCGGCACGGCTATGCTCACCATTCAATACACTGATTACAAGCTGGACCCAGAGCAGATCGCTCGCTAAGATGGGGCCAGGAGGCTTCTCTGAACCAGCCGGATGGGCCCTAGTTCAAGGTTTCTCGGGCTCAATCTTTTGCAGAGACAGCTTTTCTGCCGTCGGGGACGGCTGCTGAACCTGGCCCGCGCCGGCAAGTCACGAACGTGCCTACGGGCATGAAAAAGTTCCGCTGCCCCCGGCAAAACTACGTACCCCGAGCCGGGTTTGCATTAACGAGTTGGGAATGTGCAGGCGTTTGAGGAGTGAGATTTATGAAATTCGACATAGGTACAAGAAAAGCCGGATGGTTGAAAGAGATGCTGCACGGCATTCTTCAACCTGGTCAGGACGCCGCTGCTGCTGGACAGAGAATCGGACAATTGACTCGGCAGGGGCTGGCAGTCGTGCTTAGCGCGCTGATGATCATGATTCCGATGATGCAGGGTGACGCGTTTGCGCAATCCGTGCCAATGCCTCCAGATGCCGCACCGTCCAGTCCACCGGTAGCGGATGACGGTCAGCCAGTACCGCAGGGACAGCTCTTGTCGGCTGAGCAGTTGAACCAACTGGTAGCGCCAATCGCGCTCTATCCCGACGCGCTGCTGGCGCAGGTTCTTGCAGCCGCAACTTATCCCACTCAAGTGGTGGAGGCAGATCGTTGGAGGCAGGCACAGGGCAGTGCCCCCGCGGAACAGATTGCTGCCGGTGCGGAAAACCAAAACTGGGACCCGAGCGTGAAGGCGCTTACGGCGTTTCCGACCGTGCTCGCGCAGTTGGACAAGAACATTCAGTGGACGACCGACCTGGGCAATGCCTACTACAATCAGCCACAGGACGTGATGGATGCAGTGCAGGCGATGCGCCAGAAGGCACAGACCGCAGGTCAGTTGCGCAGCACGCCGCAGCAGGTGGTGACCACCGATAGCGGCGCGATTACGATTGCGCCAGCCAATCCGACGGTGGTCTACGTTCCGGTGTATGACCCCTGGGCGGTCTATGGAGCGCCGTTCCCACCGTATCCCGGCTTCTACTACTATCCGCCTCCGGGGATTTTCTGGGGTGGATTGGCAATCGGCTTTGGACTCGGGATTGGTATCGGCGTCTTTGCGCACTGGGGCTGGGGATGGGGCCACTGGGGATGCGGATGGGGGCCGAGATGGGGCGGTCGTACCGTCTTCTTTAACCACAACACCTTCAGCACTCGCAGCACGACCGTAGTGAACCGCGGATTCAACCGCCCGGGTGGTCCGCCTCGGAATTTTGGGGCGCGGGGAGCTTACGCGCGGCCCGCTGGAGGATTCAACCGTGCTGGTGTCAACCGTGCTGCCGGCGTGAACAGGCCCGGCGGAGCAGTGAATCGTTCTTCGGCAAGCGTTCCTCGGCCCGGCGGAGCAGTTAACCATTCTTCGGCAAGCGTCCCCCGGCCCGGCCCCGGTGGAGTAGTTAATCGTTCCTCCGCGAGCCCTGCCCGATCCGCAGGCAGCCGGCCTAGCGGCGGTTCGGGAGCAAGCGCTCCCCGGACATCGACGAGCCATGGATCAGGCGCTAAGTCCGGTGGTGGTCACTCGAGTGGTGGTGGTCATGCGAGCGGCAGCGGACATAAAGGTTAGGTGGTTGCGGATTATCAGCGGGGAGGATCCGGCATGAACGTTCTTGGTCGTAAGTATTGGGCAGCGCTGATGCTGTTGCTTTTGGGGGCGGTGTTCGCAACTGCCGCCCCGGCCGCTCCGGGTGGACGTATTGCTGTCTTGCAATACATCAACGGAACGGTCTCGATTCAACCCCACGGAACCGGCAGTTGGGTCGCGGCCGTGTCCAACGATCCGCTGAAAAACGCCGACAACGTATGGACGGACAAGACTGCCCGGGCAGAGCTGAACGTCGGCACCGGCTTGATGCAATTGAACTCGGAGACGAGTCTGACCATCGTCAACGTCGATCGCCGTACGGTCCAGGTGCGCCTCCACCAGGGAACCTTGAATCTGCACGTGCACCATCTCTTTGGCGGCGAAATTTATGAGGTGGATAGCGGCAACGGCTCATTTACCCTCACCAAGTCGGGCGATTACCGCTTTGATGTCGACCCGAAAGCAAACACCACCACGATCACTGTTTGGAAGGGCGAGGGTAGCGTCACCGGCGAGCTGCCGGTAGTGCGCGTGAAGGCGCACGAGCAGGTTCGGCTGGCGGCAGCCGCGGCCGCTTACGAACGCCACAAAGATCCTGCGCCCGACGCCTTCGACGAGTGGTGCCGCGTGCGCAACCAGCGCGCCGATAGCGCCTATCCGCACGTTTATCCGTATCCGTACCCATACCCATACCCGCCGGGCGTGGTCGTCTACGGCAGGCCGTGGTACTACGTGCGGTAACCAATGGACTTCCGTCAGCGGCGGGGATGATGGGTCTGCCGCAAGGCTCCGCGCGGCGCTACTTATCTCCCCGGCCTCGACGGCTTTCCAGGTTGTGAACGTGGACATGCTGGCCCGGTGCGATCTCACGCGTGGCCACGCCGATCACCTCGCCGTACTTGATGATTGAATCGCCGTGCTGGATTGGGCGGATCGCAAACTTGTGTCCGAACGGAATTCTCTCGCTGACCGTGATGCTGATCTGCTCCCCTTTGTCTTGAACGGCAATCACGCTTCCCGCTTCAATACTCTCGACAACCGTGCAGACGTTGTCGGATGACTTCATGACGATTACCTTGATCTTGCCCATGATCCCCTCCATCGCGGCTACATGGTCGGTCCGATACGCTTGATGGCGAAATCGTTGAAGCCCAGCGCCTCCGCTTTGCTCAGCTTGCCGGAAGCCACCTCCAGCATTTCCTGAAAAATGCGTATGCCGACCTCATCGACGCTCTCGTCGCCGCTGATAATGGTGCCGGCGTTGAGATCCATGTTGTCATTCATCTTCTCGAACATCGCGGTATTGGTGGCCACCTTAATGGTTGGAGCAATCGGTGAGCCGCACGGAGTGCCACGGCCGGTGGTAAAGACCACCAGTTGACAACCCCCGGCCACCATACCCGTGATCTGCTCGATGTCGTGGCCTGGAGTATCCATCCATACCAGTCCCTTCTTAGTGACCGGCGCGGCGTATTCGATCACATCCTGCAACGGCCTGGTGCCCGCCTTGTAGATGCAGCCGAGCGACTTCTCCTCGATCGAGGAGAGCCCGCCTTCGATGTTGCCGGGCGTCGGCTGGCCGCCGCGCATGTCCACTTTCATTGCCGTGGCGCCGGCTTCGCAGCGTTCGATTGCTTCGTAGCAACGCCGGGCAACGCTTTCACTCACGGCACGAGCGGCAACCAGATGCTCAGCTCCGATCAGTTCGGTCGTTTCCGCCAGGATGACGCTGCCTCCCGCATCGATGAGCATGTCGCTGGCCGCGCCCAGAGCCGGGTTGGCCGAAATGCCGGAGCACGCATCGGAGCCGCCGCACTCTGTGCCAAGGATGAGGGCGGAAGCATCCACGAATTCGCGCTCCTGGCAGGAAGCCTCCGTCACCATCTGGCGTGCCGCCGTAACCCCGGCAGCGGTCGCCTTTACCGAGCCGCCTTCGTCCTGAATAATGACGAGACTTACCGGCTTGTACGGGCACTTCGCTTGGATCGCGGCGGCGATATCCTGCGCGCGGTTGGTCTCGCACCCCAGGCCAACCACGACCGCGCCAAACACGTTCGGATGGGTGCCGTGCGCAGTCAACACTTGTGCGGTTAGTTCGGCATCGGCCCCCAACTGCGCGCAGCCATGCTGATGCTCTATCCAGGTAGCGCCCGAAACCTGCTGCGCAATGCCGCGAGCTACACGGTTTGCGCACACGACAGAAGGAATAACAAGTACGTGATTACGAATGCCGGTAGCTCCGTCTGGACGGCGATAACCCTTGAACCTGATCATTGTTCACCCTGGCAAAAACCGGAAATCTTCGCTTGCAAGCGCCGCGGATTATGCAGCAAATCCGTCGACCAGTCAACGGAAAGCTTGCGCGCGAAGCTCTCGACGAAGCGCCCGCATTGCGATCATCGATTGCAGTTTTCGCCGTATGCTCCGTTTTTCAATTGTTCGGTCTCCTGACGGTGCCCCACATCTGCCGCAGTTAGCAGATGTGGGAGTTCGTTTAACGAAGTGCTACTCTTTCCGCATGACGGACGGGCTGAAGCGCTATCAGCAATCGAAGCAGACTCATTTCGTGACTTTCAGTTGTTATCAAAGGCTACCGCATTTGCGAGACGTATGGCTCCGCGACATGTTCGTCGAATGCCTGGAGCGAACGCGGCGAAGCTATCGTTTTCTGGTGTACGGGTATGTCGTGATGCCAGAGCATGTGCATCTGCTCGTGTCCGAACCGGAAGTGGAAGTGCTGGCGAAGGCAATTCAGGCTCTGAAGATCTCCGTTGCGCGCCGAGCCATGAGCCGTCGAGCGGAACTCGATGTTCCCTTGTGGCAGAAGCGTTACTACGACCACAACGTGCGTACCCATGAAAGCTTCGTCGAGAAGCTGCACTACATCCATCACAATCCGGTGCAGCGGGGGTTGGCGGAGAAACCCGAGGATTGGAATTGGAGCAGCTTCCGGCACTACGCGGCGGCCGAAATCGGACCGGTGCAAATCGAGTCGCGATGGACGGCGGACCGGCGGAGGGGAGAACCGCCGAGCCTGTTGCAGATTCGGCCCTGGTGAATTGAAATCAAAGTCCCACATCTGCTAACTGCAGCAGATGTGGGGCACCGTCAGGGTTGATATGAGAACTGGGCCACCCGCCAGATGTGGGAGTTGGTTTGACGAAGCGCTACTCTTTCCGGATGGGGGATTGTTCGGGGCGGGTGGCCCATTCAAGCGCCGCAGTTGCGCTTGAGTGGGGTAGTTATCACGGAACATACCGCCCAACTGCCCCACTCAACGAACCACGCGTTGAGTGGGCCACCAGCCAGCCCTATTAGGTACATCGACATCGTATTTGTATGCTACGGACAAGTCAGAAGTGAAGATATTGGGCTTGAACGCGGTGTATGTCTCGGCGACAAGTTCATCCCAAGCTGTGAACTCTGCAAGGTCACGAATGAGTGCCGCTATTATTCCCAGCATCGGAAGGGGTGAGAATATTCGCACGAACAACGGAAACGAAGCTCGGGTGCGCGAGATACTCGCGATGGTCAAGCGCTAGCGGGGGCGGGTGGCCCACATCTCTACTCTCCTGGAGGGTGCCCCATATCTGCTGTAGTTAGCAGATGTGGGAGTTGAGTCGAAAAAGCAAAAGCCCCGCTTTTCAGCAGGGCTTCAAACTCAAAATCTTTGGTGCCGAAGAAGGGACTCGAACCCCCACACCCTTGCGAGTACATGGACCTGAACCATGCGCGTCTGCCAATTCCGCCACTTCGGCATTTCAGAAACCCCGGCGGCAGCCAATCAGCTTTCGCGGGGTTTACATTGAGCGCGGCCCTCAGCGGGCCAGCCGATCACTCAGGCGTGCAACAAGATTGTAACGGCAGCGGCGCGCAACGGTCAATCCGTGCTGCACATCGGCGCCTCGCGGATACGGCGCGGCAATCGCGGTCACATGAAAATGGCGGGACCTTTCGATCCCGCCCAATGCTTCAGTTTCATCGAGAAGTCTCAGCCGAATGCCATGGCATCCGCCTGAGACTTACTTCACCGTGATGGTGAAGGAGTTCTTGTAAACCGCACCCGTCGAATCCCACGCCTGCACGGTAATGTGGCGCGAGCCGCTGCTCAGCGTCAACGTCGTGTTGATGCTGGCGGCATTCACCGAGTACTTTGACACGGAGTCAACGTAAATCTTCATCGCCGTAATCTTCGCCGACTTGGCGCTCGCCGTGGCGACGAACTTCACCGGATTGCTTACAGATGAGCTGCTCACCGGCGCTGTCACAGCCACCCCGGAACTCTGAACGGGCGCGGCGGCGGTGATGCTAACCGAGGTTTGCGCGCTTCCCTTCGTACCCACGTTGTCGGTCACCGTGGCCTTCACCGTGAAGCTTCCAGCGGCGGAGTAGACATGCGACGCGCTCGCGCCGCTTGCCGCCGCCGTTCCATCGCCAAAATCGATGGAGGTGGAGGCGATCGAGCCATTCGGAGCGGTCGAGCCGGCGGTGGAAGCCGTCACCGAAAGCGGTGCGCTTCCGCTTGCCGGCGAAACCGACAGCGCCACCACCGGAGGTTTGTTCGCCGTAATCGTCACTTTCTGCTGCGCCGTGCCGGTCAAGCCATTGCTGCCGGTTGCGGTTGCAGTCACCGTGTACGTTCCCGCGCTGTTGTAAGCGTGGGAAGCACTGGCGGCTTTGACCACTGTTCCGTCACCGAAATTGATTTGTGTGGACGCGATGGTAGCGCCCGAGCAACTTGAACCGGCGGTCGAGGCGGTCACGGTTACCGGTGCGATGCCGCTGGTCGGAGTCACCGCCAGCATCACGGCCGGAGCTGCCACCGTGTAGCTGACTGCGCCTGACATCTGGTTCAGCAGCGTCGGTTTTCCGACGGCTTTCACGAAGAATGAATACTGCCCTGCCGGCAATCCCAGCGCGCTCAGGTCGGCCGCATGCGTGCCGGCTGCCACCTGCTCGACGGCCATCAGATTCACTCCATCCTGGGACGCGAAAACCGTGTAATGATCGACCGTGTTTTCCTGGCCGGTGATCGTCCAGCCCAGCGTGCTGCCGCTCAGCGCGGCGGAGATGGTGACGCAATTGTCGATACCGCTCTCAACCTCTGTGCCTTCCTCGTAGTCGTTCCAGGTGGCAATCTGCAAAAACGGAAGCTGGTTGGCGGAGGAATAATACTTACCGGCTTCGGCCCAGATCGCCAGCCAGGTCTGTCCGCACTGCTGGTTTTTGATGCGGTTCGATCCCCATGACGCAATCGTGTCGTTGAAGCCCTTGTAGGCCGAACCGATCGTCAGCAGCGACGGGTGCGCAAGTCCCGCTTTGTAGAAAGTGTCCTCGGTAGTCAATCCCATGTCGTTGACGTTGCTGGAATCATTCGTCCAACTAAAGCTGCCGTCGGAGTCCGTATCGGTAAAGCCGCTGGAGTTGCGGAAAATAAATACGGGGTTTCCCGCCGCCTGGGCACGAACGGTGGCCCAATCGATTGCCAAAGACGTGTTCAGAAAGAACGACACGACGGGACGTCCGTTCCAGAACAAATAACGGGGCGAGTTGAAGTAGTTGTCGGCCATGTACTGAATGTCGCTCAGCAGTTTTGTCGTGACATCGGCGGCACCATTCAACGAGCCGGAGTCCTCGCAGATCGCGAACTCGAAGTTCGTGCTCGCTTCCGCCGCCGCTTTGACGTTCAACGTCGCCGTGTTGTGGTGCGTGTTCTGCGGGCCGTACCAATCGACGATGAATCCATTAATGCCGCGACTGGCGGCGTCGGCTACCTGGGCGTTGACCACGGACGGAGTGGCTTCATTGCCAAGTCCGATGCTGACGTGGCCCGAGCCGCCCCACCACGGCATGTAGTGGGCGAATACCTTCGTGGTTGCGCCGCTGTAAAGCAGCGTGTGGATATCAACCTTGCTGATGTTCCCTGGCTTGACATCGCCGTTGGTGGTGCCGGTAAAGCTACTGGTGAGATTGGTATTATTTCCGGTTTCCTGGGCGAGCGTTGTAGTGGGTTGGAATGCAGTGGAGCCGAGTGCCGCAACTGAAATAAGCAACGCTCCCATGAGAGCAAGGACCTTGCGCACGTTATCCTCCCGCGCCTGACTTCTGGCTGCCGGCAGAGACTCGCGGCGACGCTACGAATCCGTTCACCGCTGGCGGGAGATTAGTATCTACTTAATCCAAATGAACTACAGTAAAGGTACTAAGGTAGTAACCTTTATGCCCTAGCATCCCTAAGCAAAATACGGAAGCCGAATTCCGGCACGCGCATTGGTTCGCGTGGTGGGGGTGGAAGAAGCGGGCCTGCGCTTGGGCCCTTTAAATTGGCTTGAAATAAGGAGAAATAAAGGTTGGTGTCGCGGAAATACTTAGCGTCCATTAAAAAACGTGGTGAGCGCCATCCTGAGCGCCGCTACAACCGCTCTGGTTGAAAGGAATTCGGCGTTGGCTTGAATCCAAGCGAGGGTCAGGCTGCCAGAATGCGGCCGCGAAGCTTCTGGGCGCGCAGGTAATCTTGCGCCGCGTGATAGCCTTCGAGGGTTCCCACATCCATGTAGTGTTCGCCTGCGAAAGTGGCGCGCACAACATTCCCGGCCGCCATGTAGGCGTTCAGCAAATGGCCCAGGAATTCGTCCTCGCGATGGCGCGCATCCCACAACCGCTTGAGCGCCCTGAAGGCGCTTCCACGCGCCGTAACCGCTCCCCATATCCAGTGCGAATGCGCGTCCGGACGTTTCACTTCCACGCGCTCCACGTAGCCGAGTTCATCGCAAACGACCGCATCAAACACCGCTGGGGTCAGCACCGGAAACAACACCAGGTTGACGTCGGCATTTTGCTTGATCGCCGGAGTGTAGGCATTCTCCGGGAACCAGATGGTATCGGGCAATCCGATGAGCACCGTTTGATCGTCGCGCACGAAAGGCTCGGCGCGGAACAGCGCGTCACACAGGCCGCGCGGATGCTGCTGCACAACGTAAAAGATCTCCGCCGCATAGTCGCGTTCGGCGAAGTACCGCACGATGTCGCTCTTCTCGGCCGAAATCACCACGCAGATCTGCGTCGCTCCGGCGGCGATCATGCGCTCGACAAGGTACTCGGATACGGCCTTGGGCCGCTCGACGCCATCGACCACGCGCGAGCCGACCGGCAGCAGTTCCTTCGAGCAACCAAGCGGCTGAATGCGCTGTCCGGCGCCGGCCGCCGGAATGATTCCGATCACGATGTAGCCTCCTCCACCCCACTACGCGTAAATGCCCGCGTAGCGGATACCCGCAAGCGCTCTTGTTGATACGGCGTCTCCAACAAAGACTGTGGTTGCCGCGGTAGTGCAGCCGGCTTCCCGTGCCGCGCCGCGAAAGCCTCTTCGAAATAATCCAACATCTGGCGCGCGCGATGCTCTCCCGTGTGCTCGTCGAGCGTACGCTGACGCGCGCGTGCGCTCATGCGCGCCAACTCGCCATCGCCGAGGTCGAGAGCCTGAAGCGCATCCTCGGCGCTGGAGGCAATCAAAACCTCTTCGCCAGGCCGGAAGAAAGTGTCGAGTCCTTCGAACCAGTCGCTCACGATGGGGGTGCCGCACGCCGCCGCCTCAAAGAATCTGCCCGACGGACAGTAGCCACACGCCGCCATCTCGGCGCGCGTTAAGTTCAGCGTCAGCCGCGACGAGGAATACAGTGCGGGGTGCTCGGCCGGCGAGACGTGATCGAAACGCTTGACGTTAGCCGGCCACTGCCAGTGCCACGGGTAAAGCGTCCCGGCCAGCAGGAATGGCAGGTCCTGGCGGCGCCGCGCGCATTCCAGAAACAGGCGATCGAGTTTGTCCTGGCGGTCGGCCGCGTAGGTCCCCATGTAGCTCAGGGCGCATTCAAATCGCGCCTCACGTGGCGCGCCCACGTAGATGTCAGGATCGACACAGCCGAACAGCGGCCTCGCCAGCGCCGCCTTCCACACCGTTTCCAGCTCCACCAGCGAGCGGCCACCGCTCCAGGAGAGCACCAAATCGAATTCAGCAATCTGCCGGGCTCGCAGGTAATCCAGATCGTCGTCGCGCAGTTTGCCGAGCGTCACCGGCGTATCGAGGTCGTAAAAGACGCGCAGCGGACGCTGTAGCTCCAGCACGGCGTCGTTGATCCGCGCGCCTTCAGGACAGAAACTTGCCGTTATCACCACGTCCGATTCGGCCGCTCCCTTCAAGGCGCGGCGGCGGATGTCCTCCCACTCGCCATAGATAACGAGATCGCAGTAGCCGCACGCGTTGAAGTCACGCCGCAGAGCGTAGTACTCGACGTCCTTCTCGTAAAAAGTAATCCTGTGTCCAAGCCGCGCCAGAGCTCGCAAGACCGCGCGGTAAGGCGTCGCATGTCCGTTGCCCCACGAGGAAGAGAGCGTCAGCCCGAAAATCGTGATCTTCACAACTCACCGCCCATCCGCTTTTCCTCGTCGAATACGGCAAAGAGAAACCGCAGTCTTCTATCCGCCTGCTTCGGAGCTCGCCGGAACTGACCGGAACTGACGTACTTACCTGTGATGTATGACAGTGAGGTGGTGTTTGCCGCCAAATCCGGATCACTCCGGGATGTGGATCGGTCGGGGCAAACATTTGTGGGGAGCTGCTGAAACGAAAAGACCATCCCTAAGGATGGCCTCTCCTGCGCCCAGCGGGCGTCTACCCTTCCAGATGCGTTGTCAGAGTGATCTTGGCGTTGTTGGCAAACAGCTTCGAAACCGGGCAGCCCGCTTTCGCGTTGTTGGCCGCCTGCTCGAATTTTTCCTTGATCGCGCCGGGAATCTTCGCCGTCAGGTCAAGCTGAATTGTGGTGATGGCGAAACCGTCCCCCACTTTTTCCAGCGAAACGGTGGCCCGGGTATCGATGCTCTGGGCTTTCATCCCGACCGCGTCAAGCTGCGCCGAGAGCGCCATGGAAAAACAGCCCGCATGTGCCGCAGCCAGCAACTCCTCGGGATTGGTGCCTATGCCGTTTTCAAAACGTGCGGCGAATGAGTACTGCGTGCCGTTCAGAACTCCGCTGGCGGTTGAAACCGTGCCTTTGCCGTCTTTCAGTCCGCCCTGCCAGTGTGCGCTGCCAATTCGCTGCATACGATCCTTTCTCCTGACTCCTGACACTCGGCCCGAGCCCGCGCCTCCCGTACAACCAGAGAACACACTAGACGCCCGGCCTCCGGGTCCATCAAGCATCATACGCCGAGCACGCATTTTCGGCACACGGGCACCGGAGTAGTGGGTCAGTTCCGGGTCGCCGACGACACGGCCGCAATCGCCTTGGCGCTTCCCGACGGACGGGACGGGTGCCCCGCCCTTTCACGAAGCGAAGGGTGGGATTGTTCCTGTGAATGTCATTGAGCTGCAGGAGAGTCAGAGATAGCTTCGCGCGATGCCTGGGACTCCAAACCAACCCGACAGTTGCACTTCATCACCTGCAGAAACTGCGAGCGGGTTCCTTGCAGCACCTGATCGGGAAGTTCGACAGCGCTATTTTTCGCGTTCCCAAACGAAACTGCTCACTTTCCCTTTGTCCGTCCAATTCATCGTCATCTCATTGTTGTCCAGCGCCAGATCGGCGGTTACCGGAATATCCGGTTTGCCACCTGGCTGGTGCGCAACCCCTTGCAATTGACGCCCCTTGAGGGTCAGTGAGTAATAGCCGGACTGCTCTCTGGATAATGCTTGCTCGCCGATATCTCTCATGTTGGTGTTCATCTTGATCGGGTTCATTTCCAGTTGGTTCTCTCCAACCACAACCATCTCCCAGGTATGCTTCACCCGTAATGGTTTCGAGCTGAAGACGAAAGTCCAGACTCCCGCCAGGGCGGAAGCTTGCAGTCCCTTGTTGGAATTGCTCCCCAGCTCCCATTCGTAGATCGTGTCCTGTGCTTCGCGGGCGTCGGCGGCGTTGGGAGCGAGCGTGATATAGCGCTTCATGTTGGCGATGGCGTCATCATACTGCTGTTTACTGGCCACCAACATGGCGAGATTGTAGTATCCCCGCGGCCACCAGGGCGCAATGGCCAAGCCCTTGCGAAAAAGTTTCACGGCTTCTTCGGCGCGCTCTTGCTTGGCCGACGCATCCGCCTGCACGAAGAAGCGGCGTGCTTCCTCCGGAAGACCCGGATCGGCCGGCAACTTGGGGTAGAGGCGCAGCAGGCCGTCATCCGACTACTTCGCCAGCTCGACATCCTCAGCGGTCTGATCGACACTATCCCAATTGCCTTCGAGCTTGACTACAAACAGCGGCCGCGCCCGGGCTGACTCGTACAGGCGAAAGGCTTCGAGCAGGACTCCCGTCGACTCCGATTGCTTGGCGGCATTGATCTCCTCCCGCATCTTGCCGCGACGTTTTTCCACATCGTAGAACTCCAGGGCATGCTCGCCGCTGTAATGCATGCGGAGGCGCGGATCGAGCTCCAGCAGGCGAACCAGGTTGGCGCGGGCTTTGGCCGGGTTGTCGAGTTTCAGATACGCGCGGCCCTGTATGGTCAGACCGAGAGCCTCAAGTGTGTCGCTAGGAAGTTTGCCGAGGCAACGGTCGAGGTCGGCGATGGCCTCCTGGTACTTGCCAAGCTGGACCCAGGAGTCGCTGCGGTTCCAATAGGCATCTTGCCGCCCCGGATCGAATTCCAAGGCGCGGGAATAATCGCTTACGGCCTTGGCATACTCACGCTTTTGCGCGTAATAGAGGCCTCGGTCGTTGTAGATCCAGGCGGCGGTCCCAGCAGCCCCGGCCCTGGTGGTCTTGTCGCTGTATTCCAGCCCTTTTTCGACGTCCGCTACGGCCGCATCTCGCCTTCCGAGCTTGCATTCCGACGCCGCCCGTAACACATACCCCGGCCCGCCCTTGGGAAATTTGCCGAGAGCCTGATTAAGGACGGCGATCGCTTCTTCGTACTTGCCTTGTTTGAACAGCGCACTCCCGCGAATAGCAGAAGGGTCGGACGAAATCTTGTCATTGTCCGAAACGGCAAGGGCCAGCACCGACAACAACGGGAAGATACATGACACGACGACGGCAACTCGTATAAAGCGGAACATGGTTGGCCTTCCTTGTGTGTGGAGCCTACAGTGAAGGCGGGTGTGCCGCGTGAAACTGCGTCCCCTTGCTGCAGTACGCGATTCCGCTTCCCAAGACAGCGACTCCCCAATTTACGCAACCAGGCTTTCGACAGATGAGGAACTGTGGATATTAGCACCCTTATAACCGAAGTTAAACGGATTTCCACGTCTTACGACATGAAGCGTCTCCACGGTGACGCATGCCGATGCACGCGTCCTCCGCATCTTTGGCGCTTTGCGGCAACGCTGCGCCGCCGCAGGTAGGAATACCCGCAAGCTGGCTGCGAATCCGCCGAAGTGGTCCCGAAGTCCGCTTCTGGAAACTCAGCCGTGGTCAGTTGATGGGTCACGGGCAAACCGGAAACTTCCAGCGCGTCATTCAGAAAAATGTTTGAACAGGGTGAAGCGGAAACGAGGCGGCCACTGCAACGTGGCTGCCTCGTGCTGGGCTACTTCTTCTTTTTCGCGGGCGCCACCTCAACCACTGGAGGAGCTACTGGCGCAGCTTCCTGCTTCGTCTTGACGCCTTTCAGGTTCTTGTCGGCCTGCGGGGCGCATTTCTTGCATGATGCCATGTCTTTATTCCTAGCTCGAAGTGTCGTTCACGAACGACGCAAGCATGTTAGGGCAATTCCCGCCCCCGAAACCAAGTGCATATTTCTGAATCGACGTTCGAGCGGTCCGGGACTCGGCCTTTAGGGGTGCCAACCGCCGTGAACAATACGCTAATACTTTTATATACAATGATTTACGGCAACCTGGAGCCAGTGCGGGAAGGCGCTTTAGGGTAAGCCACCGGGTGGAGTCGCGTCACGGGCCAAAGAAAGCCAGTGCAATTTTGGTATCGGCCCGTTTTGAAATGATTAAATTTAACAGCCAAAACGTGAAAGTTGCTGTAAGCTAGCACCGTCAATTTTGCGCTCATTTGGGGGTATTTACTTATTTTGTATTCAGTCATCATAGAAGTTACGGGCCGAACCAGGGGAGTAGCAGCGGGCACTTCGAAATTGCAGCATGAATTTCGCCGTGCGCGTATGGGCTGAAAGGGGCAATATCCATGGAATTCCAGGACAAGGTTATCAAGTGCATTGACTGCGGTGAAGATTTCATTTTCACGGCAGGGGAACAACTGTTTTTCCATGACAAGCAGTTCAAGAATGAGCCGAAACGTTGCAAGGGTTGCAAGGCAAAGCGGGGGCAGACACCCGGGGTGACGCAGACGCCGGCACCACCGAAGGTGGAAACTCGCACTGTATGTTCGGGCTGTGGCAAGGAAACTACGGTTCCTTTCAGACCGACGCAGGGTCGCCCGGTTTTCTGCCGCGAGTGTTTCCAGCAAAAGAAAACGGCTAGCGCGGCCTCTGGTTAGTTGAGATTACAACTTTCGCTCTTCCATGGTTGTGCATCTCTGAATTGCACACGAGAGTTTTTGTTTGTGTCACTGTCATCCGCTGAAAACCCGCTACCACGGCCAATCTAGAACAAAATAACTCCAGATTCGAATTAAGAACCGGAAGTGAAGGTCAGGCTTCCGGGCCACACGTTTGCTTCCGTATAAACACGTTTACTTTTGCATAGAGATGCTTCTCGATAAAAAAGGCCCCGTTCGGCGTTAATGCCAAACGGGGCTGCCAGGGAGGGAAATAGGAGATGAACCGCACCGCCGCCGCGCGGGAATCCTGGTCCCGGACAAAGGAGCTAACCGATCTGGACCAGCCAGGCGAAAACAAGCGCGTTCGAGGGAACTAAGTGCAATTTCTTATCCAAAGTGATCGGCGCCGTATAACCCGCAATTGGAGGGCATTACAACACATACAGAACAGGGGCGACCCTAATCCAGAGACACTATGAGTACTCAAAGTGAGTACCTGGATGCACAATTTAGATATCCAGCAGACACACCTCTTCGCTGTCCGCCGCCCACATTGTGCTTATCGGAACGGGATTGCATCCAAAAGGGAAAGAAGTGGCAACGCTATATGCCACTGTGGCAATTTCTTGTTAATCGTTGCCAACTCTTGTGGACCGAATTAATCGATCGTGGGCAATCAGCCTCCGGGAGAACGAATTGAGAACCCAACCTTGGCTGCTTCTGGTGTTTTTCTGCCTGTCGAGCTGTGCCCTCGTGGCGCAAGTCGCTCCCACTGTCGCGGTGCCGCAGGCCGGAGCGGCTACCCCCGCCATCGATCCGGAGCTGAACGGCATGCTGCGGCAGATTGAGCAGTTGGCTTCGAGCACCAACCTGGACATCGGCAAGCTGCGGGTAGACAAATGGAAGGCCGATTCGGCAAGCAAGCGGCAGGCGGAAGGCAACATCGATTCCGTGCAGAGAAATTTGACGGCTGCGCTCCCGGAATTCATCACGGCGGTGCGCAATTCACCGCGAAACGTAGCTCCTGAGTTTCGCCTCTATCGCAACTTGAACGCACTTTCCGACGTGTTGAACTCGATAGCGGAGTCGGCGGGGGCCTTCGGTCCCAAAGAGCAGTTCGAACGCCTGGCTGCCGACATCAACGGCTTGGATGCGGCCCGTACAGCGCTCGGAAAGCGCGTGGAATCCCTGGCCGAAGCGCAGGCGCTGGAGCTCGCACAGCTCAGGAAGCAGCTCCTCCAGGCTAGGGCGCAGCAGTCTGCCCCGGCCAAAACCGTCGTGGACGACAACGCCTCGGCGGCCAAGCCGAAATCAACCCCCCGCAAGAAGCCAAAACCAGCCCCGCAGCCATCTCAACCGCAACAATCTCAGCCGCAGCAATCTCAGCCGCAGCAAACCCCGTCGCAGCAGTCCCCACTGAAGTAGTGAAAGCGAGATTCCGGTGGCTGAATTTCTTGCGAACCTTGGCTGCCGCAAGCGGAGAGCCGACCGGCGGACGAGTGATCCTCTCGTTCTCGAAGATCAACGTGAAGGGATAGACTAGTGTAGCGTTCCAAGACCAGGCGGAAGCATCCAAATGGCGGGAAGCCGGGTACCGGGAATTTCTATATTGGACATGAAACAGGCGGATACGGCCGCTCTTGAACGGAAGATCGGCTACACTTTCAAAAAACGCGAATTGCTTGAACAGGCACTCACGCACAGCTCCCACGCCGGCGAGCATGGGTTATCCCGTGGACGCGAGAATCCGCTGCCAAGCCCGCCGCCGCTTGACCCTTTGACGGCGCGCGCAACACCGCTTGCCGCGCAAGACAATGAGCAGCTCGAGTTCCTGGGTGATGCCGTGATTGGATTTGTAACCAGCCAGGAAGTGTTCCTACGCTTCCCGGACTACACTGAAGGGGAGCTCTCGAAGTTGCGGGCTCACCTGGTGAGCGCCCGTCATCTGGTCCACACCGCCAGGGAGTTGCAACTTGGCGAATACCTGAGGCTTGGACGGGGCGAGGAGAAAAGCGGCGGGCGCGGCAAGGCTGCCCTGCTGGTGGACGCTCTGGAAGCGGTTGTCGCCGCACTGTTTCTTGACGCGGGGCTGGAAGTAGCGCGCGATTTCGTGTTGGCTTGGGTGTTGAATCCCGAATTGGAGCGCCGGCAAGACGGAGCGGAGTCGCTGGTATCGCCCGATTACAAGTCGGAGTTACAGGAGCGGCTGCATGCATTGGGACGTCCCCAACCGCGGTACCTGCTGATTTCCGAAGAAGGCCCCGACCACAAGAAACTTTTTACGCTGGAGACGGTTATTGCTGACCCATCAGGCCATGTGGAGTTTTCCGTGCGCGGCCAGGGCATGACGAAAAAACGGGCTGGGCAGGATGCCGCGCGCGAGGCATTGGAAAAGCTGAACTCGATGTTGGAGGCGAAGTGAGCGAAGTCAATCAATCTTCCCTTCCCGAACCCGCGAGTTCCAGCTCAGAGCCAGCGCCTGCCGGTGCCGATGGCCGCCCGCTGTCTGATGACTCCGCCGCATTGCCGGAGTGCACAACCTCGACTGGCGCCGCCGGCGAGACTTCAGAGACCGTTCCGCCGGCCGGGTTGCCCTTGCCGGACACCGAGCAAGTGGCCGGCGCACCTGACGCGCAGCAAACATCGCAGGCCCCGGCCTACGCGCCTGGGAAAAAATCTCAAGCCCTGTGGACAAGTTCGGCACAGTCGCTGCTGATGACGATTGTGATCGCCGTGTTTGTGATCACCTTCGTCGTGCAAGCCTTTCAGATTCCCTCCGAGTCGATGGAGCGAACCCTGCTGGTCGGCGACTACCTGCTGGTCGACAAGTTGCACTACGGCCCGCCCGGGATCTGGGACTTCCTCATGCCATACAGGCCCATACGGCGCGGCGACATCATCGTGTTTCGCTATCCGGTGAAGCCGTCCGACCACTTCGTCAAACGCGTGATCGGCCTTCCGGGCGATCGCGTTCACCTGGAGAGGAAACGGGTGTACGTAAACGGCAAGCCTTTGACCGAGCCTTACGTGCGTGTCCGCCGCGGCTCGATCGAGGACTTCCGCGACAACTTTCCGGCCGAGCCGGGGCTCTACAACGACGTCACCGCCAGTTGGTTCCTGCAGATGCGCACGCTGGTGCGCGACGGAGAGTTGGTGGTTCCCGCCAATAGCTACTTCGTCCTTGGAGACAACCGCGACAACAGCCTCGACAGCCGCTACTGGGGGTTGGTTCCCAGGGAGAACGTTATCGGGCGTCCCCTGCTGATCTATTGGTCCGCCAAAGCCGTGGGCGGCGCGGACTCTGCCGAAGCAGCCCCGCAGGATGGTAAACTTTCCTCTTTGCGCCCTGTGTTCGAGCGCTGGCTGGGCATACGCTGGCGGCGAATGCTGCGTCTGGTGGAATAATGCCGGTCCACCGCAAGCGCGCCGGTGGAGTCCCAGGAAGACCCTTTGGCTGACGAAAAATTGAAAGTCGCAAAACGCACAGCAGACTCGCCCACGGAAAAGCCGGCGTCGAAGCCGGCAAAATCCGGGGAAAAGCATGAGGAAACCACCTCGGAGTTCATCGCCTCACTGGCCTCCGTGCTGGTCGTCGGTCTGTTTATCATCACCTTCTGCCTGCAGGCGTTCGAGATTCCGTCCAGCTCGATGGAGAATACCCTGCTGATCGGTGACCACGTCTTTGTCGATCGCGTGCTGCTCGCGCCCAAGTCGAGCTGGTTTCCGGTTATTCCCTATCGCCAGGTTCAGCACGGTGATATCGTTGTTTTCCTTTCGCCCGCCGAAGCCGGCCTCTACGTGGTGAAGCGGATCATAGGGACGCCCGGAGACCATCTTCACCTGCGCGACGGAGTGGTTTACCGCAACGGGCAAGCGCTCCAAGAGCCTTATGTCGTTCACAATCGCGGCACTCCCGGCATTCCCGCCGTGGACCCTTATCGCGATAATTTCCCGGCCATCTCAATGATGGAAAGCGCCAGCGTCACGCCCGAGTGGCAACTCACCATCCGGCAACACCTGCAGGACGGCGACCTGGTGGTTCCCGAGGGCTCGTACTTCGCCATGGGCGACAATCGCGACGTGAGTTACGACAGCCGGTACTGGGGATTTATCCCCCGGGAAAACGTCATCGGCCGTCCCATGTTCATCTACTGGTCTTTCCAGACTCCGGCCAACCAATATAAGAAAGACAGCATTGCCGATCGGGTCGGATTCCTGGTGCATATCGTCTTCCATTTCTTCGACCAGACGCGCTGGTCCCGCATGCTGAAAGTGGTGCGTTGATGAGTGCCGTGCCAGCCGGGGAACCCCAGCCAGCGCTGGCTTCGCGCCGATTAAGAAAAAGGAGCATGCTAGCAATCGTGCTGGCCCTCCTGCTGATTGGGGTATCGGTACCGCCTTTCATCAATGTCAGCCGTTATCGCGCTCGCATCGCGGACGCGATCAGCCGCGCGCTGGGCAGGCCGGTGACGCTCGGAAGCATCAGCCTGCGGCTGCTGCCGCAACCGGGCTTCGATCTGGTGAATCTGGTGGTGGGAGACGATCCCGCTTTCAGTTACGAGCCGATCCTGCGGGCCGACGAGGTCACCGCTTCGCTTCGCTTGAGTTCGTTGTGGCGCGGGCAATTGGAGATAGCACGACTGCGCTTGAAGTATCCCAGCCTGAACCTTGTGCGCAATCCTGACGGCCAGTGGAATCTGGAATCGCTGTTGTGGCGCGCATCGCGGACCCAGACGGCGCCGACCATGGCTGGTCCGCAGCGCCGTCCGCGCTTCCCTTATATCGAGGCGGAGTCGGGACGCATTAACTTTAAGTTCGGTCAGGAAAAGAACGCGTTCGCCCTGACCGAAGCGGATTTCAAGCTGTGGAGTCCCGCCGAAAACGAATGGCGCACGCACTTGGAAGCCAAGCCTTTCCGCACCGATCTTCCCATCAATGACACCGGAGTGCTGCGCGCCGACGGCAGCTTCCGCAGGGCGGAGTTGCTGCGCGACGTGCCCATGCAGATGCGGTTGAACTGGTCGAACGGGCAGCTTGGGCAGATCACCAGGCTCATCTATGGACGCGACCGCGGCTGGCGCGGCGGCGTCCAGCTCAACCTCTTGCTCGAGGGGACAGCCAGCTCGCTCCAGCTTACCGGCGCCGCCAGTGTGCGCGATTTCCAGCGCTACGACATTTCCGGCGGCGGTCCCCTGCAGTTGGACGCGAAGTGTTCGGGAACCTTCCACTCGGAGGACAAGGCCATCCAGGGTCTGAACTGCCAGGTGCCGTTCGAGCGTGGCATGGTGAAGGTGGAGGGCCAGGTAACAGCCGCCACTCTGCACCCCTACAACCTGAAGCTGACGGTTCAGGACGTTCCGGCAAATGCGGTCACCACGCTCTTGCGGCACGCCAAAGCTGATCTGCCGAACGACCTCTCCGCCGCCGGTGTTCTCAACGCCAGTTTCAACGGGCAGCGGGCCGAAGACGATGCCGAAGGCAAGTGGAGCGGCACGGGCGAGGGGACGGGAATCGTCTTGCGCTCGGCAACGCTCGGCAAAAATCTCGAGTTGGGGACGCTGCGCTTTTCCGCGGGATTCTGCCCCAACCCGCGCAACTGCGGCACGGGTCGGGGAGCCCTGCCTGCGCACCCGCCGCGACAGCGCGGCGCGGAACCGGTAGCGCAGGTGCGGAACCGGATCAACTTCGACTCGTTCCCGATTCCCCTAGGAGCGGCCACCGCCGCCAGCGGGTCGGGATGGATTTCGACCGAGGGCTACAACCTGCAAGTACAGGGGGACGGCGAGTTGAGCCGCCTGCTCCAGGTGGCGCGCGCAACCGGCATTGCCGGACCCCGTTTTGGCCTGTTCGGCGCCGCCAAACTGGATGTCGCGTTGAGCGGCGATTGGGTGGGATTCGTCAGGCCGCGAACCTTCGGCAAAGCGCAGGTCCGTTCGGCCAGGGCCGAGGTTCCGGGCATTGCCAGCCCGGTGCTTGTGCAGTCCGCACAGGTTGAACTGGCGGACAATCGGGTGCTCTTCCACAACCTTACGGCGCAGATCGGCAAGAGCGTGTTCACCGGCGAGGCTCAGTTTCCGCGCCGGTGCGATGACGTAGCATCGTGCGCCTCCGGCTTCAACGTGCAGGCGGAGACCATCAACGTGGAAGAGCTGAACACGCTGTTCAACCCGCGCATGAAGCGGCAGCCCTGGTATAAGTTTTTCGGCTCGGGCGGCGAGGCCAGTGCCTTGGCAAGGATGCGTGCCTCCGGCCGGATTGCGGTCAAGCGCTTGCTGTTAGGCCAGCTCACCGCAACCAAGGTGAGCGCCGAGTTCAGGCTGGACTCCGGACGTTTGGCGTTGACCAGAACGAGCGCGGAATTGCTGGGCGGGAGCCAGACGGGCCAGTGGCAGGCCGACTTTACCGGCGATGCGCCGGTTTATTCCGGCAGTGGGAAGCTAGCCAATATCGCCGCCGGCCAGCTTGCGGGAATGGTTCGTGCGGCACTTGGAACAGGAACCGTGAATGGCACTTACCAGATTAAGATGAGCGGATGGACGGCGCGCGAACTGTGGAGTTCCGCCAGCGCCGCCTCCGACTTCGACTGGCGCAACGGATTGTTGCGCAACGTTCAGCTTGGCGGGGTGCCTTTGCAGTTCACCGACTTTGCCGGGCACATCGCGCTGGAAGGCGGTGTTTTCCGGATTCCCACCAGCAAAATGCAGAGTAGCGGCGGCATCTACGCCTTGAACGGTTCCATAACGGGTGGTGAGCTCGCCCTGCAATTCGAACGAGACAACAGCGCGGCGTATCGTTTGCGGGGTACCCTGCAAAAGCCACTGGTCGAGACGACGCCCGCGACCGAGGCCTCACTGAAACCATGAACTGGCTGAAACCATGAAATGGATTGTGGCGATCGCAGTTTTCCTGACCCTTTTGCCGACTGCTCATAGCCAGCGCGAGCAGCCGGCTCAGAGCGCGGATTCGCATAGCGCCGCTTACCGGAGCGCGCAGCGGAAACTGAACGAAATAGCCGAGAACGGCCGGCTCGCAAAGCCGCAGCAGAAAACCACGGTGCTGACCGCCGACGAAATCAATGCCTACCTTGCAGAGGGCGGCGTCGCTCTGCCTGACGGAGTGCGGCGGGTACGCTTCAACAGCGTGCCGGCGGTGGTGACCGCCGCGGCGCAAATCGACTTCGACCGGCTGACGGCTTCACGAAAGATTAGCAACCCGTGGATGGCAATGCTATTTACCGGCGTGCATGACGTTTCCGTCGAGGCGCAGGCGAGCGGCGGCAATGGCATTGGCTCGGTCCACATCGAGTCGGTGGCGATCGACGGCGTGACGGTGCCGCGGACGGCCATGCAGTTCCTGGTCGATTACTATTTGAGGCCGAAATACGGACCCAACGTCGGACTCGACAGCCGCTTCCCGCTGCCCGCGCATATCGATGCCGCCGTGGTCGGCAACAACCAGGTGGCAGTAACCCAGAGGTAAGCTCATTTGTCTATCAAACTGTTTTTCCTGTAAGCTGCCAATCGGCAGCTTTTAACGATTTCAAGGAGGCACTTATGCGTGGTAGCGAGAAAGTGATCAAAGAGCTCAACGACGCCCTCAGTTCCGAGTTGACCGCCATCGTGCAGTATATGGTTCAGTCGGAGATGTGCGCTAACTGGGGCTATAACCGGCTGGCGGGAATCACCAAGAAACGCGCCATCGAGGAGATGACGCACGCCGAGCACTTGATCGAACGCATCCTGTTCCTCGATGGCATGCCGGCGGTAACCGTGCCGCTGAAGCCTCAGCCCGGAACCGGCGTCAAGTCGCAGTTTGAAATCGCCCTGAAGGACGAACTCGACGCGATTAAGGCGTACAACAAGGCGAATCGCATCTGCCGGGACGAAGGCGACAACGGCACCCGCGAGCTCTTCGAAAAGCTGCTGCACGACGAAGAGAACCACGCCGATTATCTGGAGACGCAACTGTTCACGATCCAGGAGATCGGCATCGCAAATTATCTCGCGGAACAAATGAAAGACTAGCGTGGTGTCCCGGAGATACTTCGCATCGATTAAAACCCTCGTGAGTGTCATCCTGAGCGCAGCGAAGGATCTGCTTCTTTTTGCGTCTGAAAACAAAAGCAGATTCTTCGCTCCCTTTGGTCGCTCAGAATGACACTCCTAAACATTGATTGCTTGGTGCCCGTGGTCCGCACCGCTTCTGGCTAACCTGGGTGAACGCCGGGACAGCCAAGTTGGTACCCGACATTACATTCGAGAAGCAAAAAGCTGCGACTTCGCTCCCTGTCTCCGCCGGCCGGATGGCCGGCCTCCCGAGGCGTGATACTATCGAATTCCCGGCATGGACCTGCACTACGTATACATATTCTTTCAACTGATTGCCTTTCTTTTCGCGATCAGCATTCACGAATCGGCGCACGCCTGGATGGCCTCCCGTTGCGGCGACCCGACTGCGCGCATGCTGGGGCGGATCACGCTGAATCCGCTGCGGCACATCGATCCGGTGGGCACCATCCTGCTGCCCGCGATGGCGCTTCTCATGCATTTCCCAGTGTTCGGCTGGGCCAAGCCCACGCCGGTCGATCCGCGCAATTTCAAAAACCCGGTGCGGGATGACATACTGACGTCGGTTGCCGGCCCGGCCAGCAATTTTCTGGTGGTGATTGTCGCAGTCGTCCTGCTCGGATTGCTGGCTCTCACCTCGCCCTCGGCGCACTATGTTGTCCAGACCCTAGCCAGAAGTTCGGGAAACCTTGCCCTGGATGCGGGCTGGATCACGCCGCTGGCGCTCATGCTCTATCAATTGATGGTCATCAATATCCTGCTGGGAATTTTCAACCTGATCCCGATACCGCCGCTCGACGGCAGCCACGTTCTGCGCCACTTCCTTTCGGGGGGTGTGCTCAATTTGTACGATCGCGTCGGAATGTTCGGACTGATGCTGCTGTTGTTCTTCGGAGGGCGGTATCTCTGGGCGCTTATATCCCCGGTAGTAAATTTTTTTAACGATATCCTGGCGAGAATCTGATGTCGGACACTGTAAATAACAAAACAGAGAATGCTTCCGTTGCTTCGGCGAGGCGCCGCGTGCTGAGCGGCATGCGGCCCACGGGCAAACTGCACCTGGGCAACTACGTTGGGGCTTTACAGAATTGGGTCGGCCTGCAGAACGAGTACGAGTGCTTCTTCTTCGTTGCCGACTGGCACGCGCTGACCACCGACTACGCCGATCCTTCGACGGTGAAGACGAACTCCATCGAAGTCGCCACCGACTGGCTGGCTGCGGGCCTCGATCCGGAGCGTTGCGTGCTGTTCGTGCAGTCGCATGTTCCGCAACACGCCGAGCTGCATCTGTTGTTTTCCATGATTACTCCACTCGGCTGGCTGGAACGCGTGCCGAGTTATAAAGAACAGCAGGTACAGCTTGCCGAAAAAAGTCTCGGCACCTACGGCTTCCTCGGATATCCGCTGTTGCAGGCGGCCGACATCCTGATGTACCTGGCGGACTTCGTCCCCGTCGGCCAGGACCAGGTGGCACACGTGGAACTGACGCGCGAGGTGGCGCGCCGGTTCAACCAGTTCTATTGGGCTCCCGGCAAAACCCGCAGCGGACGCGGGCTGCGCGGACCCGATGTGCCAGAGGCCAAGCGCGTCTATGTTTTCCCCGAGCCGCAGCCGCTGCTGACGCCCGCGGCCAAGCTTCCCGGCACCGACGGGCGCAAGATGTCGAAGTCGTACGGCAATTTCATTAACCTGAGCGATCCCGAGCCCGTCGTGCGACAGAAGCTGAAGACCATGGTCACTGACCCGGCTCGCGTGCGGCGCAACGACTTGGGCGAGCCCGATGTTTGTCCGGTCGGCGACCTGCACAAAATCTTTAGCAACCAGCAAACTCTGGCCAAAGTGTACGAGGGCTGCCGGACGGCAGGCATCGGCTGCATCGAGTGCAAAGGCTGGGTCGCCGATAACGTCATGGCTGTGCTCGCTCCCATCCAGGAGCGGCGCCGTCCTTTCGAACAGAACCCGAAGCTGGCGTGGGACGTGCTGGAAGCCGGTTCCGCCCGGGCGCGGATTGTGGCGCAACAGACGATTGAGCAGGCCCGTGAGGCGATGAACATGTCGCACCTCTACCAACCGCCCGGGGGGAGCAAGTAGTTGATGCCGGACGAGCGCAACACTCCCGTGCCTCTACCCCAACACGCGCAACCACGGCGCGTGCCGGGGGCCCCGGCGGACAAGGCGTCCGGCCCGCCAACGGCAAAGAAAGTCGAGGCCGACGAGTTCCCTTTTTCCGTGAGCGTGGCCGAAGTCTACGACGGGCCGCTTGACCTGCTGCTGGATCTCATCCGCAAGCAGGACATCGACATCTACGACATTCCGATTGCCAAGATCACGGCGCAGTACCTTGCCTACGTGGAACGGATCAAGCAGCTCGACGTCGATGTCGCCGCCGAATTTATCTACATGGCTTCGCTGCTCATCCAGATCAAGTCGAGGATGCTGCTGCCGAAAGATCCGGACGCGCCGGCCACCGCGGACGATCCGAGAAACGAGTTGGTGAACCGGCTGCTCGAGCATGAGCGCTTTAAAACAGCGGCGCAGATGTTGTCGCAGAAGCAGCAGATCGAAGACGCGGTGTTGACCAACCCCGCGCTCAAGCAGTTCCAGGACGACGCGGGCACGGAGCCGGAGCTCGCGGCCGACGTTATCGACCTGGTGAAGACCTTCCAGCAGATTCTGGAGCGCGCCAAGAATCGCCCCGTGCTCAAGCTGGATGAAGATTCCGTCACCGTGGGGCAGATGATCGAATACGTGCGGCAACGTATGCTGCTTGAGGACCGGCCCCTGCGCCTGCGACAATTGCTGCGCAACGTACACACACGCCAGGGGCTCGTCTGCGTTTTTCTGGCTATCCTGGAGCTGATCCGGTTGCAGGCGGTGCTGGCGCGGCAGGACACTATGTTCGGCGACATCGTGCTGAAGAAGCACACGAATTTCGATCAGGTGGCGGGCGAGTCCGCGGAAGTCAGGGACGATTGGAAGTGAAGCCCCGCGCGCTCGTACGGGCGATTCGTGCTGATCAGAGGTCTTTTTCCGAATGGGACTGAAGGCGAAAATCGAGGCGGTCATCTACGCGGCCGAAGAGCCGATCACACTGGAGCAGATTTCCCTGCTGGTAAAGGACATCGTCCTGGCCGAAGAAGCCGCCGCGAAGGCGCACGCCGATTCCCTCGCGGAAACCGAACCGCTTGAGCCTGCGGCTACGCCGGAAGCGGATGGCGCTTCCGCTTCGGATACAAGTGAGCCACCCGAGCCTGCGCCAGTGGACAACGCTTCCAACAACGCCGCTGTTTCGCAGCCGGACGGATTTGCAGAGGAAGCGGAGGCAGAGGTTAACGAGATATCTGAAGCGGAGGCCGCACCTGCCGAGGGCGCGACGCAGGCGGAGCCGGAGCCGCAAGCAAGCGTTGTAGCCCCCAGCCAGAGCCAGGACAAGCACCGCAAGCCAGCTAACACCGAGGACGCGCGCATCAGGCTTCGCGTGCGCTCCGTCGTCGAAGAGCTGATTGCCGATTATTCGAACGAAGAGCGCGGCATGGAGATCCGGCAAGTTGCGGGCGGCTTTCGCATGGCAACCAAACCCGAGCATCATGACGTGGTGCGCGCCTTCGCCCGCAGTCTGAAGCCTCCGGTTCGCCTCTCCATCGCCGCCCTGGAGACGCTGGCGGTGATTGCCTACAAGCAGCCGGTTACCGCGCCGGAAATCAGCGAGATCCGCGGCGTGGAGTCGGCGGGCGTCCTCGGGACCCTGCTGGATCGCAAGCTCATCACTACCGCCGGTCGAAAGCAGGTGATCGGCCGCCCGATTCTCTACAAGACGAGCAAGCAGTTCCTGCTGCGATTCGGACTAAACGAGCTCAGCGAATTGCCCAGCATGGAGGAGTTCGAGAAGCTCGCCATCGATGGACAGGTGGAGCTGTTCACTCCGTCGCCGCAGACACCAGCCGCGGAAGAACCGCAGACACCCGCCACGGAAGAAGCGGCGGCTGAAGAATCATCCGCCACCGAGAAAGACGAACCCGGCACCGCGCCCGACGACAGCACGGAGAACAGCACCTAGAGCGCTCCTGTATCCCAAAGAACGATTATTCCAGCGTGTCACCCTGAGGTTGAGCCGTTTTGCGGGTGTCTGAGCCCGCAGGCGAAATCCTGAGCGCAGCGAAGGAACTCGGCGACGCGACGTAAGGGTCCATGTATTTGTCTTTTCCGCCCTCAGGTGGCGCTCGGCGAAATGCATAGATCGTCACGTCGGTTCGCAAAAGCGGCGAACCTCCTCACGATGACACCCGCAGCGAAGGATACAGTATCTCTGGTACTACACTGGTGTCCTGAATCTGAAGTTCGCGTTAGAAGCAACAAGGTCGATTCCGCCAGTGATCGCGCAGTCGCTTGCGCATCCTGCGTTCTGCCTCGCCTTACTCACGCACACTGTATGATTGAAGCTTATGGCACAGGAGCGATTGCAAAAGATTCTAGCGGCGGCCGGCGTGGCCTCGCGGCGCAAGGCCGAAGAGCTGATTACGGCCGGACGCATCAGCGTCAATGGAGAAAAGATCACCGCGCTTGGTTCGAAGGCCGACGCGCGCAGCGATGAAATTCGCCTGGACGGTCAACTGCTGCGCGGGCCCGAGCGCCACGTTTATGTCGCGCTCTACAAGCCGAAGGGATACGTCACCACCGTCTCCGACCCGGAGGGCCGGCCAGTCGTTCTCGACCTGCTTAAGGGCGTTGACGCGCGGGTGTTCCCCGTCGGACGGCTCGACTACGCGAGCGAAGGGCTGTTGCTGCTGACCAACGACGGCGAGCTCATGCAGCAACTCACCAGGACAGCCTCGCACGTTCCTAAAACCTATCAGGTAAAAGTGAGCGGCACGCCCACTGAGGAGCAGATCGACAAGCTGCGCGGAGGCATTCACTTGCCGCCGGAAACCTCGCGCGCGGGAACCATGGGAGGCACCCGTCCCGGCATGCCGCGACGCTCGCAATCCGAGCACACGCTGCCCGCCAGAATCGATCTGGTGCGCCACCAGGACAATCCCTGGTACGAGGTGACGCTGACCGAAGGACGCAACCGGCAGATCCGCCGCATGTTCGAGCAGATCGGTCATCACGTCGAGAAGATCAAGCGCGTCCGCTACGGCGCCCTGCAACTCGATGTCGAGCCCGGCAAATGGCGCTTTTTGAAACCACGCGAGCTCGAGGCGCTGCGCAATCCCAAACCGCTGCGCGCCGCCAGTGCTCGCCCCGGAGAGCGCGGCGGCAGACCTTTCACCACCCCCGGCAAAGCCTTCAGCGCTCCCGGACCGCCCGAGGGCGCGCGCCGTGGCGACAACCGCCCAAGCGCACCGAGTGTTCGTTCTGTCCCGGAGCAGAGACCTCGATCACCCGAACAGAGGCCGTCGCGGTCAGTGTCGGAATCGCCTGCACGCCGCGCTCGTCCGCAAGATCGTGAGTTCTCATCCCGTCCGCGCCAGCAACGTCCGGAGTCACGGCGTCCGGAGCGCCCGTTCGAGCCACGCCGGGAATTCGGCTCCGCGCGCGAGCGACCTTCACGGCCAGAACGCGCACGCGGCGGCCCTGATCGCAGAGGATCGACCGGGACGCGGCCCTTCGACAAAGCGCGAGGCTCCAAGGGTCCTGCCAGGGGCGAGCAAAGGTCATCGCGGCCGGCGGCGGAATCTCCTGCACGCCGCGCTGGCTCGACAGATCGTGAGTTCTTCTCCCGCCCGCGCCAGCAACGTTCGGAGTCGCGGCATCCGGAGCGCCCGTTCGAGCCACGGCAGGAATTCGGCTCCGCGCGCGAACGCCCTTCACGGCCAGAGCACGCACGCAGCGGCCCTGATCGCAGAGGCCCAAGGCCCTTCGACAAAGCGCGAGGCACCAAGGGCCCTGCCAGGGGCGAAGGTAAGTTTATTGCCACTGATCGCAGACCATCTCGAACTCCGGGTCGCAATCCCCGGAATAAGAGCGGCGGCAGGCCGGGCAGGTAGAGAAGGTTTCAAGTTCCAAAGTTTCAAGGTTTCAAGAGATGCTGGCGGAGCACGTTGCCAGAGACGCGCTACCCCAGCGGAATTCGATCGAGTTTGCGGCGCTTTTCACTTTACTCCGGCACGCTGCAACGGCAGGCATGCGGCACCATAGAGGCCGGCCTCCCCGCCAAGCTTCGCCATGGTGATTAGCGTGCTTTTGCTTGGCTTCGCCGCCGGCGGAGCTTCCGGCACGGTCGCCGCGTAGACGAACGAGCGTTTGCGGACCTCCTCCATCATGGTGGGCGCGAATGCATCCCATGCGCTCGCCGCCCCGCCTCCTATGACGTAGATCGGCAGGTTGAGGGCGTTCACCATGTCCGCCAGCACCATGCCAAGCGCGCGTCCCATGCGGCGGAAAATCTGCTGCGCGGCGGCGTCGCCCTGCATCGCGAGCTGGTAGACATGGAGCGAGCTGAACTCCTCGCCTTCGGCGGCGCGCGCCAGCTCCTTGGAGAGGTTGTTGGCAACGGCTTCACGCGCCATGCGGACGACGGCGGTCGCGGAAGCGTACTGCTCGGCACAGCCGCGGCTGCCGCACTTACAGGGATGCCCCTCAGGCTCAACGTTGATGTGGCCCAATTCGCCCGCCATGCCGTTCATGCCATGCCAGATTTTTCCATCCAGCACAATGCCGCCGCCGACACCGGTGCCAAGCGTGAGCATGCACATGCTGCCATAGTCCTTGGCCGCGCCGAGCCACTTCTCGCCGAGCGCCGCGGCATTGGCGTCGTTTTCCAGCATGACGGGGATGCCGAGACGCCGTTCGATTTCCGCGTGCACCGGAAACTCGCTCCAGCCCGGCAGGTTCGGCGACTCGCGCAGCATGCCGGTATCCATGTCGATGATGCCGGGCACGCCGATACCGACTCCGCGCGATTCGCCATGCCCCCGGAAACGGTCCAGCAGCCGGCGGATGGCTTGCGTCATTTCGTCGATGACGAAGTCCCGCCCGCGTGCCAGGTCTGTGTCGCTGCTGAGTTTCTCCAGCAGCTTGCCGCTTTCGTCGATGGCGGCAATGCGAAGGTTTGTGCCTCCGAGATCGACTCCAATTGCGTAGGAGAGCATGAAGTATCTGTACCTCGCCAGACGCGGAGATGGCGTCTTGTCGGTTTCCGCTTCTTTCGATGCGCGCAAGCGTCCGGGGCTGCCACGAGGTTTCGCTGGCCGTGCTCCCGCCCGCTGTTCGTGCCGGCCTTGTGATTTTACCTCTGACACCTGGGACAGTAATGGCTGCTGCGTCCGGCGATAACGATGCGCTTGATGGGAGTCTTGCACGCCAGGCAGGCCTCGTCCTCGCGTCCGTAGACGCGATGCTGAAGCTGAAAAAAACCCGCGTCTCCGGCGGCATCCACGTAGTCGGAAATCGAAGATCCGCCGGCGGCGATCGCCTCTGCCAGCACCTCCTGGATTGCGTCGTAGAGGCGCGACAGTTCGGCTCGCGTGAGCGAAGCGGCGCGGCGGCGCGGACGGATGCCGGCGCGGAACAGCGATTCATCGGCATAGATGTTGCCAATCCCGCTTAAGAGTTTCTGATTCAGCAGCGCGCTTTTGATGGGCGTTTTGCGCCCCTGGAACAGTTTGGCGAACGCTTCGCGGTCGGCCCCGATCGGTTCGCTGCCCGCCGCCTGGAACGACCCGCCTGAGATCACCTGGAGTTTGCCGAAGCGCCGCGGGTCGACGAAGCGCAGCTCGCGTCCCGAGGCGAGTTGCGCCACCAGATGCGTATGCTTTACCCGTTCGGCCGCGGCATCGCAGACCAGCATGCGCCCGGTCATCCCTAAATGCACAACCCACTGGGCCTGCCCCGCGGACTGCATAATCTTGCCGCGCCCGGCAGCAGCGCGATCGCGGCGCATATCGATCACGATGTGCTTGCCCACGCGGCGCACGCCATCGATCCGCGAGCCTTCCAGCGTGCGCGCAATCTCCTCCGCCGGAGACTTCAGCAGATTGCTCTTGTCGCCGATCCACACCGACTCGATGACGTCGCCGGCAACCTGCCGGTGCAGACTGCGCGCCGTGGTCTCGACCTCGGGAAGCTCGGGCACCTCTTCAGTTTACGGCAGCCAAGGCCGGTTCCGCGGAAGGTGTACCCAATTTCCCAATAGGATTCCGCCGACCCGTGTCCAGGTTTCAGGCCACGGCAGGGCGTTTCTGACATCGCGGCACAAATTCTTTTTCGACGAAAGCTTCATAGGAGGTCGGAGTCGTGTTACGCGCGGACCGCTGTTCCAGCGCCCGCATGTAACCCGAGTTCATTGCGTCCGACATTTCAAGCAGCAAATCCGCCATGTTGGGCGACATGCCCATCTCCAAAAAGCTCGGCCTGATCTGCTCGGCGGAGACACGGCGGTATATGAGTTTAGAGAACCCGATGGCCCTTCCGATGATCTCGGCGGCCTCGGTCATCGTCAAATCGCGCTGGCCCAGCAGTTCGCGCGTCTGCTGGCCCGTGAATTCCAGTTTGAGCAAGATACCGGCGGCGGCCATGCCGATATCGCCCGTGTAGATCATGGGAACTTTCAGATCAGGGTCAAGCGGTCCGGCGGCGATGCCGAGGGTCTGAACCGGGCCGAGTTGAGCAAGCGTGTTCTCCATGAAATAACCGGGGCGCAAATGTAGCACATTCAGGCCAGAGATCCAGTTCAGCCTCTGCTCGAAGCGGTGCAGGCCCACGACGGGACCAGTCCTGTCAGGCTTGTCGGCGCCGAAACTGCTCAGTGAGACAACATGTTTGACCTCTGCCTGCTCCAACGCGCCGGCAATGGCCTCGCCGATTTGGTTCTGATAGGCCAAAACGTCCTGTTGACTCATGTCCGGCGGAATCATGGCGTACACCGCTTTTGCTCCGCTGAAAGCACGGCGCAGCGCCGCCTGGTCCGTCAGGTCAGCCACGAACGGCTCGGCGCCCTTGTCCGCTAAAGGTCGCAAACGACTTTCATTTCTGCCGATTACGCGCACCTGCTGGCGCTTCGCCAGCAGTTCGTTGGCAACCACGCTTCCCGTATTGCCGGTTGCACCGGTGATAACGTACATGTAGGCCTCCATTTTCATAGTCCGATGCGGCGGCCGCCCACGGAGACGCCCAGAATTTTGGCCGGCAAGCTCGTCCCGCAAGAGGCACAGTCGACCCTTCGGGTAAGGCCGTGGATGCAATTCACAGCTTGTACTTTCCCTCGCCGCCCAATCAGGGTAGAATTTTCCGTACACAGTTCCGTTTCGCGATTCCCCTTTCTATGCAGGCTCGGCACAAGTACGGGTCACCTGTGTGCGAATTCCTGGCGCGGCAGCGATACGCTGCCTGATGCGCGGAGATAAAGTGAACAAACCTAAGACAGCAGTCATAGTAGGAGCTCAGTGGGGCGACGAGGGCAAGGGCAAGATCGTCGATGTGCTCTCGGACAATTTCGATCTGGTGGCCCGCTACGGCGGCGGCCACAATGCCGGTCATACGGTTGCGATTGGAAAAACCAAGTTTATTCTGCAACTAGTTCCCTGCGGCATTTTGCGTGCGGGCTGCAAGGCCGTCATCGGCAATGGCCTGGTGCTGGACCCGATGGCCTTGATGAAGGAAATCAAGGCTCTGCGCGCGGCGGGTGTCCGCGTCGAGGGCTCCGGCGCGAGTTCGCAGCCCAACCTGTTCGTGAGCAACCGCGCGCACGTCATTCTTCCCTACCATCGCCTGATCGAGCTGGCCTCCGAGAATGCTCCCGGACGAGTCAAGATCGGCACCACCTCGCGCGG
The DNA here is from genome assembly GCA_050015355.1 of Candidatus Korobacteraceae bacterium. GTDB lineage: Bacteria > Acidobacteriota > Terriglobia > Terriglobales > Acidobacteriaceae > CAWBRT01. The sequence continues at coordinate 47,285 of JBEKBO010000006.1, read as the reverse complement.
CATCGGGCCGACCTATGAAGACAAGATGGGACGCCGCGGCCTGCGCATCGCAGACCTGCTCGACAAGCCGTTGCTCAAAAAGCACATCGAGAACGCCTGCCGCGAGAAGAACACCATCGCGCATGCGCTCTTCAACTCCGAACCGCTCGACCCCGAGAAGATGTTCGACGAGTATGCCCAGATCGGCGATGAAATCAAGCCCTTCGTGGCCGACACCGTGCGTCTGCTCAACCTCTCGATTCGCGACGGCAAATCGGTGATGTTCGAGGGCGCGCAGGGAACCATGCTGGACATCGACCACGGGACGTATCCGTTCGTGACCTCTTCCAGCGCCACGGCTGGAGGCGCCGTGACCGGCACCGGAGTCGGTCCGCTGGCCATCGGCACCGTGATCGGCGTCACCAAGGCGTACTGCACGCGGGTGGGCGAGGGCCCGTTCCCCAGCGAGCTGCACGATGCGCTTGGCGAGGAGATTCGCAAACGCGGCAACGAGTATGGCGCGGTGACTGGCCGTCCACGGCGCTGCGGCTGGATCGACCTGCCGCTGCTGCGCTACTCGAACTTTCTCAATAGCACCGAGTGGCTGGTGGTGACCAAGCTTGACGTGCTCGATGAACTCCCGGAGATTCCGGTCTGCGTCGGATACAAAATCGACGGTAAGACGATCGAGGAGATTCCGCCCCAGGATTGCGGCTTCAAAAAGATCGAGCCGGTCTTCACCAAGATGCCGGGATGGCACGAATCGACGGTCGGAATAAGCCAGGGCGACAAGCTGCCGAAGAAAGCTCAGGAGTACATGCGCTTCCTGCAGAAGGAAACGCAGGCCAAGATCGGCATGATTTCCACTGGACCGGAGCGCAACCAGATTATCTGGACCGACGAGTTCACCAAGGCAATCAAGAACTAGACCGGATTCGCGGAAGGTATACCCACGCAGAAGCCGGGCGCTCGGGGTCCCCGGCAAACGCTGCTTTTAGCGTTTGCTGGGGTGAAGTTCAAGCCCGGCGGTGATATTGAGGGGGATACCAATTGTGAAATTACTCGAGGAGAAGCCATGATCGTTTTAATTGTGAAACTGCGAGTGCGTCCCGGAACCGAAGAAGAATGCAAAGGCTATATGCGCATCATGGAAAAGGAAACGCGCAAGGAACCGGGTTGCCTGATGTATGTCGCTCACCAGGCGGCCGACGATCCCACGCAGCTTGCGCTTTATGAACAGTACAAAGACCAGGCGGCGCTGGAGGCGCATCGGGCTGCGCCGTACTTCAAGGATTACGTCGAGACTCGCATGGGTAAACTCGTGGTCAGCCGCGATCGCATGCTTTGTGGACCCATCAGCTAGCACGGCGTGTGGTGTCCCGGGAATACTTCGCATTCATTAAAAAGCCTCACGAGTGTCATCCTGAGCGAAGTGAAGGATCTGCTTGTTCTGGGGTCTTAAAACAATGCGGATTCTTCGCTCCCTTCGGTCGCTCAGAATGACACTTCAAGAGCGAGGGTGCCCCAGGTTCCGCGCCGCCAAGGGCGCTAACCTGGGGTAGTTTTTTCTGCATGCGGGGTCCCCGGCACGCGCTGTGGTTGCGCGTGCCGGGGCGGACTCGACGAACGAAGTCTCCATGATTTCTGAAAGGAATGCTATGACTGCGCAAGCGGCATATATCGATCCTTCCACCGCAATCAAATATCCCCTGAACGTGCCTCGCTGGTGCTCGGACGCCGGTGCTCCCTTGATGATCACCGAACTGCCTGGCATTGGCCGCGCACAAATCGACCGCGGCGTCCGCTCGTTATGGCGTTATGCGGCGGCGTTGCCGCTGGCGCCCTCCAACCCGGTTACGCTGGGCGAGGGATGCACGCCTCTGGTGCGCCGCAACTGGCGCGGAGCTTCGGCGCTGTTCAAACTGGAATGGTTCGCGCCCACCGGCAGCTTCAAAGATCGCGGCGCCTCGGTGATGGTTTCCGTCCTGCGGCAACAAGGCATCGAGCGCATCCTGGAAGACAGCTCCGGCAACGGCGGAGCCGCCATCGCCGGTTACGCCGCGGCCGCCGGCATCCGGGCGAAGATCCTTGTGCCTGCCTATACTCAACCGGCAAAAACAATTCAAATGCGAGCCTACGGCGCCGAGGTAGAGCTGGTGCCGGGCACAAGGCAGAACACCGCCGAGGAGGCCATGCGCCAGGCAAAACAGATTTTTTACGCCAGCCACAACTGGCAAGCCTTTTTTCTCCAGGGCACAAAAACGCTCGCCTATGAACTGTGGGAAGATCTCGGCTTTCGCGCGCCGGACAACGTTATCATCCCGACCGGCGCGGGCAGTAACGTGTTGGGCTGCGACATCGGCTTTGGCGAGCTTTTGCGGCATCGGGGGATTGAGCGCCTGCCGAAGATTTTTGCCGTGCAGCCGGAGAACTGCGCGCCCATCCACGCCAGCTTTGCGGCGGGCGGCGATCAACTCGTGCCCGTGGAGGCCAAACCCACCATCGCCGAAGGCACCGCAATCACCCATCCGGTTCGGCTGAAGCACGTTCTGGAGGCGATCCGCCGATCCCAGGGCGCGACGGTCACGGTCAGCGAGCAGGAGATCATTGCGGCGGTGCGCGAGCTGGCGTCGACAGGCCTGTACGCCGAGCCGACCAGCGCCATCGCCGGCGCGGCCTTGAGCAAACTGCTCGCGGCCGGCGCCATCAGGCAGGACGAAACCACCGTGGTCGTGCTCACCGGAAGCGGCCTGAAAGCCACGCAGCGCATCGGCGAGTTGGTCGGGATAAAATAACGCGGCGGCACGGCGAACCCACGCTTGCAAGCTGCTGCATCCGGCGCACCGCGGGACGCTACTCGCGTCCTCTGCTCGCGAATTTCTAAGCTCACGCGCGAACAAATCGACCAGCGCGCCAAGGACTTCATGGCGACCGCGAAACGGTAAGCTTTCGCGCAAAAGAAAAGGCGCAGAGAACAGCATGCGCCTTACCCATATTCGAAGTTCGAAGCTCTGATTACTTCGCCAATTCGTATCCGGCGAAGAAGAAGCTTATCTCGAAGCGCGCGGTGTCATCCGCGTCGGAGCCATGGACGGCATTGCGCTCGATGTTTTCGGCGTGCTTCTTGCGGATTGTTCCCGCATCGGCTTTCTCCGGATTCGTGGCGCCCATGATCTTGCGCCAATCGGCGATGGCGTCTTCTTTTTCCAGCGCCATGACGACCACCGGACCCTCGGTCATGAACTTTACCAGCGAGTCGTAAAACGGCTTTCCCGCGTGCACTGCATAGAACCCGGCAGCCTGGGCTTTCTTCAGGTGCAGCATTTTCATGCCGACGATGCGGAAGCCGTTTTCCTGAATCGTCTTGATGATGTCTCCGGCGACGTTTTTCGAAACCGCGTCGGGTTTGATGATGGCAAGAGTGCGTTGCAAAGTCTTCATGTTCTGAATGTGCTGTGCCTTCCGTGTTAAGAATGTCTTTGAGAATACCTCGCGAAAGCTCGAAAGTTTCAGACCGCCGCTTTTGCCGATGCTGAAGTGCAACAGCGAAGGATCCCAGAAAACTGTCCCGCCGCTCGGGGCTTCCGAGTTCCTTCGCTTCGCTCAGGATTTCGGCAGGCGGCCCAGGGCACCCCAGCAAGCCTGAATTCTGGCTTTCTGGGGACCCCGCTCAGACGCCGCCTCAACGCCTCAACTTCGCCGCCTTCGCGCCGAGTGCCTGCACCAGCGTTTCGCCAATCGCAGCCGGTGAACTGGCAACCCTGATGCCCGCCGCTTCCAGTGCCTTGATCTTTTCGGCGGCGGTGCCTTTGCCGCCGGAGATGATCGCGCCGGCGTGCCCCATACGGCGTCCCGGAGGCGCTGTCTGTCCCGCGATGAACCCCACAACCGGCTTTTTGACATGCTGCTTGACGTACTCGGCGGCGATTTCCTCGGCGTTGCCGCCGATTTCGCCGCTCAGAATGATCGCGTCCGTTTCCGGGTCTTCGTTGAACAGTTTGAGCGTGTCGATGAAGTTCGTGCCGATGATCGGATCGCCGCCGATCCCGATCGCCGTCGACTGGCCAATGCCGCGCACCGTCAACTGGTAGACAGCCTCGTAGGTCAGCGTCCCCGAGCGGGAGACGATGCCCACCCTGCCGGGCAAAAAGATTCTGGCCGGCATAATGCCGATCTTGCATTTGCCGGGCGAGAGGATGCCGGGGCAGTTCGGCCCGATCAGGCGCGAGTTGCGGCCCTCCATGAAGCGCCACACCTTGACCATGTCGCGCGTGGGAATGCCTTCGGTGATGCAGACGATCAGCGGCATCCCGGCATCGACGGCTTCCATGATGGCGTCAGCCGCGAATGGCGGCGGAACGAAGATGACGGTGGCGTTAGCGCCGGTTTTTTCCATCGCTTCGCCAACCGTGTTGAAGATGGGCCAGCCTTCGTGCGTGCTGCCGCCCTTGCCGGGGGTAACGCCCCCGACGATCTTGGTGCCGTAATCGGCGCTTGCCTTGGCGTGGAACGTGCCTTCGCGGCCGGTGAGGCCTTGCACCACGAGTCGAGTTTTTTCGTTGACCAGTATGCTCATGGCTAGCTCCTCCCGCCCGCTGCCGCGACGACCTTTTCGGCTGCGTCCTTCATGGTTTCAGCGACGATGAAGTTCAGTCCGCTCCGTTTCAGAATCTCCCGTCCCTGCTCGACGTTGGTGCCTTCCAGGCGCAGCACGATGGGAAGCTGAATGTGGGTTTTGTTGGCCGCTTCGACGACGCCATTGGCCAGGGTGTCGACCCGCAGAATGCCGCCGAAGATGTTGATCAGCACCGCCTTCACATTCTTGTCCATCAGCAGGATTTCGAATGCGTGCGTCACCTGGTCGGAACTGGCTCCGCCGCCCACGTCGAGAAAGTTGGCCGGCATGCCGCCCGCGAACTTGATGATGTCCATGGTGGCCATGGCCAGCCCGGCGCCGTTCACCATGCAGCCCACGTTGCCGTCCAGCTTGATGTAGTTGAGGCCGTACTTGCTGGCTTCCACTTCCAGCGCGTCTTCCTCGCTGATGTCGCGAAGTTCGCTCAGGTCCTTGTGCCGGTAGAGCGCGTTGTCGTCGATATTCACCTTGGCATCGAGCGCGAAGACCCTCCCGTCGGTGGTGGTGATGAAAGGATTGATCTCGAACAGCGATGCATCCGTGTCTTCGTAAGCCTTATAGAGCGCTTGCATAAACTTGACGGCGGGATTGATGAACTCGGGAGCCAGTCCCAGCCGAAAGGCGACTTTGCGCGCCTGGAACGGCTCAAAGCCGATGGCCGGATCGACATACTCCTTGATAATGGCGTTCGGGTCGCGGGCCGCCACTTCTTCGATTTCCATGCCTCCGGCCGCCGACGCCATGAACACCGGGCGCGAGACGGCGCGGTCCAGCACGATGCCGAGATACAGCTCCCTGGCAATCGGCAACGTTTCTTCGATCAACAGCCGCTGTACTTTCTTGCCCTCGGGACCGGTCTGGTGCGTCACCAACTGCATGCCGAGAATTTTTCCGGCGAGTTGAACGGCCTCTTCGACCGATTTTGCGATTTTTACGCCGCCGCCTTTGCCGCGTCCGCCCGCATGGATCTGCGCCTTGACGACCACACCGTTGGCTCCGCTGCTCATCAGCTTCCTGGCGGCCGCTTCGGCTCCCTCGCGCGTGGTGACCATCTCCCCGCGCGGCACCGCCACTCCGTATTTCGAGAGGATTGTTTTTGCCTGGTACTCGTGAATTTTCATGGTTTCATTTGCTTCGAGCCTGACTGTCCTTGGCGCACAACCCCGCTCGTCCGGGACGCCGGCTTGGCGATTTCAATCGGTTCGGTTGCGAACGAACCACCCCGCACGACCCCACACTGCGCAAGGCGTTTCGCCCATTAGATACTGTTCGGATAACGGGAGACCAACGTGAAATCTCAACGGGTAACCCGTGCTTGGTGATCTCCGATGGGAGACGCACCATTGTATTCGTCCAAGCCCATTCTCCGCAAAGGCCTCCATCCCTGGTTACCACACTTTGCAGCGATGCTCCCGCACCATCGGCTGGCCCGCCTTGCACTGGAACGCCTGCTGAAACTCCGGCATGTTCGTGACCACGCCGTCGATGCGATACTTGCCGGGTGAGTGCGGATCGGTAATGGCTCTCATCCGCAGGTTCTCCACGCGCTGGTTCTCGCAAGCCCACTGGGCAAAGCCAATAAAGAAACGTTGCCCGGGCGTGAATCCACCGATCGACTTCAGCTTCTGTCCCTTCGTCTCGTTGGCCCACGCCAGGTAAGCCAGCACGCTTCCCCCCAGGTCCGCAACGTCTTCGCCTTCCGTCAGCTTGCTGTTGATGTGGATGTCATCGACCACCACGTACTGCGCATATTGATCCACCACGCACTCGGCGCGCTGTTCGAATGCCGCGGCATCCTGTTTGGTCCACCAGTCGCGCAGGTTGCCCTGCGCATCGAACTGCCGCCCCTCATCGTCAAAGCCGTGCGTCAGTTCATGGCCAATCGTCGACCCCGTGTTGCCGTAGTTCGGCGCATCATCCATCCTGGGATCGAACAGCGGCGGTTGCAGCACGCCGGCGGGAAAGTTGATGTCGTTCATCTGCTGATCGTAGTAGGCGTTGACCGTCGCCGGCGGCATCTGCCACTCGCCGTGATCCACCGGCTTGCCGATTTTGTTCAATTGACGCCTTGATTCGAACGCCGTGGCCCGGAGAAAGTTTTCGAAGAAATCTCCGCGCACGATGTTCACGGAGCTGTAGTCCCGCCACTTGTCGGGATAGCCGATTTTGTTCACCACGGCGTGGAGCTTCTCGAGTGCGCGCGGCTTGGTTTCGGCTCCCATCCAATCCAGCGCCTTGATCTCCCGCTCCATGGCGGCTTCAATTTCCTTCGTCATTTTGAGCGTGCGGGCCTTCAATTCGGGGCTGAATGTTCTTGCCACGTAGACCTGGCCGACAGCTTCGCCGAGCTGGTAGTCCACTAGTTGAACGCAGCGCTTCCACCGCGGCCTGATCTGCTCCGCCCCTTGCAGGTACTTGCGATAGAAATCGAAATTCGCCATTACGAACGGCGCTGACAAGTAAGGCGCGTTCTGCCGGACGACCTGCCAGCGGAAGTAAGTCTTCCAGTTCTCCAGCGACTCGGATTTCAGCAGCATCTCCAGCGCCTTAAAGAACTCCGGTTCCGTAACGTTGAACGTTTGCAGGCCGGGAACCCCCGATGTTGCGAGATAGGCGGTCCAGTTAAACGAGGGCGTCAGCGCCTCCAATTCGGCGCGGTTCACCTTGTGGAAAATTTTGTAAGGATCGCGGAGGTCGACGCGGGTCAGCGAGGCCTTGGCCATCGCGGTTTCGATCCGCATCACCGTTTGTACCTCCGGCGCGGCCTGCGCCGCAGGGTCGCCCAGCAATTCGAACATCTGCTGAACGTGCGCCACGTAGCGCTTGCGGGTCTCTTCCATCCGCGCATCGGTCTTCAGGTAGTAGTCGCGGTCGGGAAGCCCGAGCCCTCCGGCACTGGCAAACGCAATCACCTGCGTCGAATCCGCCAGATCCTGCGAGGAGCCGAAGCCGAACATCATGCTGCTGTAACCAAAGCTTACCAGGTGCTGACTGGCGACCCAGGGCGCAAGGCCGTTCACCTCCTTGATGCCGGCCAGCTCCCGCAACGCGGGCTCCAGAGGCGCGGCACCGGCCTTTTCAATGGCCGCTTCGTCCATGCAGGAAGAAAAAAAATCTCCGATCTTCTGCTGAACTGCGTCACGCTTCGCCGACGGACGCGCGGCGTCTTCCAGAACCCCCCAAAGAAAGCGCTGGTTCTCGTCGGTCAGCTTGCCGTAGACGCTCCACGACGACTGGTCAGGTGGAATCGGGTTCTTCTTCCTCCACCCGCCGCATGAATAGGTGTAGAAATCCACGCAAGGGTCCACCGAACGATCCATGGCATTGGCGTCGAGACCGGACGTGTAGGGCAACGCCTGCAATGGAGTCTCCTTTTGCGTGGCGGTCGGGGTCCCCGGCGAGCCCGGCTCGCTGGGGTGATTGGAGGGTGAAAGAGCCGTCCCGGGCGCTTGCGCCGCACACCACGCGCTCAGCGCCACCATCGAGGCGAACAGCAGCAAAGTTCTTTTCATAGCAAGAGCTCACGACACTCGCAGGACGCGCCCGCCGGGGGTATCAGTAAGTCTATCGCGAGCGGCATAGGATCGCGTCCCGGAAGTTCGCGCAATAGTCCTTTGAAGTGTCATTCTGAGCGAGCGCAGCGAACGAAGAATCTATGTATTTGGTTTGTAATACATGGATCCTTCGCTTCCCCACCCCAGCGATGGCAAAAGCGGCCTTCGCCGGGGACCCCGGCTCGCTCAGGATGACATGCGACATGATGGGACAGCCGGGTGCCCCTCGTTCGCCCGCGTCGGGGTCCCCGACGAGGCTCGGCTCGTTGGGGTGACTGGGGCTAACGTGGGGTAGTTTCTTGAACTGCGCATCCGCAATTGACCCACCCTCTGGACAGAGCGCTACGATTCCAGCACGCGCGGTACGCGGCGGTGCCATTCGGTGCGCTGCTCGAACTGGTGCGCAATCGCCAGCACCTTCCGATCTGCGCCCGGCGCCGCGCTGATCTGCATGCCCACCGGCATGCCGTCGGTGGTGAATCCGCACGGCACGGTAATGGACGGCAGCCCCAGCACGTTGAACGGGCGCGTGTTGCGCAGCATGACCAACTCGCGCTTCCGCAACTCCGGCAGCCCCGACTGCAGCTCCGCAATCGTCGGCGGCGAGATCGGGACGGTGGGCGTAATCAGTATGTCTACGTCGCGGAGAACCTCGGCGCTCCGGCGGCGCAATGCATCCAGACTGCACCTCGCTGCGCGGTATTGCTCCTCGGTAATGTCCTTGCCCTGGAGAATGCGCTGCAACGTCTGCGGATCATACTGGTCGCGGTATTCCGCAAGGAACTGCTCGTGATACTGATACGCCTCGTAGAGGTGGACCGTCCGATCTTCGTCAATCGGAACCTTGATGTCGCAAATCGACGAGGTACGGGGAGCGGTGATGCGAGCCACCCCGATGCGCAGCTCCGATTCGATCTTCGGCTCGGTGCCCTCGCAGAAATGTTCGGTTGCGATGCCCACACGGAGGTCGGTCGTACTGCGATGTATCGCTTCCCGATAGCTGGAATTGGAGGACTGGCGGCTGCCGGGATCTGCCGGATCGTAACCCGCGATGGCATCCAGCACGATCGCCGCATCCTCCACCGTGCGCGTCATCGGGCCGACATGATCGAACGACAGCGACAGCGGGAACACCCCGCGCCGGCTCACCAGCCCGAAACTCGGTTTCAACCCGACAATCCCGCAGAACGCCGCCGGCAGCCGAATCGACCCTGCCGTATCGGTACCGATCGCTGCGAAGCACATGCCGGTGGCGACCGCCGCCGCCGCCCCCGAAGACGACCCGCCGGTGATTCGCGTCGTATCCCAGGGGTTGCGCACGGCACCGAAATAGCTGATGATCCCGCTGCCTCCGTAGGCAAACTCGTGCAGGTTAAGCTTGCCGATCAGCACGGCGCCGGCTTCCCTGAGTCTGCGCGTCACTTCCGCATCTTCGACGGCAACGGTATCCTTCAGCACCGCGCTGCCGGCCGTGGTGGGCACATCCTTCTGGTCGATAATATCTTTCAGCCCCACCGGAATGCCATGCAGCGGGCCGCGCCAGTGGCCGCTCTGGATCTCGCGTTCGGCTTCGGCGGCTTCGCTCAGCGCGCTTTCGGCGGTAACCGTAATAAAAGCGTTGAGAACCGGGTTGTACTGCTCGATTAGCGACAGGCAAGCCTTCGTCAGTTCGACGGGCGAAATCTCCCGCCGTTTCACCTGTTCGGCAGCCTCGGCCAGAGTGAGCCGAGTGAGTGACGTTTGCATGGGAGTGCTCCTGAGCACGATAGTGTAATGCATCCCTGCATCGAGCGGCGGTTCCACCTCGCGCGGATCAGCCAGGCTGCGGAAAAACGCGCCGAAGCATCGAGCGAGGCGCTTGATGTAGGCACCTCAAGTTCCCTTGCGCAAGAACTTGTGGGCTCGCTTCACCTGCAACCTGTTTTTCCGCGGCCTCTCAGGCGTGGAAGCAAATTAAAAGGGCCTGGCGACAGGCCCTTCCTTTGCGAAACCTTACTATTCTTTCAACTTGTGCCGTTCGCAAGCGGCAACCGCGTTGGCCGGGTCCAGCGCATCTTGGTCGAGCATAATCTCGAGAATCTTTCCGCTTTTGTCGATGAGGAATGTTGCCCGCCGCGCAGCCTTGGTCTGCGGGTTGAAGATGCCATAGCGCCGGGTGGTCTCGCCACCTATGTCGCTCAGCATTGGGAAGTTGGTGCCCAGTTGATCCGTCCAGGCTTTATTGGCAAAAAATCCATCCATGGTGACACCCAGGACCTGGGTGTTGGAAACTCCCAGCTTCTGCAAATTCTGCTGGAAGCTCTGCGCTTCCTTGGTTCAATTCGGCGAAAACGCAAAGACGTAAAACGCCAGAGCCACGTTCTGCTTCCCCTTGAAGTCATGCAGAGAAATCATCTTCCCATTCTGATCTTTCAGAGTGAAATCGGGCGCCATCTCTCCGACTTTGACAGACGGCGTCGGTAACGCGGCCTGAGCAGCCTGTTGCGCTTGCGCCAAGCTAACCAGAGCGATGAACACTACAACCGCAACACTGATTCGCAAGGCTCTCATATGTAACACCTCGCACGGCAGCATACTCCTAATATCGGCCAACTGTCACTTCCACCAGCATCGCCACTGCGGATCGAGCGTGGATGGCAGCGCCTATTGCGCGGCGTTGAGCACTGCCCTAAATATCTGCTCGGCAGAGCTGCCAAATTCCGGCAACTGTCATCTCATCATGTCAGGCACTTAGCCGTCGGCAATGGCGGCGATGTCCGGGGCCCCAGACCATGTTCCCAATCCCAACACCCGCCACTCTCGCCGACATATTTTTCACCATCGTCGATCGCAACGCTCCCCGTGCAATCCTCTATGAACAGCGTGGAGTTTGGCTGCCACTCTCCTCTCGGGAGCTGTACCGGCGCGTGGCAGCCGTCGCTGCCTGGCTTCGAGCCCGCGGGTTGGCGCCGGGCGATCGCGTGGCCATCCTCGCCGAGAACCGCCCTGAGTGGGCGATAGCGGATTTCGCGGCCATGATGACGGGCGCGGTGGTGGTGCCGATCTACCCGACTCAGACCGCCGATCAATGCGCCTACATTCTGCGGGATTCGGAGACGCGGGTTCTTTTCGTCTCGTCCGCGGCGCAACTGCATAAGGTTCTCCCGCTGCTCTCCGAGACGCGCGTCGAGCACCTCGTGCTGATGGACGAGCCCGGCGGCATTTTGCCCGCGGAAGCCGGCCAGATGCAAGTGATCATGAAGCGAGGTCCGGAGAGACGCGACCTGGAATTCGACCGCCGCGGACGGCAAATCGCTCCCACCCAGTTGGCCACCCTCATTTACACCTCGGGAACCACGGGAACGCCCAAGGGCGTTATGCTGTCGCATCGCAACCTGGCTTCGAATATCGCCGTTTCTCTCGAGCACTTCGAGATCAGCGGCAACGATTCGGTAGTCTCGTTCCTGCCGCTGTCGCACATCACCGCCCGCCATTGCGACACGGCTTTGATGTACCGCGGCGTGACCGTCGCATATTGCTCCCGCCTTGAAGATATGCCGCAAGCGCTACAGCAGGTTCGTCCGACGGTTTTAGTTGCGGTGCCGCGCGTCCTGGAAAAGATTCACAACCAGGTGCAGCTCCGTGTGGGTAGCGGTCCGCGACGCAAGCTCTATGATTGGGCGATGACCGTGGCCAGACGCCACCTGCCCGAAACCGTTGCCGGACGCACTCCGCGCTCCGTCGCCTGGCACATTGCCGACAGGCTGGTCTTCTCCAAGGTTCGAAAGGGCATGGGAGGACGCGTGCGAACCATCATCTCCGGCGGAGCCCCGCTCGGAATCGAGCTGGCGGAGTGGTTTGCCGGCATCGGGCTGCCCGTCATGGAGGGCTACGGACTAACCGAAACTTCGCCGGTCGTCGCCGTCAACACGCCGCAGTCGTTCCGGGCCGGAACCGTCGGCAAACCGCTCAACGGCGTGGAAGTGAGAGTTGCCGATGACGGCGAAATCATCGTGCGCGCTCCCTCGGTGTTCCAGGGTTACTGGCACCTGCCTGAGGAGACGCAAAACGCATTTGCCGGAGAATGGTTCAAGACCGGCGACATCGGCTCGCTGGATGAAGATGGCTTCCTGTCGGTCACCGATCGCAAGAAGAACCTGATCAAAACCTCGGGCGGCAAGTTCATCGCCCCGCAGCCCATCGAGAATCGCCTGAAGAGCAATCCGCTGGTCAGCGAAGCCGCCCTGATTGGCGACCGGCGGCGCTTCCCGGCCGCACTCATCGTACCGGCCTTCCCCACCCTGGAAGACTGGGCAAAGCAGCATGGCGTCGCCTTCAACTCGCGCGAAGAACTGGTGGCGGACGCAAAAGTCCACGCCCTTTACGAGGAAATTATCGGCGGCTTGAACCGGGACTTGGCCCGCTTTGAGCAGATTAAGAAGTTCCTGCTGCTTCCCGAGCAGCCCACCATCGCCGACGGCACCCTGACTCCCACGCTCAAGCTGCGCCGGCGCGAGCTGGAAGCCCGCTACCGCGCGCAGATCGAACTGCTCTACGCCGAACCGGCGCTGCTGGAAGCCCGTGAGGCCGCCTAGCAAGCGCGAAGTTCGATGGGTGCCCCATCCTGGGGCATGTTTCATAAACAGTTCTTTGAAGGGGCGCGGCTTCAGCGCGCCGTCCAGAACGCCAATAAGAATGCTGGCTTTAGCCCCTGAGGGGATTCGTCGGGTGGCTCGCCTTTGCCGCAGTTGCTAATGTGGGTTCGAAGAGGCGGCTGCCTCCGCATGTATCCCACAAAGATTGAAGGCAGTTCCCGCCAGAGACAAGGCTTTCCTTGCACGTCACAACCAGATGTGACGAGGTTTACACCATTCCCGGTGCGAGGTCTTACAATAATGGTATGGATTCACTTGTCATTGCTGGCAGAGCGTTTCGTTCCCGCTTGATTGTGGGTACGGGAAAATACAAGTCCGGCGAAGAGACCGCGAAGGCCCTGGAGGCCAGCGGCGCCGAGATGGTCACGGTCGCTGTCCGCCGCGTCAATCTTGACCGCTCGAAGGAATCGCTGCTCGACTTCATCGACCCCAAGAAATACTTTCTGCTGCCGAACACGGCGGGCTGTTACACCGCCGACGACGCCATCCGCACGGCGCGCCTGGGACGCGAAGTCGGGCTTTCCGACTGGGTGAAAATCGAAGTCATCGGCGATCAGAAGACACTGTATCCGGATGTCGCCGCTACCATCGAGGCTACCAGGGTATTGGTCAAGGAAGGCTTCACGGTTCTGCCTTATACCTCGGATGACCCGGTGGTTGCGCTGCGGCTGCTGGATGCCGGCGCCAGCAGCGTGATGCCGCTTGGGGCGCCCATCGGCAGCGGGCTCGGCATTCAGAATGTCGCCAATTTGCGGATCTTGCGGGAGATGATCACGTCCGTCCCCTTGATTGTGGACGCGGGTGTCGGAATTCCTTCCGACGCGACCCTGGCGATGGAACTCGGCTTCGATGCCGTGCTGATGAACACCGGAATTGCGGCGGCAAAAGACCCGATCCTGATGGCCGAGGCCATGAAGTGCGGCATCATTGCCGGCAGGCTCGGCTACCTGGCCGGCCGCATGCCGAAGAAGCTCTACGCAACAGCCAGTTCACCGGCAGAGGGCATCTCGCGTTGAGCTGTCCCGGCGCGACCCTGGCGGCGCGCGTCCGCCATGCTTTCGGTTGCGAGCGCATACCGTGCGTTCCCCTGCGCTCAATCACCCCCGCGAGCGGGGCTCGCCCGAAACCCCGCAACTGGCGCGATGAGGTGGCCGGTTGAGCCGCCCGCAGTGGCTGCCGCAATACATCCCCGCCCTCGATGGGCTGCGCGGCATTGCCGTTTCGCTGGTCGTTTTTTATCACTGTCACACCAAACTCGGCGACGGGTTGCTGAGCCGTTTCGCCGAGTACGGCTGGGCGGGAGTGAATCTGTTTTTCGTCCTCTCCGGATTCCTCATCACCGGCATCATCATCGAGGGCCGCGAAGATGCTCATTTCTTCCGTAACTTTTATGCCCGGCGCGCCCTGCGCATCTGGCCGGTTTACGTCCTGCTGCTGCTGCTGAATTACATCCTGGTGCCCTGCCTGCTGGAGCACAATCCGCAGCACGCCTGGCAGATCACCTCGACCGCGCCTTGGCTCTACTACGCGCTCTTTGTGCAAAATCTGTTTGCGCTCGCGCTGCCGGGGGCGATTGGGCCGACTTGGAGCCTGGCCATCGAGGAGCAGTTCTATCTGGCATGGGCGCCGGTCGGACGCCGTCTATCTCTGCGTCATCTGGCCATCGTTCTGACCGCGGTATTTGTGGCCTCGCCGGTAATTCGAGCCTGCAATACCGGGTTGCTCACGCCAACCCACACGCTGATTCATCTTGACGGCCTCGCCATCGGTTCGCTGATCGCGGTGTTGCTCAGAATGGACGCTTTCAGCAAGCCCGTATGGCGAAAGCTGGGCCTGGCCGGAATTGCGCTTGGCCTCTTCGGCGTGGGGCTCATGTTGTATCGCGGTACCGCATTTGCCGATACCTTCCTGGCGCTCGGCTTCGGCGGCATGCTGATTGCGGCCATTGTCTCCGAACCCGGGTCCGGCCTTTACGCCCGTGTACTTTGCGCCTGGCCGCTCAAGTCAATCGGCACTGTCAGCTACGGACTGTACATGACGCACATTCTGGTTTTCGTCGCAATCGGCAGTTTCGAACTGCGAATGCTGCGGTACGGAGCCTGGGGAAATCTTGCGGTGGTGGTCGTGCGAATTGTTTTGTCCCTCGGCTTCGCAGCCCTGCTTTGGTTTGGCTTTGAAAAACCGATCCTGCGGCTCAAGCGCCGTTTCGAAAGTCCTCGCGTTGTCCCGGCGCAGCCCAAGGTCCCGGCAACGGAGCTGGTCGCCGAGACCGTCCCCGCCGACTGAACCCGCGACACCATGAGGTAAGCTGCTGAATTTGACCAGTCGCGGTTCTCCGGGCAACAATCTTATTGAGAGAAATTCACGTGGGCACGGCAACAAAACGCGGAATCAAACACAGCGTGCTGGAATCCTTGTCGCTGTTGCATAACTCCGATCATCTCGGAGTGATCATCGCCAGCGATGAGCGAGTCCTCGACGCAAATGACGCTTTTCTGCAAATGATCGGCTACAGCCGCGTCGAGTTGGAGGCGGGAGAACTGCGCTGGCGCGACATAACCCCGCCCGAACAGATTGACCTGAGTGAGCGCGCCCAGGAAGAACTGCGCAGCTTCGGCGTCTGCGCCCCTTTCGAGAAAGAGTATCTGCGACGCGACGGCTCGCGGCTGCCGTGCCATGTCGGCGCCACCCGCATGCAAAGTGAACCGTTGCAGTGGGCGGCTTTCGTCGTCAATCTCACCGATCAGCGACGGCTGGACGAGATCGAACAGCGCAACCGCGAACTACAAGCCAAGACGCGGCTGGTCAACATTATCGCCCATGAAATCAATAACCCGCTGATGATCCTGAGCAGCACTCTCTATTTGTTGCAGCGGCGCCACCCCGACGACGAGGAGACCTTGAATTTGCTTTGCCAGGCCGCCGACGCCTTCGCTCGCATCACCGAGTCGCTGAAGGCGATTCTGGCAACAGCGGAAAAGCAGGGCTGAACGGCCCGTCCGGATACACATTACTTCACCGCTCCAGCGCAGGCTGCTGAAAAACTGTTCTCCGAGGTGTCATCCTGAGCGCAGCGAAGGATCTGCTGTCTGCGCGTGCTGAAAATAAAGCAGCTCCTTCGGTCGCGCAAAACCGGCGCGACCTCAGGATGACACTGCTACGACTTTTTCCGCAGCCTGCTAGAACATTCCCAGCCAGCGCCAGTAGGTCGCCGCGCAAATCGTGTAAACAATACAAGCGACCGTGCACAGAACGACGCCGACCCTCGGGAAATCCTCCACCCGCAGCTTGCCGGTGCCGTAAATGACGATGTTGGGCAAGGTGTTGTAGAACATCAGCAGCGGATAGCCGCCGATAATCATTCCCGCCGGCAGAGCAAGCACCAGCGGGTTCATGTGCGCCGCTTCACCCATCGACAGCACGATGGGAAGCAGAGCCGTCGCCATGGCAACCGTGGTCGAGAAGAACAGGTGCATGTATTGCACGATCAGCATGACCACCACCAACACGACCAGAACCGATGCCCCCTGTAGTCCGAGCGCTTTGAGGATCGAGGTAGCCAGCCATTTGGCCGCACCGGTCTTCATCAGCATTTCGCCCAGCGATATGCCGCCGCCCGCAATCAGCACAACCTGCCAGGAGACGCCCTTATTGGCATCGCTCCAACTGATGACCCCGAATTTCGGCACAAACAGCAGAACGTCCCCGAGCAGGCAAACCACCGTGGTATCGAGCTTGGTGACGTTCGCCGTCGCCCATAGGAAGGTAATGAACAGGAAGATCGCCAGCGCCCGCCATTCAGCCGAAGTCGTCTTGCCCATCGCGGCAAGCCGTTCTTTGATGACGCGGTCGAGTCCGCCGGGCGCGGTGTTCTTCTCGGGCCTGTACACACGCTGCACGAACCACCAGGTGAAGAAGGTCATCAGCAGGGCGGGCGGAAAACCGTAGAGCAGAAAATCCGCGTAGGTAACCACTTTGCCGGCCTTGGCGAGGAATTCGATGGTAACCGGGTTGGGAACCGTGGCCGTCAGGATGCCGGCGCTGATCGTGGAATTCGTGAACGCCAGGATCAACAGCAGGCCGGTGGAGAATTTCGACCGCTCCTCGGAGCCGAAGAGGCTGATGATGCTGACGCACATGGGAAGCAGAATTGCCGTGCGCGCCGTCGTCGATGGAACCAGGAAGGCCAGGACGATATTGGCAAGCGTGACCCCAAGCGTGATTCTCGCCGGCGAGGAACCCGTCCTGGAAAGAATCATGTAGGTGATTCGTTCCGCGAGCTTGGTTTTAACCATCCCCGTGGCCAGGATGAAAGCCCCCAGAATCAAGTACGCCGACGGTGAAGCGAACCCATTCAAGGCGCCGCCAACGTTCGTGATGTGCATCAACACAGCCGCCGGCACTACCAACAGGCTGGTGACCGCCAACGGAAGCGCCTCGGTCAGGTACAGGACGAAAATACCCGCGAACAGGGCCAGCGCCCTTTGTCCTTCGGCCGACAAACCCTGTGGCCTGGCCATAAACCAGATCGCCGCGGTCAGCACGATGGCGAGAGGAACTCCTATTCTGTGGCGGATCACGTCAAATCGGTTGGGAGCGGCAACCTGCTGGCTGACAGCGGCTGTTGACATCTCTATCCTCCGTCCTGCGCGCGCACGAGTGCGCGTTGCCTGCCGCACTCTGAATGTGATTTTGTGTCCCTCAAAGTATTGAGCAGTTCACACCAGAGTTCAAGACGAATCGGCGGAGCCGCGCCGCGGAATTCAGCTTTCACCTCGTCAACTGGTAACATTTCCGCACCGCCGAATTGGCGCGCATGGAGAGACTTTCATGAAAGCTTGGGAATTAGTGAAGTTCGGACAGGAGAAGAACTTGCGCCTGGTTGAGCGTCCCATCCCCGTGCCGGGACCGGGAGAAGTGTTGGTGCGCGTGTATGCGGTTTCGCTCAACTACCGCGACAAATTGCTCGTCGAGGGCATCTACATGCCCACTCTGCAATTGCCGTTCGTGCCGGCGTCGGATGCCTCTGGCGAAGTCGCCGCCGTGGGCGATGGCGTCACCCGGGCGGCTGTCGGCGATCGCGTCGTCGGCCAATTCCGCCTGCGCTGGATCGACGGTACGCCCGGACCCGCCGAGATCGCTCTCTGCTTGGGCGGTCCCCTGCCGGGTGTGCTTGCCGAATATGTCGTATGGCCGCAGGAGGCGGTGGTGAAAGCGCCCAGCCACCTCAGCTACGAGGAAGCGGCAACCTTACCCATCGCCGGGCTCACCGCCTGGTTCGCGCTGATGGAAGACGGCCGGCTCAAGCCGGGCGAATCGGTACTGGTGCAAGAAACCGGCGGAGTATCGCTGTTTGCCGTGCAATTTGCCGCCATGGCCGGCGCGCGGGCTATCGTCACCTCGAGCAGTAACGAGAAGTTGGCGAAGGCGAAGCAATTGGGCGCCACCGATACCGTCAACTACCGCACCACGCCGGACTGGGATAAGACCGTGCTGGAACTGACCGGCGGACGCGGTGTCAATCACGTCATCGAAGTCGGCGGCGGCGAAACCTTTAAGCGCTCGCTCAACGCCCTCGCCATCGACGGGCATGTCGCTGTCGTCGGCTTCCTGGGAGGAGTGGAGTTTAACGTCAATGCTCTGAGCTTGATTCGCAAGCGGGTGCGCGTTCAGGGAATCGCCGTGGGGCACAGGCGGGCATTCGAAGAGATGAACCGCGCCATCGAGACACACGGTCTGCGGCCTGTCATCGACCGCTGCCTCCCGTTCGCCGCCGTCAATGAAGCGTTCGCTTATCTCGACAAAGGAGCCTTCGGCAAAATCGTTATCCGCGTGATCGAATAGGATTCAAAGTCGGGTGCCCCACGTTCCGCCTGTTTTTGGCTAACGTGGGGTAGTTAAGACGCCGGACGGTGCCCCACATCTGCTTGGCAGATGTAGGACTTTGATTTCGATGTACTGGGGTCGAGTCAGTGACGCTGCCCACATTGGCCCCGCGGTCGGGGTCCCCAACAAACACCGTCTTTAGCGTTTGTTGGGGTGAAAGTCGGGGTCTCCGACGAGCATCGCTCGCTGGGGTGATTTGGCTAACGTGGGGTAGTTTCCACGCAACCACGACTAGTCTGAGGAATTAGTGCTGGTTCTCTTCCGCTGTTCCGGTAGTGTGGTTCTGCCCAGAAACTACCGACAGCCGCTGCTGGGTTCTGTAGTGAGGAATACAGCGGTGAACCTGCTCTGCCATCTGGAGGTTCTCCGGGCATGTGCTTCCGGCTACTTTACCGCAGTGAAGACAGGTGGAAACGATGATCCCGTTTGGCGTTCGTCCACGGCAAAAACCGCTAAGTCCTGCGGGTTTGGCAGCCATTGGCCCTCCCTGGGTTCGAAACCTGCCACCTCTGCGGGTCGAGATGACAACAACATGACGACAAAATGAACAAGATGCGATCCGGCTAACCAGAGCTACTTTCTTTGTCGCCAACCATAAAAGATGCAGAGTAGTTCGCCAGAGCTGCTTTTATTGTTGCCGATTTATATTTCTTACGACTCCATAAGGATCGGTTATCCAACTAAAGTGGAGGTTGAAAACCGCCTGCGGAAGCCGTTCTACGCCTGCTCATGTGACTTGCGAAAGTGCTCGAAGATGGCTTCCGCCTGACGCCGGCTGACGACCGCGCTGAGCGCCGCAGCGTCGGCCTGCTGGATGGCCCGCACCGAGCCGAAGTGTTGCAGCAATCGGCGGGTAGTCTGCTCGCCGATGCCCTCAATCTCGCGCAACTCCGTCGCGCGGTCGCGTATTTGCCTGCGCTTGCGATGATAGGTAACCGCGAAGCGGTGCGCCTCATCGCGAATCTGCTGCACCAGGTGCAGTACCGGTGAATGGCGGTCGAGCACTACCGGCTCGCTCTCCTGGCCATAGATGTAAATGATCTCCTCGCGCTTGGCGATCGAAGCCAGCGGCTGCGTGATCAGGCCGAGCGATTCCAGCGCCTCGGCCGCCGCGTGCAACTGCCCAATGCCGCCGTCGACAAGGATGAGCGAAGGCAGCGGCTTTTCTTCCTCGCACAGTCGTTTGTAACGCCGCGTCACCACCTCGCGCATGGCGGCAAAATCGTCAACCCCATCGACGCTGCGGATGATGAATTTGCGATACTCCGAGTTGCGCATCTTGCCGTCTTGCCAGACGACCATCGACGCCACGGTTTCCGCGCCCTGTATGTGCGAGATATCGAAACACTCGATGCGCTCGGGCGGCTCGGCCAGGCTCAACGCCTCCTGCAAAACGCTCTTGAGCACGTCGGTGCGCGGCTTGAGTACGCGGAAGCGCTGGTCGTAGGACTGGCGTGCATTGTTGCCCACCAGGTCGATCAGGGAGCGTTTCTCGCCGCGCCGTGGCGCTTCGATGTGGATGCGCGCCCCGGTTTTCGCCGAGAGTAACTCGGCCAGCGCTTCGCGGTCTTCAAAGTCGACGGGCGTGTAAATGAAGCGCGGCACATACTGCTGGTCGACGTAGAGTTGCTTGAGCAGCGTGCTGAAGAACTCCCCGGTGTCGAAGCCGGTCGCCGCTTCCAATTCGCCGAGGTCTTCCCAGAAGAACTCGCGCCGGTCGAGCGCCTTGCCACCCCGCATGTGGAAGAGGTTGACGGCCAGCATGTGATTCTCGAAATGGAAGTTGAGCACGTCGGCGTCGTCGCCCTCGGCGGCGGCCATGCGCTGCTTCTCCTGCAGTTGCTCGACGGTGGTGATCAGGTCTCGATACTTGGCCGCAAGTTCAAACTGCTGCTGCTCGGCGGCGCTTTGCATGCGCTCCCGCAGCGACCGTGACAGGTCGGACTGACGGCCTTCCAGGAACATGCGCACGTCGTTGACCGCTTCGGCGTATGCCTCCGGCGTGGTAAGACCAGCCACGCAC
This sequence comes from Candidatus Korobacteraceae bacterium, assembly GCA_050015355.1. Classification (GTDB taxonomy): domain Bacteria; phylum Acidobacteriota; class Terriglobia; order Terriglobales; family Acidobacteriaceae; genus CAWBRT01. Next base: position 26,573 of record JBEKBO010000006.1, on the reverse strand, counting down.
GGCCCCAGGCACCGCTTAATGTAGTACTGCAAGCACGGACGCGCGTGGTCGCGCGTGAGATCGACCTTGCAGGACGGAACCAGGAAGTGCCGGTGGATGAGGTCTACGATACGGTAGGCGAGGTTCGCCGGAAAATATGGACCGTAATAAACCGAACCATCGCGCCTCAGCCGGCGCGTCACGTAGACGCGCGGGAAGCGCTCGGCGGCCGTGAGCTTCACGTAGGGATAGCTCTTGTCGTCGCGCAGCAGAATGTTGTAACGCGGCTTCTTCTGCTTGATGAGGTTGTTTTCCAGCGCCAGCGCCTCGCCCTCGTTGGCGACGACGATGTACTCGATATCCACGGCCTCGCGCAGCAGACTGCCGGTCTTGGCGTTCTCGATAGCGCCGTCGAGAAAGTAAGAGCGCACCCTGGCCCGCAGGTTCTTGGCCTTGCCGACGTATATGACCTCGCCCTCGGCATTCTTGTAGAGATACACGCCGGGATCGGTAGGCAAAGTGCGAATTTTCTGGTTCAGGTCCACTTTGAGCTATGGCAGCGCTGATCTAATTGTAACGGCCCGGGTGAACTAAATCGAACGCCGGTGCGCCCACCCGTTCCGAATCAAAGCGATCTCGGATGCCCTACCATTGCGCCGTGATTTTCCGCGCGGGGTGGGGATTTTGGTGCGGGTGCCCCATCCTAGCCTCTTTTGCTAGGGTGGGGATTTTTGTCGCCGGGCGCCCCACGTTCCGCCCACGTCGGGGTCCCCGACGAGGCTCGGCTCGTTGGGGTGACTAGGGCTAACGTGGGGTAGTTTCTTCGGGCCGCCTGTCTCGTCTTTCAGCCGATTGGCTAACCTTTGGCATCCGCTCGCCGCTCGGCCTGCTCTAATTGACGAAGCTGGCGGATTGAGTTACTTTTCAATTGCTGTTTTCGCCGGCTTGGGACTCCCTCACATTCACAGGACATGAAACGGAAGCGTCAATTCGATCGAACACCGGCCATGAAATGGGCGGTGGTGCTCGCCGTATTGGTGTTCGCCGTCTTCGCAACCGCCGAGGTCGTACATATTCATCCGGGCACGGCGTCCGAGTCGCATTGCTCGCTGTGTCTCGCGGCCCATTCGGCGGCTGCGCCGGCACAGGTCAGCGCAGCGCCGGTGCTCGCGTTAATCTTTGCGCCTGCTGAATCATCCGAGCCCCAGCTTCAATCCCGTCTGTTCGTATCGCCCGCCTCCATTCGTCCTCCCCCTCCGGCGGTGTAGTCGCTGCATCGCCGCGGTCAGCAGTCGTTTACCTGAACGATTTATCTAAACGATCCTTTGGGGGCAATCATGCTATTCCTGGAAGGGCGGATATCGCCTATCCGCAATTTTACTTACTGCCTTACTCCGGCCATTCTGCAACCATTCCGGAGAAGATTAATGCCGGCTTTTTGCAAGAGGTCGCTGATTGCGGCTTTTTCAGTATTGCTCTATCTGACTCTCGGTTTAATTGGCGCTAGTGCGCAGTCCGGCGGTAGTTCTACGACGGTGAATGGCACGGTGCTTGATCCCTCGGGAGCGGTGGTTCCCGGCGCAACCGTTGAGATTCACAATCCAGTCAGCCATTTCGACCGCACGACTACCACCGATAGCGTAGGTAAATTCACGATCCCGAACGTACCTTTCAACCCCTATCACCTCACTATCACCAGGGCCGGTTTCAGTCCCCACGCCCAGGACATCGACGTTCGCTCCGTCGTACCGTTGAGTCTGAGTATCAACTTGCAGGTTGCAGGCTCTTCCCAATCTGTCACGGTGGAGGCCTCGGGGGAAGACCTCCTGGAAAAGACGCCCATATTTCACACCGACGTGGACCGCGACTTATTCAACAAGCTTCCTTTGGAGAGCGCTTCCTCCTCGGTGAGCTCGCTGGTTACGCTCGCCACGCCAGGCGTCGCTGCCGACTCGAACGGCCTTTTCCACGGCATGGGCGATCACGCCGAAAACTCGTTCTCGGTTGATGGCCAACCGATCACCGATCAGCAGAGCAAGATCTTTTCCAACCAGATTCCTCTGGATTCGATCGAGTCGATGGAGGTGATTTCCGGTGCGCCACCAGCGGAGTACGGCGACAAGACGAGTCTGGTCATCAACGTCACCACGCGCTCCGGACAGGGTCTTACCACGCCTCACGGCGGCGTCACTACATCGTACGGTAGTTTTGGTACCGCCAATGTGGGCTTTAATCTCGGCTACGGCGGCAAGAATTGGGGCAATTTCATTGCCGTGAATGGCCTGAATAGCGGCCGCTTCCTCGACCCCCCGGAATTCACCGTAATGCACGACAAGGGGAACCAAGAGAACATCTTCGACCGCGTGGACTGGCAAGTTTCTTCCAAGGACTCCGTCCACACCAATCTGCAATTCACGCGTTCCTGGTTCCAGACGCCCAATTCTTTTGATCAGCAGAACGCCACGGCTTGGTCCGGCGTAGTGGTAAACAATGGCGGCCTCGGCCCCGACGGCTCACTCATTGGCCCCACAGACCAGCGCTCTCAGATCAAAACCTTCAATATTGCCCCGTCGTGGAACCACTTGATCAGTACCACAACTCTGTTTACCTTGGGCGCCTTCGTGCGGCGGGATCAATACAACTATTATCCGAGCGCAAATCCCTTCGCCGATCTTGCACCCAACCTCCAGGCAGAGACCCTCGCCCAGAATCGAACGCTGACCAATGCCGGTCTTCGTTCTGACGTCTCGTACGTGAAGGGCATCCACAACCTGAAGGTCGGCGCCACCTATACGCAAACGTTCCTTGACGAGCACGACAGCCTCGGCATTGTCGATCCAACCTTTCTTCCCTCGCTCACGGACGCTAACGGCAATCCGTGTTTTGTGGGCAATGCTGCTGTCGCTGCTCCGTGTACAAACTTGCTGCCTTATGACTTGACACGCGGAGGAGGGCATTTCACCTTCAACGGCCACACCGACGTCAAAGAGTTGGCGATGTATCTTCAAGATACGATCACCAAAGGACAGTGGTCCTTCAACCTTGGACTTCGAGGCGACTTCTATAACGGTCTGACCACCCATCGCGAAGCCGAGCCGCGCCTCGGTGTCGCATACAACATCAAGAAAACCAACACAGTTCTTCGCGTCGCCTACGCGCGTATCCTGGAAACTCCCTTTAACGAGAACCTGGTGCTCGCGAGCGTCGGATGCAGCAACCCCGTTCTCAACCCGCTGCTCGGCTGCTCCAACTCCCTCGGCACTCCTCTGAGTCCGGGCTGGCGCAATGAATTTCACGCCGGTTTTCAGCAGGCCTTGGGGAAATATCTGGTTTTCTCCGGTGACTACATCTGGAAGTACACGCACCACGGCTATGACTTCAGCATACTGGGCGCTACTCCCATTACCTTCCCCGTGGAATGGGATCGATCCAAGATTCCCGGATTCGCGGGTCGCGTCAGCGTGCCCAACTTCCACGGATTCTCCGCACTGGTCGTGTTCTCCAGCGTGGCTGCGCGCTTCTTCACTCCCCAGGTCGGCGGAGCTGGAGCCACTCCCTTGGCGCCGGCGGGTGTCTTCCGTATTGACCACGACGAGAAATTTAACGCGACAACCCACATTCAGTACCAGCCTTGGAAGCGCGGCCCTTGGCTTGGCTTCAACTGGCGCTATGACAGTGGATTGGTAGCGGGGCCGGTTCCCTGCGCCGGAGGCAACTGCAACAACGGTCCGGCAGGCACCGACTCGGTGGTCGATGTGTCGAACCTTAGCCCGGATCAGCAGTTCCAGGCGGGACTGTTTTGCGGCTCAATCCGCGCCACTCCAACCACGCCGATCAGCTCAGCGCTGGGACCCAATATGTGCCCGGCCTCGCAATATGGGTCGAAACTCGTCGGCATCCCGGCCCCCGGCACCGAGAACGACGACAAAAATCCTCCACGCATTCAGGGGCGTCATCTTTTCGACCTTGCCATCGGTGACGACAACCTGTTCCACGGAGAAAGATACAAGTGGAGCGCTCAGGTCACCGTCATCAACCTGGCCAACAATTACGCGCTCTATAACTTCCTCTCCACCTTCAGCGGGACGCACTACGTCACCCCGCGGAGCTACAGCGCTCAGTTAGGCTTTCACTTCTAGCATGCGAGTGCTTTTTTCGGACGGTTGCTAGGGTGGGCTTATAATGACGGTGCCCCACATCTGCTTGGCAGATGTGGGATCTTGATTGCGATTCACTGAAGTCGGGTGCCCCAGGTTACGCGCCGCCAAGGGCGCTAACCTGGGGTATTTCTTTGGCTCGGCTAGACCAGATTCGCGGAAGGTATACCCCGCAAAGGAGCCGGGCGTCCAGCCCGGCGGTGCTAGTACCGGGTACATCAACCTTGGAACTGCTCTAGTGACGCGCGGCCCATCAACGCGCCGGGCACCGCATCAGCCTCGCGAGCATGGCGCACGCCGACTCAATTGCGGACCCGCGTGATCAACTTGAAAGAGTCGAGAAAGCGCGCCGTGTCGGCGTACTTGTCCGCCAGCGGGTAAACTACCAGCGTCTGGTAGAGCGTACTGCCCACCAGGTAGACGCGGGCGAAAAAGTGCATCTCATCGTTCTCGCACTCAAACTCTATGCCGTGGTTGCCGTCGAGCCTGATGCTCTTTTCGCGGAGGAGGTGCGACTTGGTGTTTGCCATGGCGCCCTCTTTGGCACCCTCCAATACAGCGTCAGGAGTCTTGTTCGCGACCTTGTCGCCGTAATCGCAAACCCCTATAAAAACCATGGTCGTCGAGGAAACGCTCGCAACATAGGCGCGCAATTCGACGTTGCCCGCGTCGGTGGCTATGTCCTTCTTCTGCTGGGTGGGCACATCCGGGAACAAGGCCCGGAATCCATCCGCAGGATAGCTGTACGACTTCCACTCCTGTGTCTGCGCGCTGAGCGCGACGGCAAAGCACAGCACGGCCACACATACGGCAAAGCGACGTTGCAAAGTCATGCGCATCTCCAGCATTCCTTCTTTAGCTCTGAATGACCCGGATTGTACTGCCGGTGAGCGCCTTTGTAACGCCAAAGCTGGCGGGTGGAGACCCTTTTCCGAATCAAAGCATCCCGAATGCCCGCCCAGGCGTCGTGATTTTCGGCGCAGGGCGGAGCTTTTGGTCCAACGGGTTCCCAGCCTCTTTTACCAGGATAGGATCTTTCGCCAACCTGGGAAAAAATTCCCTCCTCAGGGTCAGGATTGCCATGCTGCTGGAGTGCAGAGACAGAAGCCCCTTGGAACCGCCCTGCCTAAGCCTTTGAAAGATCGCTGCTTACGAGACCGCATGTCCTCCGTCCAATTGGCAGCAGGCTTGCACTTCCGAGGGCGTTGGCCGTGCTGGCGGAGGCGGCCACAGTTATTGTCCAACCGGTGCTCCAAGACCTTGGTTGGAAGGCCCTAAGAGGAGAGCTTGATGAAGCGAGTTCCTGTAATCGGCGTTCTGGCGCTGGCCAGTTTGGCGCTTTGCGCCGGCTGCGCAACCAAGAAGGAAGTCACCCGCGAGACGACGCCGATAACCAATAAAGTCAATGAGTTAGACGATTTGACAGCCCAGACAACGCGCAACATCAGGTCCCTGGACACGCGCACGCAACAGGGTATTCAGGATGCCAAGACCAAGGCTGGCGAGGCCGATCAGCACGCTCTTGCCGCCGGTCAGCAGGCCGACCAGGCACAGCAATTGGCTTCCAACGCCCTGAATAGCACCAATGCCTTGGCCGAACGTGTCGCTAATTTCGACAATTACAAGCCGGTGACGGAAATCGCCGTCCACTTTGCCTTCGACAAAGCCGAACTTACCCGCAAGGATAAGCAGCAACTGGACCAGCTTGCAGAGCAAATTCCGAATGCGAAGGGCTATATCGTGCAGATCGAGGGCAACACCGACTCGGTCGGCGACGCGCAGTACAACTACGAATTGAGCCAGCGGCGGGCGTCATCCGTTATTCAGTACCTGGCTCACAAGTACAACGTGCCCCCGCACAAGATTTACGTGATCGGACTGGGCAAGGACCGTCCTGAGGCGAAGAACACCACGGCACAAGGCCGCGCCGAGAATCGCCGGGTTGATGTCCGCCTCATGTCAAATGTTGTTGGTGAAACGCAAACCTCTTCCCCCATGGCAGTACGTTAGTTCTCTCTCAGCAGGCCGCCAAAGGCCCCGGTGCCTAGTCCGCACCAACGGCGGTCTGCTATTTTTTCTTCCCCCTCGTTCACCTCGCCAGGCTTGTGCCGCCGCCGACCTTCGCCTCCGGCCTTAGCCGCCGTGCATGGACTCCGATACCCTCCGGGGTAGCGCAATGCACTCGCCGATTGGTACATTGGGGCCATGAAATTATTCATTAACGGTGAAGAGCGGCAACTGGAAGTCACCACCGTCTCCACGCTGGTGGAGCAACTCGGCATGAAAGCCGATCGCGTCGCTGTGGAATTGAACCGCGAGATCGTACCCCGTGCCGATTGGCCGAAGACGGCACTGCGCGACGGAGACAAACTGGAAATCGTCCACTTCGTCGGCGGCGGTCTTTGCTTGGTGCCCTACGTTCGCCCGCGTTCGGGGTCCCCGACGAGGCTCGGCTCGTTGGGGTGACTGGGGCTAACGTGGGGTAGTTTGTCTGAAGTTCGACGGGGTCCTCGCACAAGTCATCTATCAAGCGAGTTCGCCGCCCATTTGGCGCAGTACCAGCGAAGGACCCGGTTCCCGATGCCGCCGCCCTATCAGCCTTATAAGACCCGCTTCCTCCCGCATCGAATCCCCGCCGGACAGGGGCACCCGTTATCTCTTTTGAGTTCCTATCCCCGAACTCCGCTTGACAAGCAACAGTTCAAGGTTAAGATGTTTCAAACATTTCCAGGCGGGAATGTTTGATCGCAGGGAAGCGCTGCTGGATTTGCGGAGTGGACGAGGACGGAGCGCCATGGATTCCGGGTTTACGTCCAGCCAGGTTGTCGAGTTCACCGGCATCACGCTGCGCCAGTTGCAGTGGTGGGATGAGCGCGGCATGGTTGTGCCCCGCCGCCAAGGCCATCGCCGCCTGTACTCATTGGAAGACCTGGCGGAAATCGCCGTGATCTGCGAACTGCGGCAGCGCGGCCTCAGCCTGCAACGTGTACGCAAGGTCATGGGTTTTCTGCAACGCGAACTTGGCAAACGCCTCTACGAATCGGCCAGCGCCAACTCGCAGATTCATCTGCTCACCGACGGGAAGAACATTTTCATCAAAGATTCACCCGAAAGTATCGTCGACGTGCTCAAGAATTCTCGCCAGCCAATCTTAGCTGTTTGCCTGAGTGACACAGTGCAGCGCATTCAGGCAGGAATACGGGTAGGCAGTCGGGAGTCGCCGTCGACGGATATCGATGTCGCGAATGTTCGAGCAAGAACCGGTCGTTCGGAGAAGCATTTGGCAGCCGGCAAAGCAAGGCTGTCGCGTGCCTCCGGAGAATGAAACCGGCAAACACTGCGGTAGCGACCGGCGGGATGAAGCGGATCTTTCCCAGATCTGCAATGGCCGAAACGGGGGTACAAATGGTCGCGGAAATCAATATCCTGAATGAGTGGATTCCGGAACAGATGGAGCCTGGAACTATCTTCATTCTTGAGAACGCGGGCGAGACTGGAGAGAGTGAAGATCCCTTCTGGGCAGTGCTGGCGTGCCCATGCTGCGGCGTACTCGGGTTGATCACTCGCAAGCAAATCGCCGGCCTGGTTCCGGTAATCTGCGGCTCGGACACCTGCTCGGCGCAATTTTTTATCTCGAACGACGAAATCGTGCCGCGCAAGGCCAGTTGAGTTGCGCGGCCGGTGCGCACTGATGGTGGGTGGCCCACCCTACGCGACGTTCGTAGGGTGGGGTAGTTTAGCGGTTCCGACCCGTGGAAGCATCTAGCGCCGCAGCGCACCGGCCTAAAACCGGTTCCGCGATAGAGACTCTCGCCTGAATCCTTTTCCCACTCCAAGCACTCGCCTTATATCCCGTCGCCGCGTGTATTAAAATGGTTAGTTGCATTTGTGGGGTCTGTTCAGCAGGAATGTGCTCGGAATGACCATCCGCATTTTTGGGCCGGATACGTCAATTCTGGTTCTGCTCTAAAGCCCGAAATTACGCAAGAGGAGGTTTGCCCGTGAAGCTTACGCCCGGAAAACTCGCCGGTATGAAGGCAGTCTCGAACCAGCGCGGAGTGATCGCCGCCGCCGCCATGGATCAGCGCGGCTCCTTGAAGAAAGCCCTCGGCGCCAACGCCGGCGACAAGGAACTGGAAGAATTCAAAGTGGCAGTCGCCGAAATCCTGACGCCGCATGCCAGCGCCATTCTGCTTGATCCCGAGTGGGGATTGCCCGCCGCCAAAAAGCGCGCCAAGAATGCCGGGCTGCTGCTCGCCTACGAAAAAACCGGCTATGACAAAACCGGCCCCGGCCGCCTGGGAGACCTGCTCGAACACTGGTCGGCGCAGCGTCTGAAGCAGGCGGGTGCTGACTGCGTCAAGATTCTTCTCTACTACAGTCCGCTTGATCCCAAGGACATCAACGACAAAAAGCATGCCTGGGTGGAGCGCATTGGCGACGAGTGCCGGGCCAACGACATTCCCTTTTTCCTCGAACTCGTGGGCTACGAAGAAGGCGCCGACGAAAAAGCTCTGGAGTATGCCAAAAAGAAGCCGCGAATCGTCAGAGACTCGATGGCCGAGTTCACCAAGGACAGGTATGGAGTGGACGTGCTCAAGGTCGAAGTGCCGATCAACATGAAGTTTGTCGAAGGGACGAAATCCTTTGCCGGGCAGAAGGCGTACACCCGCAAGGAAGCAATGCAGCTTTTCCTGGATGCGGCCACGGCTGCGACCAAGCCTTTCATTTACCTTTCGGCCGGCGTCAGCAATGCGGAGTTCAACGAGTCCCTGGCCTTGGCCGCCGAAAGCGGCGTCAAGTTCAACGGCGTGCTCTGCGGCCGCGCTACCTGGAAGGATGGCATTCCCATCTATGCCGAAAAGGGTGTGCAGGCCTTCCGCGACTGGCTGAAGTCGGAGGGCGTGAAGAACATCGAAAACGTCAACCACAGTTTGCAGGCCGCAACTTCGTGGTTTCCGCACTACGGGGTAGAGAGCGCAGTCGGGCGGTAACCTGGCGGAGCGGTCGTTTGATTCGGAGGCGTGCCTGCGGGCACGCCTTTTTGTTTCCGGACGGTGCCCCACATCTGCCGCAGTCAGCAGATGTGGGACTTTGATTTTGATTTCGATTTCGCTATATCTCCGCCGGCAGCAATATTGCACTTGCTAAAAATCTCCCGGAGCGATACAAAGCCGACATACCAGAATCATTCACCGCAGCACCGCTGTCGGAACTGAAGGGACATAAAGGAGAATCTCATGAGCATCATTGATCGCCGGGACTTTGTGAAATCGATTTCCGTGGCCGCCGGGGCCGCGGCGTTAGCCGGAGCCAATTCAGCCGTGGCCCAGTCCTCCGCTACGAAACCACCCTACGAAGTCTTCGCTCTCAAGTACGCCGGACCGTTTGATCGCAAGCTGGCCATGCTGCTGTTCAACACTGGCTGGCCCGAGGATATGGCGATCAACTATTACATCTGGGCAATCCGCGCCAAAAACGGCGAGACCACGCTGGTGGACACCGGAACCGGCAAAGCCTGGGGTCCTAAGTTCAAGGGCTTCTTCCCGCCCGAGCAGATGGTAGCACGCATCGGAATCAAGCCCGAGCAGGTGACCAGGATCGTCGTCACCCACATGCACTTTGACCATATCGGCGGCATAACCGACTTCGCGCAGGCGTATCCCACCGCCAAGTTCTACGTGCAGAAGAAGGAATTCGACTTCTGGGTTAACAGCCCGCTATCGAAGAGAGCCGCGTACAGGCCGCTGCAGAACCCGGATGCCATCCAGGCTTTCGGTGAGATGGGCAAGGGGCCGCGGGTCATCCAGGTCGATGGCGATATGGTGATTGGCCCTGATATGCAGCTTCTGCTGGCGCCCGGCCACACCCCGGGATTACAGACGGTACTGATCCCCACGGCCAAGGGACAAACCATCGTCGGCTCCGACAGCGCGCATCTTTTCAGAAGCTTCAAAGAGGATGTGCCCAGCGGCTTGATCACCAACCTGCCGATCTGGCTCGAAACCTACGACAAGCTGCGCTTCAACGCCCCGGTGGAAAACATGTTCCCCGGTCATGACTCGAAGATGCTGACGGACTTCCCAAAGGTGGCCGAAGACATCACGCAGTTGGCGTAAGGATGTCTTGTGCCACTTGCAGTGAATTGACGAAACACCCCACCCTTTCGCAACCGTTGCGAAAAGGGTGGGGCACCCAGCGAGTCACCGGCGCGCGGTGTCCAACTGACAGGGAAAGGTATTTATGAACTGGTTTGTAGGGAAACGCTACTATCGCTGGATTATTCTTGTCGCCTGCATGCTGGTGTACTGCACCTCCCAGCTTGTGCGTTGGAACTATGCCAGCATCACCAAGTACCTTACGACCGACCTGGGCATGGGCAAGCCGGAAATAGGACTGTTGGGCTCGGCATTTTTCTACGCCTATGCCGTAGCACAAATACCGTGGGGCATGGCTACTGATTTGTGGGGCGGCAGAAAAGTTATACCGGTCGGAATTGCCGTGCTGGCCTTGTTTCTGGCGGGGTTCGCGTTTAGCGCAAACTTCACGCAAGCCGTCGTATGGCGAACCCTGATGGGATTTATGGCCGCTGCCGGCTATGTTCCCATTACTTCCGTCCTATCTAAATGGTTCCCCATAAGAGAGCGCGGCTTTGCCATGGAAATGTATTCCGGCCCCGGAGGCGGGCTCGGCGAAGCCCTGACCTTCCTGATGATTCCGCTGATCGCGCTGGTAATGTCTGGCGGCGGCATTTTCGGATTAACTAGCTGGCGCGGTTCCACCTTTGTCATGGCAATCGTGGTGCTTGTTTTTGCCATCGCCAGCGCCGTCATGCTGCGCTCCGACCCCGAGGCGATGGGGCTTCCCTCGGTGCAGGCCGCGGAGGAAAGGGCAGAGGATAAGAAAAAAGATGCGACCTACAAGAGTGCTGCTCTCGGCATAACCAAAGATCCGGCTCTGTGGGTCATGTCGCTGGTTTGGTCGGGATACATGATAGGGGCGCGCCTGGTGCCTGGCTGGCTTCCCTTGTATGCCACCGACTTCTATATTCAAAAGCATGGCATGGCCAAAGGACCCGCCATCGTTGCCGGCGGAGCCATGGCCACGGTCTACGTGCTCGGCCGCGTCATTGGCACTCCTCTGGTTGGCAAGTTATCCGATGTCCTGCTGAAGAGATTTGCCATTCCTCGAGCGGTGGTTATCCTGGCGGGACTGGTAGGAATTGCGGCGTTGTTTTATGGCTTTACAACTCCGCTCGCGACTGTGTTTTCGCTGGGAGTACTGTCCTTCCTGAGCGGTATTCTGATTAACATCTTCCCGTTGATCAACGCCTCGGCGGCGGAAATCTGGTCGATTCGTACCGCCGGCTTCAGCATGGGAATCATTAATACCATCGGCCAATTCGCCGGTGCCATAGCCCTTTCGGCCAGCGGTTTTATGGCGGTCAAATATTCTGTCGCCGGCGGCGCCTTCTACACCGAGTTCCTTGGCATTTGGTACCTCGGAATTCTTACCAGCATTTGCGCGGCGGCCGCGGCCGTCTACGTCGTTTATCGAGAGAAGAATGCGGTCGCAAAACAGTTCGCCAAGACGGCTGAATCCAATACGCCTATCGCCGCGAAGTAACGGTGCCCCACCTCTGCTTGGCAGATGTGGGACTTGATTTCGTCGCGGACAACCCACCTCTGCGGGTGCCCCAGGTTCCGCGCCGTGCTGTTCGGCGCTAACCTGGGTAGTAGTTCCCGTTATACGATCCGGACAACCGCGGGTGGCCCATTCAAGCCCGCTGTTGGCTTGAGTGGGGGTAGTTTTCTTGAACAGAGTCGAGCTACATCTGCTTTGCTTTCAAGGCTCATAAACAGCAGATCCTTCGCTGCGCTCAGGATGACGCCTTCGGAGAAGAGTTTTTCAGCACTATACTAGTGCTTGGCCAGAGTCGAGCCCAGCAGCACCACTCCTGACAACAGCAGAAGCCCAAGCACGATTCTGCGGAAAGCGACCTCGTTGATCCGCTTGTAGAGCCGCGCGCCGATAAGGGTCGGAATGATTACGGCGGGAAACATCAAGGCGAATACTTTGCCGACCGTTGGGGTGAGCGTTCCGTTCAGCCAGTAGGTCACCAGCGCGATGGCCTGCATCCCCAGGTTGAAACTCTGGAAGATGCAGCGCTGCGTATCTTTATCCCATCCGCGAACGGTACACCACAGCGTGGGCGCGGGACCGGTGAGGCCGGCGAGTCCGCCCATGACGCCGCCTATCAGGCCGGCAACGCCGTCGGCCAATCGCCCTCCGGCAGCAACCGGTTTGGCATTGCCGATCAACAGCATCGAAGAGCAGTAGACGACTAGGATCAGGCCGACGGTCAGCCGGAACATAGTGATGTTGACCACGCCGAGCAGGGCCGCGCCGACCGGAACACCGAGTGCCCCTCCGACCAGAAATGGGATCAGCCGCTTCCAGTCGAAGCTGCGCCGCACCACCCCCACGGAAAGAGATTGCGCCACGAACGAGCCGAAAACGACCATCGGCGCCAGCAGCTTGGGATCGATCTGCCAGACCCAAAAGCTCAGCGCCACCAGCCCGAAGGCAAAGCCGGCGATACCGGAGACAAATCCGCCGACACAGGTCCCGGCAACAATCGAGAGCATAACAACAGTTGTCATAGATGACGGTGTTCCAAAAATTAGAGTGGTTCTCTGGAAAGTATTTCCGGACGGTGCCCCACATCTGCCGTAGTTGGCAGATGTGGGATTTCGAATCACCGTGTTCTATGCGCTTTCGTACAGGCGGGTGAGGACGAACTCGCGATGTCCGAGCGCCTCGGCCGAGGTGACGCGGCCTTTGGCGGTGTGGAACATGCAGTCCAGCAGTTTGTCGCCAGCCTGATCGAGGTTGATTTCGCGGCGCAGAATGCCCGAGACATCGACATCGATGTGCTCTTTCATGGTGCGCACCGTGCGCGGATTGGCCCCCAGTTTGATCACCGGCAGGATGGGATTGCCGATGATGTTTCCCTGGCCCGTGGGGAACAAGTGAACCACAAAGCCGGCGGCGGCCATCAGCGTCACGAACTCGGCGGCGGCCGACGAGGAGTCGATGAACCACAAGCCCGGTCCGCTCGGTGCCTCGTGCTTGTCGAGCGCGCCAATCACCTTGCACTTCCTGCCGATCTTCTGGATGTTGCCCAGCGCCTTCTCTTCGATGGTCGTCAGCCCGCCCTCGATGTTGCCCTTGGTCGGCTGCGAGTCGCACAGGTCGTCGACCTTGTGGTCCTCGATGAGTTTGGCGTAACGGTCGAAGTAGAACTGAAACTTCTTGCGTACCGCGGGAGTCGCGCAACGGTCGGCCACCAGGTTCTCGCCGCCGGTGATTTCCGTCGTCTCGCCGAAGCCCAGCGTGCAGCCGGCAGCTTCCAGCTTGTCGAAGGCGTTGCCGACCGTCGGGTTCGAGGCCAGCCCGGAGGTCGTGTCGCTCTCGCCGCACTTGCAGGAGACCCACAGCTCTTTGATCGGGCACTCTTGGCGCTGCAACTCGGTGGCCCACTGCACGTACTCTTTGGCCTTGCGCGAAGCGGCGCAGATGGTGTTTAGATCGCCGTTCTTTTCAATCGAGAAGCCGGCCACCGGCTTGCCCGTCTTGGCGATGCCCTGCACCACCCGGTCGGTCCACACCGGTTCGATCCCGATGACCACCACGGCGGCCACGTTGGGGTTGCTGCCGGTGCCGATCAGCGTGGCAAAATGCAGATCCAGATCCTGGCCGAACTGCAGTCGGCCGTAGGGATGCGGAATCGCCATCGTCCCCTTGATGTTGTTGGCCACGGCCTCGCAGGCCGCGTTGGAAAGATCATCCAGCGGCAGGATGATCACATGATTGCGTATGCCCACGCGTCCGTTCTCGCGACGATATCCCAGAAATGTTTTCTGCATGATTACCACCTCCTCGTCTTGAGATTGTGTACGTGCACGTGCTCGCCCTTTTTGATGGGGGCAACCACCTTGCCGATGTTGACGCCATACTTGATCACGCTGCCGCCCACCTTGAGATCGGTGAGCGCGACTTTGTGTCCAATGGGAATGTCGTTCAGAACCTTCATGGTGACGGTGCGGTCCTGGGCCATGATCCAGCCGGTCATTTCCTGCCCGGCCTTCAGGCCTTCAATGACGATGACCCCAACCGAATCGCCGTCTTCATGTACCAAAAAGTCTGGCGCCTTCTGCCCCGGCTTGGTGGAGCCGGTGTGGAGCCGGTCTGCGCCGCCGATTGACCAGTCATAGAAACCTCGTTTCGTAAACATGAATTGCACATCTGTCCGGTTCAGCCACCGCCAAACATCGCAGTGGCCGCCCTCCCGAACGGCTCAACCCCGGGCGCGGGCATTCTGCCCCAACACGCGCAACTGCGGCGCATGTTGGGGACCCCGACAGTGACTACAGCTCCGACGGATGTTATTTTTGCGCCGTCGGATAAAGACGAACCACTACACCCAAAACGTTTCCGTCACTCGGCTCACCATCCAGGATCGGGAACCAGATAGATCGGGCTCGACCAGGTACGATGACCATCTTCAGTAGTAAGCCGAATGTAAATCGGATTGTCGACGCCTGGCTGCAACGAAACCATTTGCTTAACGCTCACCCTGCGGCAATCGTTGCGGTCGGGAAGGCGGTAGGCCATGATGCGCTTTTCGAGCCCGCCGAGATCGACAGAGCTGCTTTCTAACCCGATCTGATCTACCGGCAACTCCAGGCGCCCAGAAGCAGTCTCCACCTGCAAGCTACCCGCTCCGGCATTCTCCAGCACCGCCTCGAATCCCGCGAAATTGCCGGTTGTTACCGATTGCCATGCCAGCTCCCGAGGGCTCACCATGCGAAGCTGCTTGTCGGGATTGAAGAAGTTGATGGGAGAGGCAGAGGCAAAAGTGTTGCCCGCCAGCTTGGCGACGCCGTCCCAGGCGCTCATGCGGAAGCGGCCGCGATACTCGGCCCCGCTCCAGATGACGCGAATGCGGCGTCCCAATTCCCGCTGTCCATAAGGACGCCAGGTTGAAATGAGCCGCTTGCCATTGAAGATGTCCAGCGATTCGATGGCGGATGCGCCGCCTGCCTCGACGTGCAGCAAGAATTCCTTCTCTGGCGAATAAATGATGTCCCCCATCATGGCGCTTTCCGTGAGCTGATTCCTGCAAGACCCCCGAGCAGGGTCACCAAAGAAACGCACGATGGGTAGCTGGGAAACAGCTTTTACTTCCAAGGGTAAGCGGTTGCCCGTGGTCGCGTAGTGACGCCGTTCGCGCAGGCAAGTGAATACCGCTTCCCTGGTCAGCTCGGGCATGAGCAGACACGTCAGTCCTCCCAGGGCGCCGAACAGCGAAGCACCCGGCCAAGAAGCGCCGGGGCGCGCTTTATGGTCATCGCTTCCGGCGACGATGCCAACCCTGAGCCCAAGGTCAAAGGCATCATGCAGCAGCCACTCGAAGGTGCCCCAACTGGAATGGATCTCAACGGATGTCTCGAAACCTGGGTCGTGCGCGGCGGCCAGGTTTGCGTACCGCCCGCCGCAATGAGCGATCACCAGGGCATCTTCACGATCTCTGGCGAGCGCGGAAAATAATTCGGCGGCGGTCCGGCAATCCGTCGCAAGATCGGAATGATCGGGAACGAGTGCATGGGAGGAGCGCCGGATGAGGCGGTCGTCGCGCATGAAATAAACGTTGCGGTCGCCTCCGAGCGAGGTGTTGCCAGACCACTCATATCCGGGCATCGTCACGAACCGGCCCGGAACATTGAACTGCGAGCAAAGTTGGCCGAGTTCCGCCCAGAACTCCTGCGTGATCTGGAAGTCGTTGCCCTGGTGCCCGCTCACGTCCAGGAAGGCTTTGTCGCGAGCGAAGGAAAAGTAGTCCGCGGCGGTGCCCGTGCCAATCGTCTCGCCGCTTTGGCCGTGCAGGTCGGCCCAGTAAGAACGGAGCACAATGGCTTCAGAGGTAAGACGGAGCGCGTTCGAGACAGCAGTAATCCCGCCGTCCGGACTCGAGAGCGTGATCAGCAGATCGCCGGGCGTGTCGCACGACAAACCTTCTATCACCGTGGTCGCTTCGCCATCGCGAAGCACGACTTCGCCGGGCAGGCCGATAAGAGGAAGATTGGCCGACAGGGCAAAGCGCGCTTCACCTTTTCCGCTGGGGTTTCCCCATCGATCTTCGGTCTTAACACACAGCCGGAAGCGATCGCCGGTTTGCCGGAAGGCCGGGACAACGGCCTGCGCCCTTGCACGGGGGCCAGCTACTATGGCAATCGTTGGCTCCTCCGGCAGCCGTGCAAAGTGATAGCAGGCGATAGGATCGGCCAATACCCTGAACTCATATGCCGGGTCGGCGAATGTCTGCATCCGCATTCCGGGAGAGCCCAAGCGGGTGTCGCCCAACCTGATGACGATTCGTTCGCCCTCGGCCATACAGCCCTTCACCACTTTGATATGCACTGTACGGTCCCAGGGCCGGACGTTCTGCTTGTAGTCGAAACGACAACTCAAAGTTGCGCCGTTGGAGGCTTCGGCGGTGAGATAGCCGGGCGCTTTGGGATCGGCAGTCTGGGGAGCGGTTTGATCCGAAGCAAAGCGGAAGACGATCTTGAGACTGGCGGTGTCGTCCATGCCGTACGGGCCGGCAGTGTACGTCAACATGAAGCTTTGCCAGGATCCGGCCTCCACGTCTCCCCCACCCCAGCGACGGCAAGAATCGCCGTCGCCGGGGGCCCCGCCGGAGGGGCTCAGTTCGCAGTGGCCGGCAAGTTCCGCGGAAATGGGCGGAGGCCCGGGGTAGAAGTTCTCCAGCGGCTTAGCGCGGCGAGCGCCTGCTTCGATTTCTTCAGTTTGCTTCGGACCGGCTAACTCCATGTTGGACTCTCCGCCGCACGGGCTCCGCGAACTACCCCAGGTTAGCGCCGAACTGCCAAAATGAGACGTTTGCTACGAATGGCGCTGCTTGACCGAACCGCGCGCGTATCTCAAAGGAGTGCTCGGCGGCGCGGAACCTGGGGCACCCGAGGCCGTGAACATTCAAACGCCCCTGAAGACCGGCCAAGGATTTCAGTGACTGGGCTTCCCCACCTTTGGGGCTTTGAAGTCGATCAGATAAAAGCCAATGGCAATGACGACTATGCCGACCAGAACCTCGCCGGAAAAAGCGTACTTGTACATCCACTTGAGCTCCCCCAACCCCGTCAATGCCTGTGGTGACACGAGCATCCAGGAGCCAACCAAGGCCAGCATTATTCCTAGAATCCTACGCATGTTCGCATCTCCTTGGGAGCGATTCCCCCGCCGGTATACCCCTCATATCACCTTCTTCGCGGAGTATACCTTCCGCGAATCCGGGCTAATTTGCGTGCGCGGCTGCCGCGGTATCTCCGCCTTTGGTTTTGCCAATCAGACGCGGGAAGCAATCCTGCAACAAAGCTCCCACGACGCCATCGTCTGTCGTGTTGCCGGCGGTGCTGAACATCGGGACCAGGCCGCTATAGCAAGCGACGAAGGTGGTAATCCAAATGGCGTGATCGGGGACATTCAACATGACCGCAACGATCGGCGACATGAAGTAACCGGCACCCCCCGGTATGCCAGGCGATTCCAATCCCAGAATCATCACCGGCGGAATCAGCATGAGGATTTCCGTCAGGGAAAGGGGGATATTCAGCAGCTTGGCGCAGATGATGGTCACGATCAAGACCGACATGGTGCTACAGTTTTTATTGAGAACCGTACCGAACACAATCGAGACCTCGGCGACATCCTCGTCGAGCCCAAGATCCTGTTCCGCCGAGATGATGTTGATCGCCAACGTGTCATAAGAACCGCCGGTGCCGAATCCGGTGGGCCACACCGCGCCGTAGTAGGAAAGGATCTGCTTCCAGGTTCTCTTGGTGAAGATCCGGCAAGCCGTCATCATAAGCACTACCCAGACGCAGGTAATAACCATGACCCACAGGACACCTTTGCCATACAGAGCGATCCCCTTTACGCCGAACTTCATCGGAATACCGATCGCCAGGCAGCCGATCATGATCGGGTAGTACCACAGCAGTTTTTTGAAGAACTTCAGGATCCAGTCACCGGCGGTGACGAAACCATACGCGATGGGGCGCAGAGCAGGGATCTTGGCGCACATCCAACCGATCAGCATCGCACCAACCAATGCTTGCAGCAAAGGCTGTTGGGAGAGCACGTCGGCGAAGGTGTGTCCGACTTGCGCCACCCAAGCGCCTACACCGGGCACCTTTTGTCCCGGCAGCGCGAACGGTATGTCCGACAGAACCGAAATCCAAGCGGTCGCGTATACCAGCGAGATCCCTCCCATCACGACATACATTGTCAGGATCAGGCCGAACATCTTGC
Organism: Candidatus Korobacteraceae bacterium; assembly: GCA_050015355.1. Taxonomy (GTDB): domain Bacteria; phylum Acidobacteriota; class Terriglobia; order Terriglobales; family Acidobacteriaceae; genus CAWBRT01. The sequence goes on along the minus strand of JBEKBO010000006.1, from coordinate 8,043 downwards.
CGGCCCTTTCCTTATGGAACAGGATCAGCTTGGCCATGGCCGCCGCTAACAGGAAAAAAATGAAAAACGCAGCGAAGGTGACGATTGTTTTCGGAAAGTAAGTGCCACTGATGTAAAGGCCCTTGACGATTGCGTTCTTTGGAAACGCCAAGCCCAGACAGAGACCGACGATTAGCAATCCGACTACTCTGATAGGGAGCGGAACATACAAGCGCGACCAACCCTTTGCCATACTTCCTCCACGGCAAACGTGAAGCAATGTGATCAGGGCCCGCCGTTCCGGCTTCCACCCCAACACGCGCAACTACGGTGCGTGCCGGGAACCCCGGCGGCAGCGGCTCTCGCCGCATCGCCGGAACGGAAACAACACTACACGCCTAGTCGCTTATAGATCTCCGGAAGCCGCTTAACCGCTTCCGCCTTGACCTCTTCATAGAGGTGACGGCCGTGACTGTCCATGGCCACGGTAAGCGGACCGAAATTCTTCACCCGAAATTGGTACAACGCTTCGGGATGAAGGTGCTCCCAGTACACCGCCTCGACTTCCTCGATGCTTTTTGTTTCAAGCGCCGCCGAGCCGCCGGTGATCGCCAGGTAGACGGCGCCGAACTTCTGCATGGCGTCAAGACTGTCCTGGTACAACCCGCCTTTGCCGATGATGGCGCGCACTCCGTACTTCTCGATAAGAGGCGGCGTGAAGCAGTCCATGCGTGTGCTGGTAGTGGTCCCGACGCAGATTTTTTCCCACTTGTCGCCCACCTTGCGAAGACTCGGCGCGGTGTGGATACAGGGTGCGCCGGCCAAACTTACGGGAGGCTCGTGGTTCTGGTCGAACATATAGATTTGAGTGAGGTCGCGAATTCCGAACAGCAGCCCGTCGAAGTAAACGATGTCGCGGACATGCAATTGCCGGATGTCGGCTTCACTAAACGGAGATTTCAGATGATATTCCGCCATGGTGATCTCCTCTCAGTAGCCGTACTCGACGCTGCCGTCGGGGTGAATGATTGCCCTTGAGCGTCTTGCCGGCCAGCACTGGGTGTTGACGGCAACGGGATTCTGGGTGATATGCGTGTAAGCCATCTCGATATGTACCGCCAGAGTCGAGACATCTCCGCCTAAGCCCATGGGGCCGCGCCCGGTGGCGTTAATGGCCTCTTCAAGGTCGGCTTCCATCTTGGCGATCTCCGGGTCGGGGTTACGCTGCCCGACCGGACGCAGGATGGCGTCCTTGGCAAGTTTGGCCACCAGGTCGGCGGTGCCGCCGATGCCCACGCCGATGATGCCGGGAGGGCAGGGATTCCCACCGCTTTCGATAACCGCGTCGAGTACGAATTTCTTCAGCGCCTTCACGCCATGAGCCGGGTAGTACATGTGCATCTTGCTCATGTTTTCCGAGCCCGAGCCCTTGGGCGCCATCAGGATGTCGAGCGTGTCCGTTTCGTCCGTGAAGTCGAAATAGATCACCGGCAGACCTGGACCCACGGAGGTCTGCGGGTTCACTCTGGTAAGCGGGTGGGTGGAACTGCCGCGAAACGGAAACTCCAGTGTCGCGCGTTTGGCCCCTTCGGTAAGCCGTTTTTTAATCTCGTAGCCGTTCCAGGGAAATTTCGAACCGATCTTGAGCTTGTAAATTGGCAGACCGGTGTCCTGGCAGATGAGAGTCTTTTCGCGGTCGGCGATCTCGATGGTCTTGAAGATGGCGTCGAATGCGGCTCGCGCGCCCGGATGCTTTTCTCTGGCGTAGGCTTTCTTCAGCGCTTCGCGAACGTCTGGCGGCAGGTCGCAAAGGGCGCGTATGTAGGTCTGTTTGGCCGCCTCTTCCACGATTCCGTAATCGAATTCGGTGACGGTTCCCACTGCTTCTTTCATGATTGTCACTGTCTCCTTGTGTCGCCCGGATCCCCGGCAGATGTCACGCTTGCCTGGGTCGGGACGCTCTCTAACCCCAACAAGCCAACAACGGGCTTGTCGGGGGTCCCTTGCAAAATTTCCTGCCGTTGCAGAATTTTCTGTGGGTGCTTGCTGAAATCCAGCGCCAACACGAAATCGGCAAGCGACTGGAGGTCGGCGTCGGAAAAGTTGTACTTCGGCATGATCGAGGTTCTGCTGACCGCTTGAGGATTCTTGATGTACTTGGCCAAGTACTCCTTGCTCCTGTGCCGGGCGACGCTATTAGCCAGGTCCGGGCCAGTGCGATGGCCACCTTGTCCGTTGATCTGGTGACAATAGGCGCAGTCCCGATCGGCGAAAAGATAGAGACCACGGTTTTCGCTGGCCGTGAGTTGGCGAGCAGGCACGGGAACAATCTGGCCATATGGCCTTGCGCCTTCAAAGCCGGTGAGAGTGAGATAGATGATGGCGATGATGCAGCTTACGCCCACGGCGACGGCCAATGGCCGGTCCGCCGCGCGGCTGAGCCGGCCCTTGCCCAGGAAGGGGACGGCGAGCAAGAGCGCAATCCCCACCGTCGGAATGGCCAAGCTGCCGACGGTTTCCCATGCCCCGGAGAAGTAAGTCAGCATCTGGAAGAGCCACATGAAATACCACTCTGGCCTGGGCAGATACGACTCGCTGAACGTGCCGGCTATTTCTTCCCGCGGTATGGTGCCGAAAATTGCCAATCCCACGATCACGAGGAACACTACCGCGAACGCCAGAGCGCTGCGGAATGCGTGCTCGGGATAGAAGCGATATACCGGTTTTTCCTGTGTCGCGGCGGCATCGGCCTCCAATTCGTCCGCTTCGGCCAACCCGTGGACGCGCACCAGATAGATGTGGGCCACGGTGAGAAGCGCCAGCAGCGCCGGCAACAGCAGCATGTGGATGGCGTAGAAGCGCGTCAGCGTGAGACCCGAAATGGTTTCACCGCCGCGTATCGCGCGGGCAATGAAATCGCCGATGAGCGGAACATCTCTGGGGATGTTGGCGCTCACGGTGGTGGCCCAGTAAGCCTTCATGTCCCAGGGCAGAAGATAGCCGGTGAATCCCAGCCCCAGAGTCACCAGAAACAATAAGACGCCGACGATCCAGGTGGCCTCTCGCGGCGCTTTAAAAGTGCCCGAGAAAAAATTGGTCAGCAGGTGAATGAATACCAGCAGAACCATCGCGCCCGCGCCCCAGTGATGGATGCCGCGCAGCAGCGAACCCATCGGCACATCCTTCATGATGTAGTCGATGGACTGGTACGCCTTCTCCGGCGAGGGACTGTAGTACATGGCGAGAAATATTCCGGTTACCGACATGACGCCGAACACGAGCGCGCACAAACTTCCCAGGGTCGCCGGCCATCCAGTCCGCGCAGGCAGTTCTTTGTAAAGAAAGGGGCGCAGGCATTCCGTCCAGCCGAGGCGTTCAAGAAAGTTCTGGCGCGCCATTTAGCCAACCTCCACGAACAGGTGGCCCGCATCCACCTTGAAGGCGTAGCGGTCTAGCGGCCTGGGCGGCGGACCGGCGATCACATTGCCGTCGCGGTCAAAGTTGCCGCCGTGACAAGAGCAGCGGAATCGGCCGGCGAGGGCGTCCCACTTGACGACGCAACCCAGATGCGGACAAGCAGACTTGAAGCAAACGATGTCGTTTCCGGTGTGCGATACCAGCACGGGCAGGGAGAACTGCTGCGTGTACAAGCTGCTCTTGGTCTCGTACTTCATCAGCACGGTGGTGATATTGCCGGGCTTGATGTTCTCCAGGGCGCTGACAGGAACCCACTGTTTGGGCGCTTTAGCCAGGGTCGGACCAACCATCGAACCGGTGGCAACCGCGCCCAGAACGAGCGCCGATCCGGCGCCCAGAACGCCCACCCCCAACTGCGTGAGGAAGGTGCGGCGGTCCAACGCGGGCGCTAATATCGGCGGTGCCTCCGGCACGGCTATCTTTGCGGGCTCAGGCTCATGCGCATAGTGCTTGAGCGCCAAGCGCTGGATGTACTTGATGGCCCGCGTTCCGCTGATATTCTTGGGGCAAACCTCTGTGCAATTAAATTCGGTGCGGCAGTTGTAGCAGGACTCCAGCGCCCGCTCGAGCCTGGGCTGAAACAATCCGTCGCGGCTGTCCGCGAGCAGCGTAAATGCGCGGTTCAGGGCCGCGGGGCCGGCGTATCCGTCATGGTAGTGGCACATGGTGCAACTGGAGACACAGCATCCGCAGGCAATGCACTCGGTTGCCAGGCCAATGTCCTTGCGCTCCTGTGAATCGGGCCGGATCATCACCGGCTCCAGATAGTTTTCCTTGGGCTCGTAGAAGGGCAGGGTCTCTACGTATTTTTTGAAGAAAGGCTCCATGTCCACGACCAGGTCGCGAATTACCGGAAAGTGATTCAGCGGCCGGAGCGTGATCTCCTTGCCCGGGGGGATATTCGAGACATTGGTTTTGCAGGCCAAGGCGTCCTTGCCGTTGATGACCATGCCGCACGAACCACACATGTTGACGCGGCAGGCGTAGCGGAACGCCACACTGGGATCCTGCTCGCGTTGCACGCGCAGCAAAACGTCGAGAATCGTTGTCGTTGTCTCGTCCGGAATCTCCAGCGTATAGCTGTCGAAATGACCCTCGCCCGCAGTGGATGGGTCGTATCGAAAGATCTTCACTTCCCTGATGTTTCGCGATGACTGCGCCATGCTTTCCTCTCCACCCCAATCACCCCAGCGAGCGGTGCTTGCCGGGGCCCCCGATGCCATTTCGTCGCTAATGGATCGAGAACCAGATGGTCAACATCACAACCAAGCCCAATGTCATCAGCCCCCAAACCAAAGCCCGCTGGTACTTGACGTCCACAAGATTGAAATCGAGAAGAATCACCCGGAGGCCAAGCGTGGCGTGGAAGGTGACAGTCAGCAGAAGCAGGAACTGGATGAACAGCTTGTATGTCAGGACGACATGGAGAGCAAGCAGAACCACAATGGCGAGAGCGGAAATTCGCTGCCACAACCAGGCCCACATGCCGATCTTGGCGTTTTCTCTGCGATGCGGGTCTAGTTCGCCCCACCGCAACGGTTTCCGGTAATCGATGGCAAAATTATCCACGGGGTCTCCCTCACCGGCTTCTTTGCTACTGGCTAGAGTCGTCATGGCTTCCTGTATTTTTGGCAGTCCTCAAGCGATTTGTATTTGAAGACCACCGGTTTCTTTTCAATCACAGGCTTCCCGTCGGCGCCGCGATGCAGGAAGGTATTGAAAAGGCCGTAGTCGTCGCGCTGTTTGGGGAAATCCTGCCTGAAGTGTGCGCCCCTGGTTTCTTCGCGCACCTGCGCCGAGGCGGCAATCATCCGCGAGGCGTCGATCATGCTGCGCAGATCCAGAGCGGTGTTGTACATCATGTTGTAGCAAGGGGAACCGGTAACCTTCAGTTGAGCAACCGCATCCGCAAGGGATTCGATCTCGCTGATTCCCTCGCTAAGCGCTGGCTCCTGCCTGGCCACGCCGACCTTGTTCCAGTTGAGCTCCTGCACCTGCCGGCGCACGTCGAACGGGCTGGGGCCGACGGAGTGCTTCAGTGGCCGGGTGAGGAGTTCGATCGTCTCTTCAACCATGCCGCGCCTGGTTTCCTTGATGGTGCGGTTTCCGTTCGACAGGTATTTGCCAACGGCCTTGCCGCACAAACGCCCGTAGACGGAAGAATCGCAGATGCCATTTCCGCCAAGCCGATTGGCGCCGTGGACCCCGCCCGAATCTTCGCCGGCAACAAAGAGCCTCTCCAGCGTGGCCTTGCAACCCGTATCGATCACCGCTCCGCCCATAAAGAAATGTGCCGTGGGCGCGACGGGGACCCGGCCTCGGGGCAGGTCATAATTGAACTGCCGGCACCGCTCTGCCATTCCCGGAAAATTTTTCAGAACGAAATCAGCGCCGAGATGAGAGGCGTCCATTTGCACGCCGCCTTCGGGGCAGGCGCGTCCATTGATCATCTCAAGATACGAGGAGCGGCTGACCACGTCCCGCGTGGCGCGCTCGCCTACTTCGGGCGCATATTTCAGCATGAAGCGCTCGCCTGCGCCGTTGAAGAGATAGGCGCCGGAACCGCGCAGTCCCTCTTCGAGAAGCGAACCAGCCACCACGCTGCCCGGCACGATGAGGCCGGTCGGGTGGAACTGGAGCATCTCCATGTCCTTCATGACGGCGCCGGCGCGGTAGAGCATGGCGATACCGTCGACCGACTTTTCCGGGCCTGGAGCATGAAAGCGGTAGTGCGTGGGGCCGCCGCCGGTAGCGACCATGGTGGCGGCAGCCTCGGCCACGATGAACTCACCACGCCGCATATCAAACAAGAGCGCGCCGGTGACCATGCTGCCGGATTCATCCAGAAGCAACTCGACCGCGCGGCACTCCTCCAGAACGGGGATTTGCCGCTTCATCACCTGCTCGGTGAGGCGGCTCAAAATCTCGATTCCCGTCAGGTCTCCTTTATGTACGGTGCGATCGAAAGACTGGCCGGCAAAAGGTTTCTGATGGATCGATCCGTCCGAGTTGCGGTCGAAAAAGCAGCCGAACTTGGTTTCCATTTCCTTGATGGTGGGCGTGGCCTGCTCGACCAGCGTCTTAGCCAGCTCCTGGTCGTTGATGTACTGGCCGCCCTTGAGAGTATCCATCAAGTGCTTCTCGTGTGAGTCCTCCCGGTTGAGCACGACGTTGAAGCCGCCCTGAACCATGCGGCTGCATCCGCCTTTGCCCTTCAGAGCTTTGGTCGCGATGAGAATCTTCAGTTCCGGATTGACTTCATGGGCATAAAGTGCGCATAGCTGCGCCGCCGCGCCCATTCCCACGATCAGCAGGTCAGCTCTCACCTTTCGAACCATTCAGTCTCCCTTGCGCTTGTTCTCTAGCAGCGGCAGAGCTCGTTTCATAAACCAATGTTAGAGAAAACGGCTAATCCCCCCAGGGGCTAAAGCCCGCATTCTTGTTGGCCCTGGACGGCGCGGCTAAAGCCGCGCCCCTTCAAAGAATTATTTATGAAACTTGCTCTAGCAAGGCTGCGCCTGTGCGCTGCCTGATCCGTTCACCCCAGCAAACGCCAAGCGTTTGCTGGGGACCCCGTGCTGTGCCTCTATCTCAAAACCTTTTTTGTGAGCTGCACGCCTGATACATGCAACCGAGTTGCCAAGCCGGCACTTTGAATAAAGCCTTGCTATTCGAAGATATTCATAGCGTACCAGAGTTTGGCAGGCCGACATTTGGGCTCGCGAGACCAACATTCGGCTCAAGAGACTTACGAGGCAACAACCCCACATCAGCTCCGCCCGCGGCTCCGCAAACGTGGGCCACCTGCCGCAAATGTGGGCAACCTGCGAACAGCAGATCCTTCGCTTCGCTCAGGATGACACTCCTGGCGGCACCAGCCTCGTTGGGGACCCCGATGCGGGCTAGGATGGGGTACCCACCTTCGAGCCCCACATTAGACAACTGCGGCGTCGAGAAAATGCAGACGAAATAGTTACAGCTAAAATGTGTGGCGCTTGGTATATTGCAATGAAAATTTGGAAGGGTAACTTATGAGATCGAGACGCACGGCATTTTGGTCGCTGATCATATTGTTCATCGGTATGGTTCTGGTCGCCGGGAACGGTTGCAACCAGTCTTCGACCGCGCCCGCCAAAGAGGTGGTCATCGCCGTAAGTCATCAGCCCTGTGTTCACGCCCTGCCAACGTATATGGCAATGACAAAAGGGTGGGACAAGGCGGACGGATTTAAGATCGACTACCAGTTCTACGCTTCCGGCCCGCCGCAGAATGAGGCGCTGGCCTCCAATAAATGGGAGGTCGGGGCCGAAGGCGCTGTCCCCGGCATGCTGGCCGCAATCCGGTATGGCGCGTACATCATCGCTATCTCCAATGACGAGTCCGAAACCAACGACCTGTGGGTGCGGCCGAACAGCCCAATCCTCAAGGCCAAGGGCGTCAACCCCAAATATCCGGACATGTATGGCTCCCCCGAATGTATGGTCCGCCGCCTGAGTGCAAGGGGAGATTGTTGGGAGCGAAGTTACAGTCTGCGTAAATGTATCCGGCCTCTGGGTGGAGATTATCTCCGGGCCACAATGATGATCC
>JBEKBO010000005.1:0-87580 GCA_050015355.1 Candidatus Korobacteraceae bacterium | reverse complement strand
GGCGCAGGCCTGCTCGCGGCTGAAGCGCCGTTCCACCTCGAGCAATGTCCTCGGGTAATCCTCGCTCACAGCCCCGGACACTACATCTTGCGTTCGGTGGCGTCAAGTAAATACCCCCATTCCTTGATTGCCGATGGATACCAGCGCTGCTCAGTCTTCCCGTTGTATTTTCGTTCTGGAGCAGGCACTCCCTCTGTCCGCAGTGTCTTACATATGCTGCCGTAGCCTAGCCCTGTTGCACGCATCTCCATGATGCGCCGGATAATTTCAGCTTCTTCAGGAATGATTTCCCGCTCGACGCCAAGTAGACGCACCGTGGCGCCCCTGCCGCCGTGTTCTGGGTCTGGTATGGACTTGTTCTTATACCCGTAGCAAATTCCACCCGCTGTGTAGCCCCTGCGAATAGCACCCTCTTGCCCACGATGTACTTTTTGGCTTAAGCCACGAACATACTGCTCATCTCCGATGCCCTTGATGATGTAGGCGAAACGGAAAGTCTCGTCACGGGAGTCGAGGCGGTCGCTAACGAAATACAGCCCTACTCCATGGTGGGCGAGCCTGTCGCTTTCCCGAAGAACATCAGGTAGGTATCGACCGAAGCGGGAGGTATCATCTACCAGAATCAGGTCGAAGGGGCGGGGCTTCGCTGTGGCGAGCCGAATCAACTCGGCTAGGCCGTCACGACCGACGAGCGTGCGCCCCGTCAGTTCGGAATCCGAACGGATGTATCGGTCGAGAATGACCCAGTCATTCTTCTCCGCTGCCACACGACAGTTGCGAATCTGGTCTTCTATTGAGGTCTTGCGTTGCAACTCCGACGAATACCGTGCATATACGGCACACCGAGGTTTCGGCGATTCGCCAGCAGCAGCGACTTTGTTGTGTTCTTCTAACATTATTATGTTCGCCACAGGAACCACGCCCGTGACTTCCCCCTACCTAAGCACTCGGTAGCGAGTTTTTTCATTCGCTGACATTGGGGAGGGCGCAACGTCCCCTCGTTACATCAAAGGTTTTCTCTTACTAAAGAGGGTCATAGTCGTCTTGGCACCACTAACAAGTGTTCTGGCGAACGCGTGGACTCGATACCGTGCATCCGCAGAAACTTGTCAACCAGTCGCGGCACTAGCCACTCGCGCGTGACCGAGCCCAGGGATTCGAGATCAGGTTTGCCGGTAGGAAGCCGAAGCCGCGTTTCCGGCCTCCCGCTTGCGGTATGTACTCCTGGAGACACAGTGGCTACACCACTGGTTATCGTCGGTTTGCCTTTCATTTGGCTTCTTTTCTTAATCAAGACGTGTTCTCCTCCACTGCAGCAGGTTTGCCTCGCAGCCCATAGACGTAGCTGCCGTTACAAGCCGAGGGCCGATTCCGATAGCGACATCACGTTGATAGAACCGACGATGTATTCAATAGCGTGATATGGAATGAACAAAAGCAACGTCGTCGTTGAGGTTGCGAGCTTGAACTTTTGCATCATAGCTTCCGTAAAATCCTGGCTCTCTACCCAGATGCCATTGGACTCTACGCCATGCAACCTGACCAAGGACATCCCATCTCGGTCCAGTGTTGGAATCCGGACAATGATTACCTTGCCAACCATGCCTTTCAGTGCAGGACAAGCTTTCGGCACCGCTTGCCTCCCTATCCAGAATTGACGGTCCCTACGCTCACGTCACGACGCCTTAGCCCTACTGGCTTTCACTTCAGTTACCGTTTCTACGATGAAGCGTCCAAAGATGCCGCGGTTTTGGGGGCGAAATGAGCCGATACCGACGAACTGTCCAGCCACGTCCAGATGCTCCTTCAGAATATCCATGGTGATGATGTCATCGAGCACGGTAAAAACGACTTCGCCGGCCCATTCGTTTATTACAGGAAAACACTTCAGGACGCGCTTGGCGCCGCCGGGCTGGCCATCGGCTGGAACATGGCGCCACTCGCCTTGCACTTGATCTTTCTTAATCTTGAGTACCAAAGGCTCGCGCACGATCACCCCAGAAACAAAATGCTTGGTGTAAGTGGCTTTACCTTTGCCGGGAATCTGCTTACCCAAATACTTTGCCGCGTTGTCCAGGCAGTTTTTGAAGGCAAATGCCGGAATGTACACAGTGCCATCTGGCCGCGCGTGAACGCGGTTGCGCCACGTGCGCTCCTCATAATCTTGATCATTTTCACGTGGCTGCCTCGGTACATCCTGGACGTAATACCGGGAGAAAGACACGGGGCTGGTACTTTTAATCTTGGCAATGATGGTTTTCACATTCTCTCCTTATCTCATCGCATCGTGGCGGGCTTAGCCTCGGCACGTGATGCCTCGTCTGGTCTGGACATATCTCATCGGGTCTAGTCAAAAGGCGCACAAACCTGTTCAGGGAACTGGCTTCACCAGGTACATCTTCCTTCGCGCAATCCGGACGCTTGGAACAAGACCAAGGTGTTCGCTCAACCTGATCGGATGTATCTTCTGCACAGAATTAATTTCCGGAAATTGCAGGGATGTCAGGTTGGGCTGGCTCAGCTGATGACAGTTTGCCGCACGCGTTTTTTTCGCCGCGCGTTGTGCCACCTCGATCCGTTCCCAGAGGTCCGCAGGAGGCTCGGGAGTGCACGTCAAATCTGCTTGCAGCGCGAAGTATTTCTGCACATCGGCATCAGATTTGAATCGTCTCGTCATATCTCTTCCTAACTCGTCAAACCTTGTCGCAGGTTATCTAATCAAGCCACGTCAGATACCGACAATTGCGGCTGCCGGCGCCCCACCTTAAACGTCGTCGCCTTGGGCAGAGGCAGCTTATAAAGAATCTTCGTGTAGGCGATGGGGTCGAGCCCCTGCCTCTTCGCTTCCGCGAAAACGTGGAAAATAATGGCCCCAACGTCGGGCATCAGTTTGAACGCACTGCGCCGCCGCGCGAAGCGCGTCTGCAACTGCCAGCACGGGCACACGAAGGCATGGCGGTTCGTGTGTTCGATGTGCATATAAAAGTGCAGATGGGACCGTACGATGAGATCGGGCGGTTTCGCCTGTCCCTTGCTGCCGGCGAGCTGCGCCCAAACCGCTTCCGTGTCGATGCTACCGCTGCGGCTGAACCCGCTGCCTCCGCCAACGTGGTGAGCAAAGTTCAGTGCAACACCGTCCATGTCAAGGTCGAGCACTTCTTTGCAATGACGGCCTACAAAAGCGGATTCAATGTTCGCGCCCTCGATGCGAGCAGCGATTGATTCCAGTTCCTCGGCTCCACGCCCATCGTGGTATTCCGTACCCTGAATGAAATAGAACGGGACCTCACGGCGCATGTTCTTCTCAAGCCAATTACGCAGGTCACGCAACAGGAATACCGCCGCGGCTTCCTGGTCGTTAGGCGCCACCAGCGTCAGCTCGGATGCCTTTTGCTTGGGCTGCTTGCCTTCGATCACATCGCCATTAACGACTACGCAGTCGATGCTGAATCGCGCTGCCTTGCGTTTCAGGTCTTCCCAGCATTCCCACAGGTATTTCTGGCCATCGTTCTGCACCTTTTCCGCGCCGTCGCAGCTGATAAAATCCGGCGGCAGCAACCCGTACATCGAGCCGACGTGAAGGTCTCCTATCACGAGCACGTTCCTTGTGCCGTTTGCAGTCGGGATTCGAGGGGTCTCTTTTTGTCCCCGTTGCTTCGTGTGCTTGGCTTTGTGCTGCAACATAAAGTCGCTAATTCTCCGCCTCGCTGTCAGTCAGAGATGGGATTACGCAGAACCAAAGGTGAGCATGAAAGCGAAACAGCTGCAGTGCGAATTCACGATCGGCCAGCGGTATCGGTCCATCGTTGAGGTATTCGCAGAGTCTGCTGTCCTCGCGGACGATCACCAGACCAAGCGGGTAAAGATTTTTGCTATCGGCGTATGCGACCAAATCGCCTGCCTTTTCTGGAATGAAGTCGACACCCCCGTCGTGCTCGCGGTACTGGTTAGGAGTCAGCCAGTACGGTTCGTTTTCGGCGGTTCGAATGCAACGCTGCTGGAGAGCTTCCGCCAAATTTTTCACGAGCAAAATTGCTACGCGCTTCATATTCGTACCCGCAATTTCCATTCTGGGCCGCAGGTTTTGCTCCGGCGGATAACTACCAGGCTCGCAAGCCTGCCTTCCGCGCTGCACGAACAGTCTTCTTGGACACACGGTACGGGAGCCTGACGATTTTTCCATCGGCAACGTATCCCCTATGCATACGAAAGAGGAGGTTGCGGAGAGAGTGGTAGGGATCTTTGGGGTTGTTCTCGTCGACTCGCTTGATCCCTTGGGCGATTTCGGCAATGGTCATTCCCTGCGCCCACATCTTCGCCACCTTGACACACGGAAACCGCTTGTACTGCTTTCGGCGCTGCTGGTTATGAATCTGTGACATTTTTGTTGGAATTGGCTTCATGAAAATATTTCCTTTCGGTGTAAAGCTCCTTATAACTCCTAATGAGCTATTATAGCAAAGCAAATATTCGTTGTCAAGCCGGGGAGCTCTCTTCCCTAATGCGTTATTTAGGCTCTTTATTCTTGAGGATTACTTCGGCGCGCCGCTTTACTGCGCGAGCGACAAACGTGCTGATGCTTTCGCCGACTTCGTCCGCAGCTCGAGCGACTATTTCGTGCGTTGGGTCATCCAGGTATCCGGCAACCCTGTGGGGAAATCCCTTTCTGGGTCGGCGACGTTTGCTCCGGTCTCCTCTCTGCGGCATGCATGAAATTCTACCTGCCTTTCCTAGACCACAACTGAATTCCCGAATGAGTGCACCACGTTAGTACACGCATCGCCACTTATGTCGGGACGATGAGGTGTTCAGAGTAACTGCTATGGCGAGGCGATTCTAAGCACTCGCTGGAAGCTGCTGCTGAATACGCTCAAGAATCCAGCTAAATTTCTGCTATTATTCGCTTTTAAGTCAGCTCGATTCCATTTCGATGTCTGAACAACAAATGGTCAAAGCCTCTCTTGCCAGGCTCCAAGCCTGACACACTTGCGGCTACTGTTTTTTGGGACGGAGTTGATGGATGGTGGTGCGGCTGCTCGAAGTTGATGAATTTGTGATCGGCTCGGACATTTTTCAAGAAACCGTTCATAGCCTCCGCGCATTTGGCCAGCGCGGGCTCGAAGGACTCGTTTTGTGGTTAGGCAAAGTTGAGGGGCAACGAGCCCTTGTGGGTCAAGCTATTACGCCACCGCAAGAGTCAATCGCCAGTGAGGACGGGGTCGGCTACTTCGTGACTGGTGAGACGCTGTTCCTCCTCAACCGAGCTTTGTCGGAAACCGGTCTGCATCTTCTCGCACAGGTCCACAGCCATCCAACCGACGCATATCATTCAGACACCGACGACCAGTTCGCTATTGTCACCGCCGACGGGGGTTTATCGTTGGTAGTACCTGACTTCGCGGATGGCCCCGCTGATCCGGCTGGCTGGGCCGTCTTTCGCTTGATCAGCGGTCGTTGGATTGAGCAGAGCATCCAGAAGTGCCGTCAGATGCTGAAATTAGTTTGAAATGTCTGAGTTAAGTTAGCCTGCGTCAATCGGCATGGGCCATCGCTCCCCACCTTTTCACGTACGTCTCCTGGTAGTCAGGGTCATTGCAGATACAACCATTTTCTCGCAGCCGCGGCTTTCGCCACAGTGTCGGGAGTGCGATTAGGATGTCGTCCCAGGAGATGAGCACTTCCGGATGGGAGTAGCGGGTCAATTCCGGATCTGTTCGCTTCACAAGTTCGGAAGCCATGAGGATGCCGGCCAGTACCGACTGATGAGCCAAGGGAACCGCCTCAAGCTTGCCGAGACCTGCGACATCGAGCGGGACCGCTCCGCACACCACATCAGTGTACAGTTCCCCCAACGTTTTGTTCCGCCACGCTGACAATGCCTCGACTGTAACTCCCGGCGCTGATGCAGCCGTCTTGATGTCTTCATCCGAAAGAGGTTGGCGGGTAACCCACAAAAGGGCAGCGCGTTCCGCAGTGAATCCGAGGGCTTTCGCGGCTTGGTCGGTCGCGGACAGCCCCCGGCCGTGCGGATGGTAGAGGCAGGCAAGGCAAGCTGCGTCCCGGGAAAATACGTGCCACGATGCGCCGAGTGATCGCTCGCCCGTCCTGATGATGTGTACGGCATCACGATCCGGCTAAAGCAGCGTGAGCTATGGGAGCCAGACTTTGTTTCGGTGATTGATTGTCGCGGCGAAAAAGCGCAGAAAGAAAACTACACAAAATGGCATGAACTCGGCCATTTACTCATCTTGACAAGTGACAGCCGCTCTACATTTCGCCGAACGCATAGCGCAGAAATCTCTGATCCCGAAAAGTCTCTCATTGAGGTCATCGCGGGTAGATTTGCCTTCTGCCCTGACATGATCCGAGCCCATGTAACGGGCACAGCATCCTTTGAGTTGATCGAAACGATTCGCAGCAAAGTCTGTCCCGAGGCCAGCCGCCAGTCGGCGTTGATTGGAATCGCAAAAGCGTGGCCGGCCCCGCTCTTGCTAGTCAGGGCAGAGCTCGGGTTGCGCAGGAGTGAAGAACGGGAATTGCAGCAAGGAGCATTTGAATTCAAAGATGTTCCTCAGGCAGCCCTTCGCGCAGTTCATGTTACTGCCAGTGAAGCCGTAAGAGAACGAAATGTTACTATTCATCAGAACATGCGTGTCCCAAAGCGATCTGTGATTTCGCACGTATTTGATGCAGCATATGGAGAAGACGAAGCCGTCGAGAATCTTTCATCTTGGGAAGCTAGCGACGGGACGAAGCTTCCACCAGCCAAAGTGACGGTTAGGGCCCGATACAGCTGGAATGGAGTGGATGCGCTGATTGTTATTCGTGGCGCATAGAGGAGCGCTAGGGGTGCGCGGCATCCCGTCGCGGACGGTTATTGTCCGATATAAAAACATTATCCTGCGTATGTTGCTGATTGTACGTATCTGTAAGCTATTATAAATTATGTATGTTATACGTTTAGCTGGCTTTGCCAGAAAGAGTTAGCGCTCCGCTCAGGATGACACCCTCAGAGAACAGTTTTTCACGCTCAGGATGACACCCTCAGAGAACAGTTTTTCAGCAGCCTGCTAGAAGATCATAATTTATCCTTACGTCTTCTTTCTTCTATCTTCCGCGTGGCCGCCCGCCTGGGTATTCACCGCTTCAGCATCCACAGGTCGATGCGCGAGCTGTTCTCCGGCGAGTGGTAGACGCGCTCGGCCGCTCGCTGAAAGTCGGCAGCCGTGGCCTTATAAATGTCCGGCACGAACTTTTGCGGATTGAGGTCGACCAGCGGAAACCACGTACTCTGGATCTGCACCATGATGCGGTGTCCGCGCAGGAAAGTGTGGTTGATGTCAGGCATCACGTACTCGACCCTGGTCACCGCATCGGGGGTAAAAGTCTCGGGATGCTCATAACTTTCGCGGAATCGTCCGCGCATGTCCTCTCCACGCACTAACTGCTGGTAGCCTGCCATGGGCACTCCGTAGGTCTTGCGGGCGGGCTCGGGATAGTCGTCGGGGTAGACGTCGATCAGTTTCACGATCCAGTCGGAATCGGTGCCGCTGGTGGAAACCGACAGGCTTGGCCGCACCGGCCCGGCGAAGGTGATGTCGTGATCGAGCGGTTCGGTCTGGTAGGTAAGCACGTCGGTTCGCCGTCCGGGCAGCCGCTGGTCGCCGGTCATGTATTCGCGCGTCATGCCGAAGGCGATCGCGGTGGAAAATGGCACGGGCTTGGCGGGATCGCTCACGTACTCGTCATAGGCGGTCGTGGCATGCTTCGGTGGCGCGAAAGCGAGTGCGCCATTTTGTCCCAGGTAGAGCGACACTTTCTCGACATTTGGCGGCGGCCAGGCATCGTACATGCGCCACTGGTTTGAGCCGGTCTCGAAGACGTAGGCCTTGGGAAGATGGGTATCGTCCTTGCCCTTGAGATAGTGCTCAAAGAACGGAAACTCGATCCGCTCGCGATAGAAGACGCTGGTCTTGGCCCCGAACAGGATGTCGCCCAGTTGATCGCCGTCGGAGCGCGCCCAGCAGCCGTGGCACCAGGGCCCCATCACCAGTCGCACATTTCCGCCCGGACTTTGCCGGTTGGCGGAGTCGTAGCTATGCAGCGAGCCCCACAGGTCTTCGGCGTCGAACCAGCCGCCCACTACCAGCGCCGCGGGTTTTATGTCGCGGAGGAACTGCGGCACGCTGCGCATCTTCCAGAATGAATCGTAATTCGGGTGCGCCGCCATCTGGTCCCACCAGGCGATAGCGTGCCGGTAGTATTTTTCGTCGATGAGCGACAGCGGTTCGAGCTTTTGGAAGAACTCGTAGCCGTCGGAAGTTCCCAGGTTCAGCGGTGCGGGCCATTTCGTGGTCAGCTCCGCGCGTGGCTGTCCAAAGCTGTACATGAAAGCAAACATGTGCGCCAGATAGAGGGCGCCGTTGTGATGGAAATCGTCTCCCAGGAACCAGTCGCCGATTGGGCCCTGGGGAGAAACCGCCCGCAGCGCGGGGTGAGCGTCAATCATGCCCTCGGAGACATAAAATCCGGGATAGGAAATCCCCCACATGCCGACCTTTCCGTTGTGGAAAGAAACGTTTTTCAGCAGCCAGTCGATGGTGTCGTAGGCATCGCTGCTCTCGTCGATGCTGCTCGGTCCGCTCTTGCCGGGGATGTACGGCCGCATGTTGACGAACTCTCCCTCCGACATGAAGCGACCGCGCACATCCTGGTAGACGAAGATGTACTTGGAGCGCGTGAACAACTCCGATGGTCCCAGAAGGCCCGGGTAGTCGCTTTCGCCGTAGGGCGAAACCCCGTACGGTGTGCGGTTGAAAAGAATCGGATAGGTGTTTGCCGGGGACGCATCCCTGGGAACGTAAACGGCGGTGAACAGCCGCACGCCGTCGCGCATGGGGACGCGGTACTCGCGCTTGGCGTAGTTCTCGCTGACCCAGGAAGCAGGCTGCGCGTCACCCGCTTTCTCCTGCCGCTCGGAGAGCGAGGGAACCGCTGCGGTCGAAACCGTTGCGAGCAGCCCAAGCAGCAGAGTGAGCAGGGCCAGTTGCCACCCTCGCATGGGTCTGCGTCGTCGAATCATTACCGGACGCAAGCGAAGAACTCCCAAATCTGCGGATGCCACGCGTAGACCTCGCTTAAACCAATTATGCGTGAAGGCGCTCCGGCGCTGCCTCGGCCGGGACAACACGATCTTAGCAACTCCATCACGTACTCTGAATTTTCTTCAGATGCAATCGGCTGCCTTTCGAAGTTGCCACCCGGCAGCACGTTTGTTGGGGTGAAATTTCAAGCGAAAAAAAACGGCTGCCGGAAAGCAGCCGCCGAGTGAATGCGGAGAAGATGCGGAGAAGCAGTACTAACCCAGCAAACGTGCAACATCCTTTGCAAAATACGTAAGAATTATCGAAGCTCCTGCACGCTGGATGCTCAACAACGTTTCCAGCATAATGCGGTCGTGATCGATCCAGTTCATCTGCGCGGCAGCCTTGATCATGGCGTACTCGCCGCTGACCTGGTAGGCCGCGATCGGCACATCGAAGCGGCGGCGCGCCTCGGCAATCACGTCCAAATAGGCAATTGCCGGTTTCACCATGATCATGTCCGCGCCCTCGGCGAGGTCCAACTCGATCTCGCGCATCGCTTCGCGCGGGTTGGCGGGGTCCATCTGGTAGGAGCGCCGGTCACCGAACGCCGGAGCCGACTCGACGGCCTCGCGGAATGGACCATAAAACCCGGAAGCGAACTTTGCGGCATACGACAGGATCGGAGTATTCAGGAATCCGTTGGCATCGAGCGCCGTGCGGATCGCGGCCACGCGGCCATCCATCATGTCGGAAGGCGCGATGATATCGACCCCGGCTCGCACCTGAGAGACCGCGGTCTTGGCCAGGATTTCCAGCGTGGCGTCGTTGACGATCTCATATTCCGCTTCGGGAGCCGTGGCCGCCGCCGTACCCGCCTTGGAAGAAACGCCACTGGCACGGCTTTCAACCTTTTTAACGATTCCGCAATGGCCGTGCGACATGTATTCGCAGAGGCAGACATCGCCCAAGATCAGCAGATCGCGCACTTCGCTCTTGATGGCGCGCGAGGCCTTCTGCACGATTCCATCGTCGGCCCAAGCGCCGGTCGCGATTTCGTCTTTACTTTGCGGCAGCCCGAAGAGAATAATTCCCGGAATCCCGAGCTTCTTCACCTCGGCGGCTTCCTTTACCGCTTCGTCGACCGAGAGATTGCAGACGCCGGGCATCGAGCGAATCTCCTTGCGCACGCCCTCACCGGGGCAGACAAAGAGCGGATAGACGAAACCCTCGGGCGAAAGACGGGTCTCGCGCACCATCGAGCGCATAGTATTGGAGCTCCGCAGACGACGGAGACGGCTGGCCGGAAATGCCATAAGCAAAAAGTTTAGCACCTCCTTCGGGCACACGCGCAGTGATGCTTATCACAGCCGTAACTCTTTGAATCACAATATGTTCCGTGTCTACCGCGGCGGCAATGCGGGGCGCAATTCCAAGCCCGGCGGAGCGCCAAGACCGTGTGGCGGCAGTGTAGGATAGATCAAGATTGATGGCCATTTCCTTGCTACACAACAGCGCCCGCGTTCTCGAGTTCGACCGCCTGCGAGAGCTCCTGCGCGGCTATTGCCAATCGGAGCTCGGACAGGCGTGGGTCGAGGTGCTTGAGGCCAGTGGCGACCGCACCTGGATTGAGCGTCAGCAGCAGCTCACCTCCGAGGTCCGCCAGTACCTGCGTGCCGGCGGGCGTTTCGATTTCGCCGGGCTGGTCGATCCCCGCAAGATGCTGGAGAAGTCGCGCATTCAAGGCGCCATGCTGGAGGTCACGGAGATTCGCGATCTGCTCACGGTGGTGGACCGCGTGGCGGAGTGGCGCGAGATCGCCATGCATCCGCCGGCCTCGCTGAAGGAAGCCTGGCCCGCCATCGAGGAACTCTCGGCGCAAATTGCCGACTTCACACAGTTGCTGCGCTTCTTTCGCGGCAAGCTGCTGCCCGACGGCACGCTCGACGATCACGCTTCGCCCGCGTTGGGCGGGATACGCCGTGAAATCGAGCGTCAGCGCCGGCTTATCCAGGAATCATTGCGCGGCTATCTGCGGCGGCTGTCCGAAGGCGGAACGCTGCAGGACGAACTGATTACCATTCGCGGCGAACGCTTTGTCATTCCCGTGAAGTCCGAGCACAAGCGACGCGTCCAGGGAGTCGTCCATGGCGCCAGCTCCAGCGGACAAACGGTATTTGTCGAACCGCTGGAGACCATCGAGCAGAACAACGAACTGGTGCGCTTGCTGGAAGAAGAGCAGGCGGAAATCCAGCGCATTCTGCGTGAAATGACCGCGCGCATCGGCGACGAGAGCCATGCCATCGCCGCCGCCGTCGAGTGCATCGCCGAGCTGGAGCTGCAATTTGCCAAAGCCCGCTTCGCCGAGGACTACGACTGCGTGCCGGTGCGCTTTCTGGAAGGCGCATTGACCGCCCCGGATTCCGCGCAGCCAGCGGGCGACACCTTCATCGTCCGCAATGCCCGCCACCCGCTGTTGGAGCGCACGCTAAGAGCCAAGGCTCGCCAGGCCGGCGCTGCCCCAACAGAGGCGAAAGCGGCCGCTGCCGGGGACCCCGGCGGGGCGAAGGTGGTTCCGATTTCGCTGGAGCTCGACGGTGGACACCGGCAGCTTGTGATCAGCGGCCCCAACACAGGTGGAAAAACCGTTGCCCTGAAAACCATTGGGCTGCTCGCGTTGATGGCGCAGTCCGGGATTCCCGTGCCGGCTGATCGCGCCGAGTTCCCGGTTTTCGATGCCGTGCTGGCCGACATTGGCGATTACCAGTCCATCGAGCAGAACCTCTCGACCTTCTCCGCGCACGTTACTAATATTGACTTCATCTCGCACACCGCGGCCCGTGGGTCGCTGGTGCTGCTCGATGAACTCGGTTCAGCGACCGAACCGCAGGAGGGCGCGGCGCTGGCCGTTGCCATCGCCGACTACTTCCGCCGCCGCCAATCCGTGTGCATCATCTCTACCCATCACACTTCGCTGAAGGTATACGCCGAGAACACCGAGGGCGTGCTCAACGCCGCTGTCGGCTTCGACGAGCAGACGCTGGCTCCGACTTACGAATTGCGCGTCGGCGTGCCGGGAGCTTCGGCGGGCATCAACATCGCGCAAAGACTCGGGCTCAACGCGGAGATTATCGCTGAAGCGCGGCAGCGCATCAGCAGCCAGACGCAGGATGTCTCACGTTTTCTCGACCGCCTGCACCACGATCTCCGGGAGATCGACATGGAGCGCGCGCGGCTGGCGGCCCGTGAGCAGGAACTTGCCGCCGAGCGCCGCCGACTGGAGAGCGAAGGACTCAAGGAGCAGCGCGAAAAAGTCCGCGAACTGGAACGCAAGCTGGAAAGCCTTCTGCGCGACTTCGAGTATCATGCGCGCGAGTCGGTCAATGCCATTCAGGATCGCGCCGAGTCCGTGAAGCTCAGCCGCGAGGCTGAGCGCCGCATCGCCCGAGCACGCCGCGAATTCCGCGAGCAGTTCAACCAGTCCATTGTGGCGCACACCAGCGGAGCAGACCGCGACGACCCGAATGCGCAACCGCACCGCGTGCAGCACGTCAGCGAAGGCGACACCGTGCAACTGAAGTCGCTGGGTCGCGCCGGCAAGGTTACGCGCAAGTTTCCCGACGACGCCGTGGAAGTCCAGGTTGGCCCCATGAAGGTGCGCGTTCTCATCGACGACATCGCCGAGGTCATAGCCCGCGCGGCCGACAGCCCGGTGCAGGCGGCGCGGCAGAAGGGAATCAGCGTTCGCCTGCGCAACGAAGAGGAGAGCGCTCCCGCGGAGTTGAATGTTATTGGCCACAACGTCGACGATGCCACGCGAGAGCTGGAGAAGTTCCTTGACCGCGCTTTTCTCGCCGGGCTTTCGCGGGTGCGCGTCGTGCACGGATCGGGCATGGGGATACTGCGACGCGCCCTTCGCCAGTATCTGCAAAGTCATCCGCAGGTCGCCTCCGTGAGCGAGCCTCCACAGCAGGAGGGCGGCGCCGGAGCGACGGTCGTGGAACTGAAGGTTTAGACATTCAGGAGGTGATATGGAGCTAGCAAGAGGGTTTAGTCTCGATTGCGTTTTGGATGCGTTGCTGAAGAAAGATAAAGATCAGCTTGCTTGCTTTGTGGAACGCCGGTATATAGACAGGTTCTTCAGCCCAATTGAAGAATTGCACCGACTTTCGATTAGCCAAGTGGTGTTGCCAAAAGACACACCAGGATGGGGCGAACCAATCCGACCATTCGGCTTCGCAGTTATCTCACTCTGCTGTCTATTTATTGAATGTTTTGAATCCTACCGCCGAGGAATCCCCACTACAAGCCATCAGGACTGGAAGAAGATAAGCAAGGACTATCCACCCATACCAAAGACATTTACTGAACCCGCAGGTGCTGCGTTCGAAGATGTTTTCAAGAAGTTCTTCTCGGACTACACGGCCAATTTCGACGCTTTGGATGGCGATGATTTTTACAAGAACATCCGCTGCGGTCTGCTGCATCAAGCACAGACCCGAAACGGATGGGTCATCAAAGTTCATCACCCGGACGAGTCCGAAAGTTCCCGGACAACAAAAGTGCTGGACCAGAAGAAACAAATTGTCTACAGAGACGCATTTGTGTTTCAGTTGAAACTGGTGTTTATGGACTATGTTGCGGGGCTTCATAACAGTACTTGCCCTGAATGGGAAAACGTAATAAGTAAGATATGGTGGATTGCTTAGCTGAGTGATCCGCTATGCGTGAATAAATGGCGAGCGGCCAGGGGTCTTTAGCGTGAGTGATCGAGTTTTTCAGCAACTTTCATTCATTCTGGAAATCGACAAGCTCAAGACCATCCTGCGGCAGACGTTGCTCACCGATTCTTCGCGCCGCGAGAACTCGGCGGAGCATTCCTGGCATCTGGCGATCATGTCCGTTCTGCTCGCCGAGTATGCGACGGAGCCGGTTGACATGCTCCGCGTCATCAAGATGCTGCTGGTGCACGACCTGATCGAGATCGATGCCGGCGATACTTTCGCCTACGATGTGGCCGGAAACGTCGGCAGAGCCGAACGGGAGGAGCATGGCGCCGAACGCATCTTCGGTCTGCTGCCCGAGGAGCAGGGTCGCGAACTGCGTGCTTTGTGGGAGGAATTCGACGCCTTCAAAACTCCGGAATCGAAATACGCCAACGCGCTCGACCGTCTTCAGCCATTGCTGCACAACGCACGCACCGAAGGCGGCACCTGGCGCATCCACTCCGTCGCTCGCGATCAGGTCTACCGGCGCATGGAGCCCATCCGCAGCGCGCTCCCCGAACTCTGGCCGATGGTGACCCGCATTATTGAGGATGCCTGCGCGCGAGGCTGGATCGTTACGTAGCCAGCAAGAGTGCGGATGTCATCGTGTGGAGGTTCGCCGCTTTTGCGAACCGACGTGACGATCTTTGCATTTCACCGAGCGCTACCCGAAGGCCGGAAAAGCAAATACATGGACCCTCACGTCGCGTCACCGAGTTCCTTCGCTTCGCTCAGGATTTCGCCTGCGGGCTCAGAGCACCCCAGAAAGCCTGAAATCTGGCTTCCCGGGGACCCCGCAGACGCCCGCAAAACGGCTCAACCTCAGGGTGACACGCTGGAATAATCGTTTTGGAATATACCGACCCTAACGCTCTAAAACCGAAAGATAATTCCTCCGCTGAAATTCGCCCGGTTCTCGAAGTTGCGCGAGCGAACGTTGAAGCAGTTCCCGAATATGTCGCAGGCATAGTTAGGCGTGGAATTGGCATACGTCGGCATGTAGCGGATGTCGCCGCGCAGTCCGAAATTTTTGGACAGGTAATACTTTGCTCCGCCTCCGAGGTTGAACGCGAACGCGGTGCGGTCAGGGTTGCCATTATTGTTGGATTCGTGGGTGAATCCGAGACCTCCGGCGACGAACGGTACGAATTTCCGCTCCCGGAAGTAACCGCTCCCGAGCAAGGGGACTAGAATACCGAACTGATATTGGTCGATATTGGAGTCGTAGGCCTCTGTGTACAAGCCGGTAACGAAATCGTGCTGGCTGTAGGTGGTCGGGTTGCGCGCCCACATGAACTCCAACTGAAGGTGGTCAAGGACCGAGTAATCGATAAACGCGCCGTAGCTCAACCCGCTGTTCACGCGTAACTGGTCGATGGTCGACGTGTTCGTTGTGCCAACCGGGACGAAGCCTCCAGGTGTTCCGAACGCACTCTGCACGGGATAGCTGCTGCTGGTTTCGAAACCTGCAAACGGCGAAATCTCCCAGCGCCGTCGATCCTGCGCCAAAGCTGCCTCGGCAAGCATAACCAGAGTGAGAGCAAGCCAACACAACTTTCCAATCCGCATCGCTCCTCCTTATGATTGCGGCGGTCACGCAGCCCGGGGTCCCCGGCACGCACCGTGGTTGCGCGTGTTGGGCGGCGATCCCACGCGAAAACAGTGACATCAACCCGGGACGCCGAGCATAGTCGCCTTCGAGAGTTCGAATCCTGCGTGCTTTTGCAGGTTTTCCACACCTATGAGACCTTTTCACAGGCTTTCCACAGAAATCCACGTACTCCACCACGGCAACTCAGGCAAACTATTCATCAATGGCGAACCCCGGAGACTTTGCGTACACGCTCAAGGAGCAGGCGGATATTGTCCGCATCATCGGCGAGTACGTTCGCCTCAAGCGCGCCGGTGCGCAGAACTACTCTGGACTGTGTCCTTTCCACGGCGAGAAAACGCCATCGTTCTCCGTACATGCCTCGCGCCAGTTCTTTCATTGCTTCGGCTGCGGTGAGTCCGGCGACGTGTACAAGTTCTTGCAGCGCATCGAGAACATTTCCTTTCCCGAGTCCGTGCGCTTGCTGGCGCAGAAGCTGGGCGTGCCCATGCCGCAGATGCAGTTCGACAGCCCGGCTGAGGCTCGCGAGGCCAAAGTGCGCGGAACCCTCCTCGATCTTCACGAGGCGGCTTGCCGGTTTTTCCAGGACAGACTGAAGCGCCCTGAAGCGGCGCACGCTCGCGAATACCTCAAGGGCCGCGGGCTGGAAGGCGAGGCGATTGCGCGCTTCCGCATCGGCTACGCGCCCGAATCCGGCTTCCTGCTGCGCGACGCCATCAAGCAAATGGCCGATGAAGAGCTGTTGCGGGAGTCGGGATTGTTCTCCCAAGCTGCCCCAAAAGACGCTGCCCCGGCGTCTGGTGGCGAGAGCGAGCCTACGGCTTCGGCCAGCCGCGCCGCGCCGCCCTCCGCGCTCTACTCGAAGTTCCGCAACCGCATCATGTTCCCCATCTGCAATGAGCAGGGCAAGATCATCGCCTTCACCGGGCGCACGCTCGCGTCAGACGAGAAGTCGGGGCCAAAGTATCTCAACTCGCCGGAAACCGCCATCTACCATAAGTCGCGCCTGCTCTTTAACTTGCACTTGGCCAAGGAGGCCATCCGGCAGCTCGATTACGCCATCCTGGTAGAAGGTCAAATGGACTGCATCTCGGTCTACAATGCCGGTTTTCACAACGTGATTGCCAGCTCAGGCACCGCTTTCACCGAAGTCCAAGCCAAACTGCTCAGCCGCTTCAGCAAGAAGATCGTCGTCAACTTCGATCCCGACAACGCCGGGGCCGCCGCCGCCGAACGCTCGCTTGGGTTGCTGGTGGGCGAAGACTTCGAGATCCGCGTCTTGACCCTCGATCAGGGCTTTGACCCTGACCTGTTCATCCGGCGCAAGGGCGCTGACGCCTACAAGCAGGCGCTGTTGCAGTCGCAGAAGTATTTTGACTACCTCATCGAGCGCGCCCGCAAACAGTTCCCGGGGCACACGCCGGAGGGCAAGGTCAAGGCTGTCAACTATTTGCTTCCTCACATCCAGCGTGTGGCAAGCCGCATTGCGCGCGACGAAATTGCCTCTGAAGTCGCGCAAAAGCTGCAAATCGATTCGACGGTGCTTCGCCAGGAACTGCGTCACGTGGCCGGCGCACGCGGGACGGCAAAGGTTTCAGCTCCGCACGCGACGGCGCTCACCGGGGCCGAGCGTGTCCTGATTCGCGCCCTGGCGGGTGGCGTAGGCCTCGGTCATGAAGGAGTCTCGAGCCGGGAAGGCGAAGATCCTGAGTTCGATCCTCAGCGCCAAGCCCGCTTCGCCCTTGTTTCAGAGCGTCTGCAAGAGGGGTTATCGGCCGAGACGCTGATTGCGGCCCTGGCGCAAGCGGTGACCGAGGGAAGAGATCCCATGTCGTTGGAGTTAGCCGAGGCCGACCGGCGAATCATGGCGGCAGCCCTCATGGATGAGGATGAGCCACTGACTCCGGAATCGCTCCATGCGGCGCTCGAAGCTCTGCGCCGCCGCAGACTGGAACACCGGCAAAGGGAGTTGAAAAGCCTGATCGCCGACGCCGAAGGCAAGCAGGACTCAGCCATGCTGGGGCAGCTTCTACGCGAGAAAATGAGTATCGATAAGCTGCTTCGACCGGGTCAGGAACCGGCAACTCTCTGAGACACCATTGGTTGCGAAGGATCGCCGTTGACCACGGCTGGCAGCCCCGGAACCGGCAAATCCCTGAGGCGGCCGTCAGCGCGTCCGAATTCTCGACCTGCCTTTGTAAGTGTATGAACCAATTTAGGTTACGGTATTAGAAAGAAAGCGGGAACTCGAACCCAACTGCTCATCTGGGCCATCTATATATTGTAGGGCGATTGACCGTATTGGGCTACGGTGACGAGGTTCCGACCAAACGGCTTTTGTCCCGTGCTAAAATAGAAAGGTTTCGGCCTGTTAACGGTATCCATATCGATATCCAAATATCGAGTGCTCGTAGTGTGCAATCAAATTGGCGGCCCGCTTGCCGTCCCAAAGGGTATTTGCGTTGGCTCTTGAAGATAAATTCGACGATATCAAAAAGTTAATCGATGTAGGCAAGGAGAAGGGATACCTCACCTACAACGAGGTCAACGATCTGCTTCCCAATGACATGCATTCTCCCGAGGACCTTGATGATTTGCTGACGACGATTGGCACGCAAGGCATCGACATCCTTGAGGGACCGAAGCTGCCATCCGCCGCTCTCGACAAGAAATACGATCCGGAAATTGAGGCTGGCGAGGATGTTGAACTCGATCTCACGCCTGGCGCGCTGGAAAAAACCAACGATCCGGTCCGTATGTACCTGCGCGAAATGGGCACGGTCCCGTTGCTCACCCGTGAAGGCGAAGTCGAAATTGCCAAGAGAATTGAACGCGGCCAGCTTCGCGTCCTGAAGGCGCTTTCCCGTTCTCCCATCGTCATCCGTGAAATCCTCGCAATGGGTGAAGACCTAAAGCGCGGGGTCCGCTCCATTAAGGAAGTGGTGGTCTTTGACGAAGAAGAGATCACCGACGAAGTTTTGCAGAACCGGTTGAAGGACACGACCGCCAAAGTTGATGAGTTAAACAAGCATTACCGAAAGGCGCAGCAACTGGCGGCCAAGTTTGCGGAGATTCCTTCCAAGGACAAGAAGCGTGCGCGCGAGTATCGCAAAGTCCGTTGGGCCTTGGGCCGTGAGCAGGTGGAAATCTCCAGGCACATCCGTCAGTTGGGTTTCACCAACAGCGAGCGTAAGCACCTGATCGATCGCGTCAACAAGACCGTCGACAGCATGAAGGCGCTCGACAAGCAGATACAGAACCTGGAGAACCGCGTCGCCGCTACCCGCTCGGAGGAGCAGAAGAAGGAACTGCGCCGCCAAAGCCGCCAACTGCGCTCGGACATGGAGCGCATCGAGCACGAAGCCGGCGCCGGCTTCAACGATATGCGGCGCACGCAGCGCGAGATCATCCAGGGCGATATGGATGCCGAGTACGCCAAGCGTGAACTGATCGAAGCGAACCTGCGCCTGGTGGTCTCAATCGCCAAGAAGTACACCAACCGCGGATTGCAATTCCTCGACCTCATTCAGGAGGGCAATATCGGCTTGATGAAGGCGGTCGACAAGTTCGAGTACCGCCGCGGCTATAAATTTTCAACCTACGCCACCTGGTGGATTCGCCAGGCGATCACGCGCGCCATCGCCGATCAGGCTCGCACCATTCGCATCCCGGTGCACATGATCGAGACGATTAATAAGCTGATCCGCACCTCGCGCCAACTGGTGCAGGAGTTGGGCCGCGAGCCCACCAGCGAAGAGATCGCCAAGCGCATGGACATCCCGGTCGCCAAGGTGCGCAAGGTGCTCAAGATCGCGCAGGAACCCATCTCGCTGGAAACGCCGATCGGCGAAGAAGAAGATTCGCATCTTGGCGACTTCATCGAGGACCGCGCCGTCATCTCGCCGGCCGAGGCCGTCATCAATGTGAACCTCAAGGACCAGACGGCGCAGGTGCTGCGCACCCTGACTCCGCGCGAGGAAAAGGTCATCAAGATGCGCTTCGGACTGGAGGATGGCAGCGAGCACACGCTGGAAGAAGTGGGCCAGTCATTTGCCGTCACGCGCGAACGCATCCGCCAAATCGAGGCGAAAGCCCTGCGCAAGCTGCGCCATCCCTCGCGCTCGCGCAAACTGCGGGCTTTCATGGACGGCGTGCACGACTAATCAGATCTGAGCTGGAAGAGAAAAGGCGCGGCTTCGGCCGCGCCTTTTGTTTTTACTGTCGCACCGGCTTGGTGGCCCACGTTCGCCCGCGTCGGGGTCCCCAGCGAGGCTCGGCTCGCTGGGGTGATTGGGCTAACGTGGGGTAGTTCGACTAGGCCCAAGTCCCACATCTGCTAACTGCGGCAGATGTGGGGCACCGTCCGAAAAAGTCATAAGCTCTGACGCGAGCCGAGGAATCTCTTATGTTGCTTCGCCATGGGAAAACAAAAGATCACTCCACTGTTCACTGCGTCAGGAAAACCCTCTCGTTGAGATACACCGTCTGCACGAAGCCCACGATGAGCGCGCTGGTTTCATCCTCCTGGCCGACAACGGAGGGCAGATCGAGCGGCACCACCACCGGAAACCATCCTCCACTGCCCGAGCGCGGATCGACCTGCCAGCTCTTGAAGGGCACCAGCCGAGAGCGCGTCACGCGCAAGTTCCCTCCCACCGCAAGATTGTTCTTGGTGCGGAACCCGGTATCGTTGGTGAACAGGTAGGTCACGGCGAAAGCGCTCTCATCCCATCCCACCACGTAGCGCAGGTTGGAAAATGTTGCCAGCACGCAAGCATCGAAATGCGCCTCCGCGGTGAGGCAGCGCATCTGCTCCCGCGTCGACTGCGTGATTGCATCCGGCACGTGCGCGCCCAACGCAATCGGCGCGGCGGAGACAGGCGCCGGCTGTTGCGCCATGAGCGTGGAAGCTGCATTGAGGCCGATCACTATGGTGGCCAATAGAACAAGAGGGAATTTTTTCATTCGTTAATTCCAAAGCACCGGTTTGAGTGCAACTTTCAGTTGACAAGGGCTCGCGCCATCAATTACACCCGGTTTTTCCAAATCGTTCCACAGGAATTCGCGACTTTTCACAGCATACCCGAAGCTGCATCGCGCTTCTCGCTTGAGCCACGCGAAATCATCAGGCACTCTGCCTGTAACGCAACGGTGGAAGCCAAACGTGATGCTTCCCAGGGGCGGATAAGGCGAAGGCGACGCACGCCGGGTTTTCCGGCACTCGTTCGGGTTGCCCTGCCTCATGGCGTCAGGCGCCCGTGCAAGCGGACTGCGATATGCAACATGCCACAGCGCCCGGTGAAGCGTTTGCGGCTGGCACATTGCTTTCCCGATGCTGCACGGCAGCGGCGAGCTGTGGGTGCCGCAACAGCCCGCAGCGTCGCCACTCAGGCAACCGGGGGTGCGAGCGCGCCGTTATGCGTGCGCGGACTTCAGGGAGGGTCCCGCACCGCACGCTGTGCGCGCCGGTCCCGATGAGTAGCTGATCCGTCCACCTGGAAAGGGAGCCAGGTTTAACCGCTTGTGCGCGTCTTGCGCGGGGCAATCCGCCCGGCGCTTCGCGTCGGCGTATGCCAGGCTCCCGGCTTTCCGCTCGGCGGCGGGAGCAGCGTCGTTGAGTTTGGTTTTCCACTTGACCGGGCCCGGGTGCGCGGCTGGCGCCCCGGGCTCTTTTTTTATTCCTCCATCCATTGGCAAATGTTCGTCGTGAGCCCGCCAACCACAGCACGAAATCGTCTAAATTAATCGCGCTTTTCCACCGGTACGCAGAGGCTGGAATAGGTGCTCACAGGCTAGTTGTGTGCTACATCATAGGAATGAACTCGAAGCGGCAAGACATAGGGCGGCGCTTGAAGAAGCTTCACTATCTTGTATTCGATTTTTTCTTTCTCGTTGTTTTTTGTGTCGAGGGATGGAAGTTTCTTAAATGGCTTTGGAGATGACGAACGCCTCTTGAGCTGAAATCCATGACGTCGACTCCGGGGTGACAGAAATCCAAATCATTCGTCGTTTTCCACCGGGATGCACAGCAGTTCACAGGATCGAAATCCGTTCAGGTCGCCTACCATCCAGAGCGAATGGCAACCACTGATTACAGCCTGGATCGCGGACTGCCCTCCAATGTCGAGGCCGAGCGCTCGCTGCTGGGCGCGATTCTGCTGGATAACACGCTCTATACCGATGCCGGCGCCGCGCTCAAGCCTGACGACTTCTTCCTCGACGCGCATCGTCGCATTTACGCCCGCATGCTCGAGATGGCCGATACCAACCGGCCCATCGATATCGTAACCCTTAGCGAAGAACTGAGCCGCCACAAGGAACTGGAGGCGATTGGCGGCGCCGCTTATCTCTCATCGCTCACCGATGGCACGCCCCGCCGCACTAGCATTGAGCACTACGTCCGCCTGGTGCGCGACAAGTCGCTCATGCGCGGCGTTATCCGCGCGGCCAACACCATCATGCAGAGCGCGCTCGACCAGTCGGATACAGCCGCCGATGTGCTCGACCGCGCCGAGGCGGAGATCTTCAGTCTTTCGGAGAACCGCAACCAGCAGGACCTTGTCTCGGTGGCGCAGGTTGCGATGGACTCGTTCGGCGGCAACCT
Organism: Candidatus Korobacteraceae bacterium; assembly: GCA_050015355.1. Taxonomy (GTDB): domain Bacteria; phylum Acidobacteriota; class Terriglobia; order Terriglobales; family Acidobacteriaceae; genus CAWBRT01. Next base: position 65,515 of record JBEKBO010000005.1, on the reverse strand, counting down.
CGACAAACTGTATGAGCGCGGCGGGCGCATTACCGGCCTGGAAACCTACTTTAGCGATCTTGACGAACTCACCAGCGGGCTGCAACGCAAGGAACTGATTATCATCGCCGCCCGTCCGTCGATGGGCAAAACCGCTTTCGCCATCAACATCGCCGAGAATTGCGCCGTGCGCGACAACAAGATGGTCGCCATCTTCTCGCTGGAAATGGGCAGGGAGGCATTGCTGCACCGCATGCTCTGTTCGCAGTCGCGCGTCGACTCACAAAACCTGCGCAAGGGCTTTCTCGGAAAGGAAGACATGGGAAAGCTGCGCGACGGGTTGGACGCGCTCATGCAGGCGCCCATCTTCATCGACGACACGCCAGGCATCTCGATTACCGAACTGCGCGCCAAGTCGCGACGGCTGAAGCAACGAGAAGGACGGCTCGATCTGCTCGTCGTCGACTACCTTCAGCTCATGTCGGCCTCGGCGCCCGGTGGACGCCGCTACGAGAACCGTACGCAGGAAGTCTCGGCCGTTTCGCGCGGCCTCAAGGCCATCGCCAAGGAACTCGACGTGCCGCTGGTGGCGCTCTCGCAGTTGAGCCGCGCGCCGGAAAACCGCGGCGGCAAGGACAACGAACCCAAACTGAGCGACCTGCGCGAGTCGGGCGCCATCGAGCAGGATGCCGACGTGGTCATGTTCCTGTATCGCCCGGAGGTCTACGACTACGAGCACAAAGACCCCGACATCGAAAACAAAGCCAAGCTGATCATCGGCAAGCAACGCAACGGCCCTACCGGCACCGTGCAACTGGCGTTCTTAAAGGCATTCACGCGCTTTGAAACCCTCGAGCGCAGCGCCTGGATGCAGTAAGCCATGTTCCTGCATTGCCGTTCCCGATTCCAAGTCGTTCTTGTACCTGGGCCACTCGCACTATTTTTGTTCATTGTTTCAGGTGAATAATCATGAGTTTTCCGCACGTGTTTTCAGCAACTTGGTCGATTGAAAGCCCGCCCGTGGGGCTTGACAGCGGTGCCGGCGCGGCCCCGAATTGCGGCTGGCAACCCCGGGGGCCCCGGCGACGGCCGTTTTTGCCGTTGCTGGGGTTGGAGCCGTCGGCTCAGTTGCTTCCGGCCAGCTTACTCTTCCAGTTCCCTTCGGAGCGTGCGAGAATAAGACTACCGCAATGAATTCCCCCGTACAGTCAGCTATCACGCCAGAGGTCATTCGCGATCACGGCATCACGCCCGATGAGTACCAGAAGATTCTGAAGTGGCTTGGCCGCGAGCCAACCATGACGGAGCTGGGCATTTTCAGCGTCATGTGGAGCGAGCATTGCTCCTATAAGTCGTCGCGCGTGCATCTCAAGCGCCTGCCAACGCGCAGCAAGTTGGTGGTGCAGGGCCCGGGCGAGAACGCCGGCATCATCGATATCGGCGACGGCTGGGCATGCGCATTCAAGATCGAATCGCACAATCATCCTTCATTCATTGAGCCTTTCCAGGGCGCCGCGACCGGCGTTGGCGGCATTTTGCGCGACATTTTTACCATGGGCGCGCGGCCGGTGGCGGTCATGGATTCGCTTCGCTTCGGGCCTATCGGCGGCGAGCGCGGCGTCGCGACGGACCAGGCGACGATCAGCCGCAATCACTCGATCATGGAAGGCGTCGTCAGCGGCGTGGCCTCTTACGGCAATTGCTTCGGCGTGCCGAATCTCGGCGGCGAAACCAAGTTCGAGCCCTGCTACTCCGGCAATCCCTTGGTGAACGCCTTTGCCCTGGGATTGGTGCGGCGCGAAAAGATCTTTTATGCCAAGGCGGCCGGCGCCGGTAATCCGGTAATTTATGTTGGCTCGAAGACAGGCCGCGACGGCATCCACGGCGCAACCATGGCGAGCGAGGAATTCAGCGAAGGCAGCGAGGCGAAGCGTCCCAACGTGCAGGTGGGCGATCCGTTCATGGAGAAGCTGCTGCTGGAAGCCTGCCTGGAGGCCATGGAGACCGGTGCGGTGGTCGGCATACAGGATATGGGTGCTGCCGGCCTGACGTGTTCCACGTGCGAAATGGGTGGCCGCGGCGGCGTTGGACTGGAGATCGAACTGGACCTGGTGCCGCAGCGCGAAACCGGCATGGTCCCTTACGAGATCATGTTGAGCGAATCGCAGGAGCGCATGCTGCTGGTGGCCGAGCGCGGCCGCGAGAGCGAAGTCTTCGCCGTGTTTCGCAAGTGGGGACTGGACGCGGTAACCATCGGGCGCGTGATTCCGCAGAACAAGATGCGCGTGCTCGAACACGGCAAGGTGGTCGCCGAGATTCCCAACGAGGCGCTTACCGACGACGCTCCGCTCTACAACCGGCCGCTGGAGCCGTGGACGGCTCCTGTGCCCAAAGCCGCTCCCGCCGGTATCACGTGGAGCGAGGATTACGGCGGCAGCCTCAAGGCGCTGCTGGCATCGCCGAATGTTTGCTGCAAGCGCTGGGTGCACGAGCAATACGATTCGATGGTGCAGACCAATACCGTAATCGGACCGGGAAGCGAGGCCGGCGTCATTCGCATCAAGGGAACGAATCACGGCTTGGCGATGGCGCTCGACGGCAACGGACGCTGGTGCTATCTCGACCCCAGACTCGGCGCGATGCACGCCGTGGCCGAGGCCGCGCGCAATGTCGCCTGCGCCGGGGCGCGTCCGGTCGCGGCCACCAATTGCCTGAACTTTGGCAACCCCGAGAAGCCGCCAATCATGGGCCAATTTTCGGCTGTGATCGATGGCATGAGCGAGGCTTGCCTCAAACTCGGAACGCCGATCACCGGAGGCAATGTCAGCTTCTACAACGAAACGTTCGGGGAGGGTATTTACCCGACCCCGGTGATGGGAGTCGTGGGAATCGTCGATGACGTTACGAAGGTTGTCGGCTCCAGCTTCCTCCGCGAGGGACGTGCGGTGCTGCTGCTTGATGCCTCGGGCCCGGAACGAGCCTCAGAACTGGAAGCCGCCTTCGGTTCCTCCGAGTATGCCCTGACGGTGCTGGGCAAACTATGGGGCCATCCGCCGGGCATAGACCTCGACGGCGAGCTGAAACTACAACAACTGCTCATTCAGCTCGCGGCAGAGAGTCTCGTTGACTCCGCCAAGGACATTTCCGAGGGTGGGCTAGCCGTTACGCTGGCCGAGAAGTGTTTCGCGAATGGAGTGGGAGCGGACATTAACATAGGTGGCGGAAAACTCAGCAAAATCCTGACGCTGTTCGGCGAAATGTCATCCCAGGTGCTTGTTTCCTGCGACCCAGCTCACGTCGTCAGAATCCAACAAGTAGCGAAACAACGCGAAGTTCTGGCAACGCCTCTGGGCACAACTGTCGGCGGCAGCTTGAAGATCAGCATCGATGGCGTGCCGGTGGTTTCCGTCGCGGTTGCCGAGTTGAAGCAGGCGTGGACTTCGGCTCTGGAGTCTGCCTTGCATGCCGGTAGCGAAAGAAATGCAAATTGAAGGATTTCAGATTTTCGATTTCAGATTTCAGAGTGAAAGATATTTCAGCAATTACTGAAACACTTATGCCGTGACATCATTACTTAATTCCGTTATTGTCCGGCGGTATTCAATCTGAAATCTGAAATCTGAAATGTTGGTGAGAGATGCTGAACAGCAGGTCGGACAAGTTTCATGAAGAGTGTGGGGTAGTTGCCATCTGGGGTCATCCGGAGGCCTCGACGCTGGCCTACCTGGGCCTGCATGCCTTGCAGCATCGCGGTCAGGAGTCGGCGGGAATTGCCTCATCGGATGGCGAGCGGATTCTCTTGTACAAGCACATGGGCCTGGTGGCCGATATTTTCAACGATGAAACGCTGGCGCGCGTACCGGGCCGGCTCGCCATCGGCCACACGCGCTATTCCACCACGGGTGACTCAGCGCTGCTGAACGCTCAGCCGATCCGGGTGGAGTGCAACAAGGGACGCATCGCGCTGGCGCACAACGGCAACCTGGTGAATGCCGCCGATATTCGCAAGCGTTTCGAACGGCAGGGTTCTATCTTTCAGACCACCAGCGACAGCGAGATCATCCTGCACCTGATTGCGCACTCGACCGAGCAAACTCTGGTGGACGCGATCAGCGATGCTCTGCGCCGCATTGAAGGCGCCTGCTCAGTAGTCCTGATTACGCCGGACACGATTTTCGCCGCCCGTGATCCCCGTGGGTTCCGTCCGCTGTGCATGGGGCGCATGCCCGCGAGCGACGGTCAGCGCGATGTCATCGTCTTTGCCTCCGAGACCTGCGCCTTCGACCTGATTGGCGCGACCTACGAACGCGACATCGAAGCGGGCGAACTGGTCGAAGTCAATGATTCGGGCGTGTTCTCGTATCGCTATGCCCCGGCGCTGCCGCAGTCGAAGTGTATCTTCGAGCACGTCTACTTTTCGCGCCCCGACAGCCTGATCTTCGGCGTGCCGGTGCAGGAAGCGCGCGAGGCGATGGGCCGCCAAGTTGCCCGCGAAGCTCCGGTCGAGGCAGACATCGTCGTTCCTGTTCCCGACTCGGGCGTGACGGCTGCCATGGGATATTCCTTCGAGAGCGGCATCCCGCTGCAATTCGGGCTGATTCGCAATCACTATGTAGGACGAACCTTCATTGAGCCGGAACAGCGCGTGCGCGACTTTGGCGTGAAGCTCAAACTAAACCCGGTGCGCGCCGTTCTGAAAGGCAAGCGCGTGGTGCTGTTCGACGACTCCATCGTCCGCGGCACTACCAGCAGGAAAATTGTGCGCATGATCCGGGACGCCGGTGCCAAGGAAGTTCACATGCGCATCTCGTGTCCGCCCACCATCTCTCCTTGCTATTACGGCGTGGATACGCCAACTCGCAGCCAGTTGATCGCTGCAACCAAGACGGTGGACGAAATCCGCGACTTCATCGGCGCCGATTCGCTGGCGTATTTGTCTCTGGAGGGAATGCGTCTGGCTTGCGGCGAGCGTCCGGGACAACCCACCACGTTCTGTACTTCGTGTTACACCGGAAAGTACCCGACTGATTGGGTAGAAGTTCACGACATCAAACCGGCAGCGAAGGAATGTGCGGTCGTTAGCACGACGCCTTGAATCGGATTGCGGTGCAGGCTGCCGTTCAGCGGCAAAAACTAAGGAAGGCCCAGTCATATGGCTGGGCCTTCACGATTGGACGCTCGCCGTATCAGGCGGCGGGAACTGCACTCTCGCTCTCCGGGGTTCGCCTGCATTGAATCTTTTCCCGGAACAGCAACTCGACTTCCCTCTTGGCCTCGGCCAGAGGCAACGGCGGCACGGCAGTGATGTTGCGCACGACACGCGTCAAGTCAAAATAAGACTTGCGGCATTTGTGCATGAAGTCCACCGGATACTCCGGCTTGCGCGCGCGGGCCTCTTCCGGATCGGCGTCGAGCAGCAGAGCCAGGTCGGGTTGCGGCACGACCAGCCTGATGATCTGCACCCACAGGCGGGTCAGCGGATTCGTCAGAGGAAGGTTCGCCATCTCATCGTAGATGTAGCGGTCAAAGATGACGACATCGCATCCCGAGCCCATGGCGCGGGCCACCACGAAGTTGAGATGAACGGCGTCAATCAAGTAAAGCAGGTGACGCATCAGCGTGAGATACCAGGCACGCACGTTCTTGTCGCGGCGCTTGACTGGACGTTCAGGCGACCCCACGCCGCGCTCACTTCCGTAAACCTTGTGAACAAACTCCTCGCGGTAGCGCGAAAACACCACGACATTGTCCCAGAAAGTCAAAAGCTGGTCGCTGAGCCCGAGGCCGGAGATCACGCGTCGCAGGTTATCGATCTGAGTCGTCTTACCGCAGCCGTCGATTCCCGAAAATGAAACCAGCATCGCGCAACTCCGCTTTGTCGGTGCATTCATTGTTCTGCCCCAGGTTCGCTGTCTGTTTCAACCAGCATGGTCTTTCTCATCCAGAACGCTTTCGGTATAGAGATGCAGCCGCATACGGGCGTCATGGGATATACCTTTCGCGAAACTGCTTTAGCGAGCAGCAGCACGCGTGCTGCCCGGTGCGGTGCTGGGAGTTCCTTTCGACAACCCTGCTACGGCTCCGATTGCCACGCCAGCGGCAGCCACGGCCCCAAGTTTCAAAAACAGCGAGCGCATCTGGTGCTGCTTGGCGCCGGCAATAGCCGTTCCAGCCGGACGCGAAGCTCCGCCGCCGTTCGTGGGGACACCCTCGGCAGTCGCCGTTCCCAGGGGTTCCGTGATAACCGTCGAAGGCTGCTGACTCGGGCGCTGCGACAACTCTGTTGAAGGCGCCGGCGTCGACGCGGGCTGGTTCTGCTGAGAGGGCGCCGGCTGCGTTTCCGGCGCCGGAACCGGCGCCAGCGGACCCTGCGAGGGGTTAACGGTCGTGCCGTTGATGACGGGGGCCGGCTCGGATTGCGGCTGTTGCCACGCGTGCAGCAGTTCTGGCGCGCCACAGAGCGCGAATCCAACTGCGAGAATCAGGGCCTTTGTCACGGCAATTTGCAGTTTCATAGGGAACTCTCTTCTGCCATCCGGCGGGGTTTGTTACTTCGATCCTGGGACCACCTTGCGGCCTGACAACGCACCTTCCATGGGGTCGGCCGCACACTCTTTACGGGTATCTTTCAGGGCGCGCTCTGTGTCGGCATCTTTGTCGTACACCAGGTTTCGCATTCGATTCTTGGCATACCGCCATAGATTAGCCACATTCGTTTCGTACCAGCACGACTCGGACATCCTGGCGGAAAAACCGCACAGCACCCGGAATCGGTTCGGGAGGAGCGTTCCATCCGCCAACAGCGCGGCAGTGAGGCGATGATTACCCTCCAGAATGGTGAACGGCGAACTTTCGTCGATTCCGATCAGCAGCACGCAACTGCGGGTCTGGTCAGTGCGCAAACGGTAACTCAGAGCCTGCACCTTCGAGATGAACTCGCGAGTGCGGCCGGAAAACTTCTTATTGCGAATGCGCTCAACGATCTTTTCCAACAGGAAACTGCCGGACGCGATCCGGCGCCACTGGGCGCGGGGAAAAACGCGCAACAGTTCGAGATCGCCCGGCTCAATGCTGACTTCCCACCACTGCGTGTCTGCCGGCAGCTCGCGCCACATGTGGCCGCGGCGGCGAAACAGCAGGGCTCTGCGCAGTGCGTTCTCAGCCTCGTTCGCGATATCGGCGTGCATGACGACGTGTTCGAAGTTCTCCCGGTCACGATGAAATTCATCCCGGTAAAACTCGTTCTTGAGGAACTCGGCGACGGCGTCCGACTCGGTGACTCGCCAAAGTTTCTTCATACAGCCTCCTGGACGCTCGCCTTGCCCCGGACAAAGAACGGAACGGAAACGGCAAAAAGGAGCAGAATACGCAAGATCTGCTGGACGACAATTACTTCCAAAAGGGAGCCGTGGAAGACGGCGACTCCCGCCACCACCATTCCACTGACCACGAGCTGCAGCCATCCGGTATTGGCGATCCGCCGCGACATCTCGTAAGTGATCAGCACAACGCTCAGCGCATAGGTGCCCGTGGCGATCGCATTCATGGTCAGCAGCAGCTTCATCCCTCCGTGGTGAAATCCGCCGCCAAACAACGTCCCGATCACCAGGTCCGGGAATGTTGCCAGCAACAAAACAAAACCGACGGACAGACCGGTGACAAACAGCAGCGGCACAATCACGGTCTTGCGGCTTTCACGTTCCACGGCCTCACCGGCGGAAACCGGGAACATGGCGGTGGTCACCGACCAGGTGGCGAAATAGAGAAGGCGTCCGACCAGGGCGACAGCGGCGTATAAGCCGGCATCGCGCGGGGCAAAGTAGTGCTTCACCATCAGGATATCGATATTGCTGATGATGACTTGGCCGATAAAGAAGATGATCGCCTGCACTCCTTCGCTGAAGGAAGCCACCTGCCCCGGCCCGGGTTTGCCGCGCAAATCGGCATCTCCGGCAGGCAGCAAATAGGCGGCGAGCACCGACAGCGAAATGCTTCCCACGGCGCCCATTACGCCGGCGCCCATCAGCACGCAGGCAACCGCCGCAATCAGCTTCACCAGAGCCTCAACGATGAGGTTGACGCTCAGGCGGACGAATTGACAGGTGCCCTGCATTCCGCCACGGCGCACACCCAGGGGGATGTAAAACAACATCCCAAGCGCAAGCACCTCGATCAGCCGCTTGGACGGCAGGCGCAGGTAGTGAGAGATTGGCTCGCTCAACAGCAGCAGCGCGACACAGAGGCCCAGTCCCACGCTCCAGGCTTGGCGCATCAGCGTCCGGTAGACGGCGGCGCGGCCGCCTGCTTGCTGGTTACGCGCGATGAATTTGGCCGCAACAAGCTGAAACGCCAAGTTGATGCAGGAGGCGAGCATGAGCAGCGTAACCGCCGCCGCCGCGTGACTGAAGTCCCCGGGCCCCAACAGGTGAGCGACACTGATGTTGTAGCCGAAATTCGCCAGGCTCACGAAGCCCGAACCCACCAGCATGATCACACTGCCGGACAATACCAGGCCGCGTGATTGCCGGGAGTGCAGCAACCGGTCTGCGAAGCCCGCCTGGCGCTCCGCCCACTCGAATACGGCGTGTTGCTTGGAACTCATGCCGCGTTTTCGTTATTTCCGCCCGGCTGAACGTGACTCGCCGTCACTTTCGAACCAGCGCTGGGAAATGAAATAGTTGGCGTTTCCGGCGCGGAAAACTGCCGCATGACGTTGGGCAGGAAGCTGCTGTAACTTCGCGTGGCATCCGTTGCCGAATCGTAGATCTCGAACAGCCGCCCGGTGCGGGTCAACTCGAGGACGACCATGGCTTCCGCCGAAGGGGCGGCCAGCTTTACGTCCCCATCGCGCTTCATCGCTTCGCTCATGCAGTGGAGCAGCATGTCGACGCCCGCTGAATCCAGTTGCCGCACGTTGGAAAGATCAAGAACCACCTGCGGCCGGTCAGACTGCAATATCGGTTCGACCGCGCGCAGGAACTTGCGGGCCTCTTTCAGGTTGACTCGTTCGGGAACTCGCTTCACCACTACCGGTCTACTCGTTTCCATATCTCCTCGCTGCCATCAACTCGGGTGCAAAATGACGATCGGCGCGCTCTTGATGCTCGGCCGCAGCGGTCGAGAGGGAAGGCGGGGCCGCCTGGATTGCCTTGGGCAAGGTGGCCGGGATTTCCCTTTTCTTTTCGCGCAGGTTCGAAAGCAAAGCTTTCGGCATATACAGAGCCAGACTAAACATGTCGCTCAGCGCCCTGACCGTAGCGCTGGTGGAAGCCATGTCGATCAGCCTTTCATCGGCGATCTCCACATCCACCCGGCGTTGCAGATGAAAGATGTGGCGGAATCCGACCACGGAAAAGCTGACGTCGAGTCCGGCGCCGACTTGGCTGAATGGCAGGAGGGTGGAGTTCTCTATCACCGTGCCGCAGTCGATCTCCGAGTTGCGTTCAATGACGCTGCCGCGAGTTACCACCGCCAAGGCGCGAACGCGCGCGTAGGCGCCGATATAGGCCGGCGCCACGATCCGTGCCTCACGGTGAATCCGCGCGCCTGGAGCGACCCACACACCGGGCCTGATCTGCACTCCCTGTGGTTCGATGCCGGTTTTGCCGGTGAACGACTCCAATGCCAGGCGGCGAAAATCCGCGATGGTTTGCAGGCGATTCCGGCGGTCATCCAAGTAGAAGACGTCGGGCGGTACCCGGAAGCGGCCCAGGATGTTGCGGAAGATGAACGCGGCGTCGTTACGCCGGGAGGCACTGATCACGAACAGATCCAGCGCCTCGCCTTGGTTGTCGCAGGCTTGCGTCAGCCGGCTGTGATGGTCGAGGTGAAACTGCACCAGCTTTTCGTAGTCGACAGTCACGTAGGAGTCGAGGCGCAACACCACGATCAGCTCGGCCCCGTTCTGAGCGAAATCGTTGAAGACAGCCTCGGCAAATCGCCAGAACTGGCCGTTCGCCGCTTTAAACCAACGAAGATCAGGGCTGAGATTGCGATCCGGAAACTGGTCATACTCGGAGATAACCGCAATCGAGCTGATGCCCTGCTGATGCATGCGATGCGTGACGCGGTTCAGCAGACTGGCCCCGAGCAGGTCCAGCATGGCGAGCGGCACGCCGGTGAAATGCTCGCTGGAGGCTTCGGGCTTGCCCCCGATCAAAAGAATCGCCCTTACATCCATGGTGTCCACCTGGGAGTTGCAGCACGGAAGATCGCCGAACGCGACGGCACCCATCCTGGGAGTCGACGAAAGCGCGAAATCGGTTCCAGTGAGCGCTGATGTTTATGCAAGTCAAAAGAGCGCAAGTATTGACGGATAATCTGCGGCATCGTCATGCGTAACGCCGCCGAAAAATTCTGCTCCGCCATCTCCTGCATGAGCGGAAGGTCACCGATCACCTTGCAAAGGCAATCGGCCAGGTCACCGGGATCCCCGGTTTTGTAGAACCGAATTGCCAGCCGCTCATCGTCCCCCATCTCCCGAAAGTCGGGGATGTCGGCGCAGATGATCGGAACGCCGTACTCGCAGGCAATGTGCGCCACTCCGCTCGAACCGGTGGCGGAGGAATACGGCATGACCATGGCCGAGGCGGTGCGGAACAGATCGGGGATCTGCTCTTCCGCCACGTAACCTGTGAAGCTGATGTAAGGGTTGTCGCGGAAGCGCTCCGCGACCGATTCGACGTAGCCGGGCGCTTTGGGGTGATTGGACCCGGCGATTACGAGCCGAGCTTCAGGCATGCGTTCATGCACTTTGGCAAATGACTCGATGAGCAACTCAAGGCGCTTGTAGGTGCCCCACTTCCCAAACGCCAGAATGCGGTGGTGAGGATTGCCGCGCTGAGCAAAATCAGGCGTCTCGGGCCTGGCGGAAAGAATACCGTGCGCGCGAAAGTGGACATTTTCGCCGCCGTATCTCTCCATCAAGGTGCGGCGATAGGCCGGCAAAAGCACCGAGACCGAGTTAGCCATCAGAAGCACGCGGGTGGCAAGACGTCCCGCTACGCGGTAAGCGCGGGGAAAACGCACGCCTGCGTGCCCTAAGTCGATATTATCCATCAGGTGGTGCAACGTAACGTGGGTGTAAAAACCGGATAGCCGCATCATGGCCGGAATCGAAAGACCGGCAAAGGCAGCGACGGGACTGTTTCCGAAGGTCGAGAACAGCAAGTTAAACCAAACCACGTCCGGCTTAACATCACGAATAGCTTTGAGCAGACGGAGCGGATTCGACAGCTTGTCAAAGGACCAGCAGCGGACAACGTCGAATCCCTCAACCTCGGGCTGCGGCGAATCAAGCTCGTCCGCCAACACCGTGAGACTGAGCAGGGGATCCCGCTGCAACTCTTTGGCTATGTGATATCCGTATTCGTTCAATCCCCGCCGGCTCGGCGGGAACGCAGTCACCAGACAGATTTTCATCGGGCCCCCTGGCCTAAAACACCGTCAGACGCACCAATGGACGGAGGATGGTCTGGCCGTGGCCAGTGAAATTGAAATAGTCCGCAGTTTCAATTCCGAAAGAGAATCGAAGTGGATACTCGACCGGAACCGAGCCGCCCACATCTTCCATTGAGCGGCGAATTGGTTTTGTATAAGAGATGAAAAAACTGTTCTGCACGTTGTCATACGAATGAAATCCTTGACCACGCGAGAGCGAAAAGTTGGCATCGGCGCTCCACCGGTTGTTGACTTTGTATTGCACTTCGCCAGCCGGCCTGAGTGTCTGCGCAAACCAGGAAACCTGGCCGTTTGCCAAAATACTCGGCTCTTGCACACGCCAGGACCGGATGTAGTCGGCCAAAACCGCCACCTTTAGGTTCTTTCCGAACTGGTGTTGCAGACCCCCCGACATAAGCGTCGAGTAGAACTCGCGGATCAGGGGGCTGAACGTCAGGTCGCGGACCGAGTATGCCGTGATCAACTGCGTGTGTCCCCAGGGCCGCCCGACCGTGAATTGGATGCGCGCGCCGACTTCGCTGGAGCTGAGATTCTGGTCCAAAAAAGGTCCGGACTCGTGAAAAGCGCTGCCTTGCACCGCCAGCCAGTTTCCGAACGAGTTGGAGGAGAAGTAGGCGAACTCCCGGAACAAGTTCTGGTTCATCTGCACCGGCGACTCCTGGTCGCGCCGCAACGTGAACTGAATTCCAGAGTTGAATGCAATCGTGTTTCGTCCGATGTGCAGAACCGGATTCAAAGCACCATTGAAGTTGTAGTCGTAGGTATCGCGGTTGAAAATCAGCCCCTCATTGGGAAAGGCAAACTGACCGCGCGCATTGCGCACCTGGAAAAAGCCGCTGATTAACGGCATGCCTTCCTGGTGAACGCGAAAACCATTGGTCCAGACGGTCTCCAGCGAGTTGAAGGGCCCCGGCAGGTTGGTTGGGCCGGCCCCGTTGGCGAGCGCGTTCAGTTGGTAAACCGTGGAGTCATCCACCAGGCCGTGCATGTCGAAATCACTATCGACAGTGATTTTTTGGGTTACCCGTATGCCCTCTTGCCCCGCCGTCTCCTGCATGGAGCGCTGCGCAATTTCATCGCCGCCGCCCAGTTCGCTGGCATGAGCAAAAGCAAGCATGGCCCGGCTGTTATCATGCCGCTGGCGGTAGATGTTGCCCATCGTCAGCGAATAGTCGTAATTGTCCTTGAAAGTTTCAGGGTTTCCGATGGCGGCCAATGCGTTCTGCGCCTGCTCCGTCTGTCCCTGAGCGACAAAAGTGTTGGCCATGCCGAGCGCGACCACCTCGTCGGCTGCACCGGCCGTCTTGGCACGCTGGAAATACCTGGACGCGAGATCGAAATCATTCATCGCGAGCAGCAGGTTGCCGGCTTCGATCAGGTTGTCGGCCGAGACCGGCTCGGCTTCCCCTATGCGCGCTTCGGCCAGGGACAGTGAGATCTGCTGGCGGGCGTCGTCATTTTTTCCTTGGCGCCCGAACAGCCGTGCGATTGCCAGGCGCGCTTCCACCCGGTTGCCATCAGGTGCTTGCAGCGCGCGCGTGAACCGCTCCATGGCAGCTTGGCGATCTCCCAGCGTGAGCAGCGCGTCGCCGGTGTTCAGCAGAATCGCCGACTGATCGGGACTCAGTTTCTCCGCTGCGGCGACGTACTGCAGCGTCCGTTCGCGGTCGTGCAACTCGGCGTAGGCATGCGCCAGCGAGGCGTAGATCAGCGGATCGTCGGGCGAGAGACGCAGCGCGTCGTTGAGGGTGTGAATCGCGTCCTGGTAGCGTCGTTGGCGGTCTTGCGTATCGGCCAGGCCCAGGTGCAGCTTCAGGTCGTCGGGGGCGAACTTGAGGGCGGCGAGATATTCGCGTTCGGCCGGGCGCAATAGCCGTTGCTGGCGAAATGCCGTGGCCCGCGCCAGGTGCGTGGCCCCAGACTCGCCCAACTGCTTCTCGGCGAGTTCCACCTGCTCGAGCGCAATGCGTCCGTGGTGCAGCTCCAGTTGCGAGAACGACATGCCGAGGTGCGCCACGCCACTATTAGGCGAGAGCCGCAGCGCCGTTTCGAAGTCCTTGACCGCATCCTCGGCGTTCTGCATGTCATTGCGCACGTACCCGCGGTTGACGTAAGCGTCGACCATGTTCGGATCGCGCTCGATCGCGCGCGTGTAATCGTCGACTGCTTCGCCCAGCAACTGATTTTGCTTGTGCACGTGTCCGGCGAGCAGGGGGAAATTGCCTTCCTTCGGCAAAATGTTTTCGTACTGCTCGACGAGGCCGAGCACGTCATCGAAGCGTCCAAGGTTGTATAAGTCGTAGCCAAGATAGACGGACGCGTTGCGATCCTTGGGAAGCTGCTGGATCACCTTATAACCAAGTTGTGCCGATTCGAGGTACTTGCCGCTGTGGAACAAGTAGCGCTCGGTTTCCCGCATGACGCGAGGGTCGTCCAGCATTTTCCCGTTGGCGCGCGCAATCCACTCGCCAGCCAGAGATATTTGCCGCGCTTCGATCGCGGCATTTGCTCCGTTGGCGACCACGATGGCGTTGGCCGGCGCCAGCTTGTGCGCCTTCTGGTAATTCAGCTCCGCCTTGGCGAACTCACGCGTCGCCGTGTACAGGTCGCCAAGCGCGAGAAACGGCACGTAGTCGTCCGGATATTCGCTAGCGTACTGATCAAAAAATTTCTCGGCGGTCTTGGTGTCGCCTTCGTCGCGCGCCAGGTAGCCCAAGCCTTCCATCGCCAGGCGGTTCCGCGGGTCCTTTTGCAGCACGCCCGAATACGTCGCCCGCGACTCCTGCTTGCGGTCCATCTTCCAGAGCAGTGCGGCATATTGCAGCGTAATGTTCAGATTCTCCGGATCGAGTTTCGCCGCCTGCTTCAAGTCGGCTTCGGCGCCGCTGTAATCCTGACCGGCGGTTCTTACGGCCGCCCGGACACGCAGGAACTCGGCCCTCGCGGTGCCCTCGATGTGCAACTGATCCATCATTTGCTCGGCAACCGCGATCTGGCGGCGCGCGTTCAGGTCGTCACCCGCGTCGCGGTAAAGCTCCGACAGGTTCAGCCGCAGTTGAATCGGGTAGAGCTGCCCTTCCGGGGGAACGCCCGCCGGCAGGTTCGCAATCGCCGCGTTGTACTCGCGGACGGCGTCCTGGTTGCGTTCCTCCGCCTTCGCAAGCTGCGCCCGCAAGGCGTGCAACCGGTAATAATTGGCATCCAGAATTTCCGCATGGCCAAGGTATTCACGCGTTCTGTCGAGCTGGCCAAGGCGCATAAAAGCGGCCGCCGCGCTCAGTTGCAGGCCAATCTGGTTTGGAGCCAGTTTGGCGGCCTTGGCATAGGAGTCGGCGGCTTCCTGCTTGTCTCCGTTCAGTTCGTAGCTGTAACCGAGATCGGCCAGCACGTCGCTGTTGAACACCGGAGAGTTCCTCAAGGTCGAAATCGCGGCCTTGTAATCGTGCTCTTCGCGGTAGTAGTTGGCGACGGCGCGAAACACCATGGGATTGTGCGGGTCGCGCATTTTCGCCTGATCCAGCAACTGCCGCGCACGCTCCGGTTGCTTCAGTTTTAAGTAAGCGACCGCCATCATCAATTCCGCATGCGACGTCGGATGAATGGCCTCGGCGCGCGCCAGCAGCCTGATTCCTGTCTGCAGGTCGTTCGAGCGGATGAACAACTCGCCAGCCATCAGCAGATCGTTTTCGCGGCGTGGGTCGGCGTTGATAACTTGCAGAAGCAGCTTCTTGGCGTCGTCTGTACGGCCCATGCGGGCATAGGTCTGCGCCTTTCCCGACAGTCCATCCAACTCTCCGGGCTTCAACCGCAGACCTTCGTCATAGGCTTGCAACGACTGAGCGAACCGTCCGGCCAAACGCGAGGTGTATCCCAGAAGAAACCAGAGCTTTGCATCCTGCGGAGCGGCCTTGACGGCGCGTGCCGCGAAGTCGGCGGCGGCCGCCGGGTTTCCGTGCAGTAGCGCATCTTCGGCAGCCCTGGCGTTGCGGCCGACCTCGATGCTGCTGCCCCATCCCAACTGGCCGCCCGGGCCTTGGTCGGGCTTGGCGTTCTTCTGCTCAGACCTCACGTTTGTCCTAGTGTTCTCGTTGGACGGCGTATTCGCGTGCTGCTGCTGTTCGCCTCCAATTTCAAATGTCTGCGCCGAAGCCAAAGCGGCAGAGCAAACTGCAAGCAGGGAACAGATCAAAAAGCTCGAGCTTTTTTTCACTTGGGACACTCGGTTGTGCGTTCGCGGGGGGACTGCCCGCAAAGTAGCTGACTATTGTTCCGATGCAGTTATGGCGCGAACGGCTGTTTCCGCAGCTCAGGTTCTAGGGACAAAATTCCTATCAGGGGCACCAACCTGCTCTAACTGGGACTCCAGATTCCGACTGCGGGTAGAAATAATGTCCCGTTTTGGCAAAAAAAGGAATTCACGTTCTCACAAGCAAACTTTCCAGCTATTCAGGGAATCAAAACACCTGAAGAAAGCGCGGAGGATGTTCCCTTGCCACAGAAGTCGATAGATGCTTCCCACCGCCCAATTCCTCTAATGGCAATTGTGCTGTTGGCATTAGCGGTGCATGGCCCGTTGCTGTTACTGCAACTGCCGGCCAATTCTTATGACGCCAACACCCACATCTTCTTTGCGGCGCATTACGCAAAGAGTTGGTTTAACCCCTGGAACCAGAACTGGTTCGCGGGTTTTTCCCAAACCACCTATCCGCCCCTGACGCACCAGTGGATAGCTCTTTTTTCCCATTTGGTGGGGCTGACGATGGCCTACATGGTGGTGCAGTTGATAGTCGTGCTGCTGCTGACCGTGGGTGTCTACCGTTACTCCCGGCTATGGGTAAGCGAGCGGGCGGCGAGTTATGCCGCAATCGCCTCGATTTTTCTCGGTTCGCTGGCGATGCTGGTGTACCAGTCGGGCCAGTTGCCGACGACAACGGCGGCGTCGTTGACGCTCATCGCGCTTCCTTATTTTTACAATTGGAACCGGCTGGGTCGTTTTCCGGACTTCGCAAAGGGTTTGGTCCTCAGCCTGACGGCTGCGGCGGCGCACCACGTTACATTTCTCTTTGGCGGCGTCCTGTTCGCGGCGCCGGTGATTTGGCTATCGTTCATCGATCGTCATGATGAGGAGGCTAACGCATCGACTAGCGGCATTGCTTTGCGCACGTTGTTTTTCGCCGCCTGCAACGCGATTGGCTCGCTCATCATATTGCTTCCTTACTTCATCGGGTTGCTGCACAACCCGATCACCCAGATGCCGATACCCCACCCCAGCCGCGATAATTACCTCCTGGTGGGGCACAGCGGGGCTAATTTCTGGCTGATTCCGATGGGCGCTTTGATCCTGGTGATTCCCTACATCCTGGTGAAAGGTGCGTCCAGCCACCGCTTGCGGCCTCTGCTGTTTGGCTGGTACATCACCACTCTGCTGGGATTGGGCGGCACGACACCTCTTGGGAGATGGCTGCTGGGACGCGCTTTCAACATTTTGACCTTCGAGCGCTTCACCTTCTGGGCGACTCTGATGGCCGTTCCGTTTGTCGGCCTGCTGGCGGAATCGCTCATCCAACGCTATTCCCGGAAAGCCATTGTCGGCCTCTCGGCTGCTGCCGTGGTCACTTGCGGCATAGCCGTCGGCTGGATCAATTTCAGCCCGATTAACGAGGGAAATTTCGATATTCAGCCGATGGTGAACTTCCTGAATCGCGATGACCACTCCAAGTTCCGCTACATTACGCTGGGCTTCGGTAACAAGTTCGCGATGCTTTCCGCTCGTGTCCGCGCCAGCAGCCTGGATGGCGATTACAACTCCGCGCGCTTGCTGCCGGAGATGACCGCATACGGCGCCGCTCAACTCTATAGTTCGAAGTATTACGGAACTTCGGGCATGGAAGCTTTGCGCGCCGTGTTGAAGCACGCCGACCAGTATGGGCTCCGTTACATCTTCGTCAGGGATCGCTATTACGAACCATTGCTCGCCTTTTCCGGTTGGCGCCAGACGGAAGTCTATGACGACGGTCTGGTCACGCTCTGGACCAAAGACGATGCTCCACCGGCGCGGAAGCTCGACTTCGGCGGATGGACGCCTCCGATGTGGCAGTGCATCTTGTGGGGAATTCTGCCGGTTGGCACCAGCCTTCTGTCAGTCCTGGTTTTGCTGGTGCTGCCCAACGTCCGGCGCGCCGAGACGACACTGAAATTCCCAACCGCTTCGGCGGAAGTCGCTCTGCGGGAGGCAAAGTGATGAAACTGTTTCTGCCCATCACTCTCGTGGTCATCGCGGCCGTGTTGATCGCGGCCGGCACAATTCACTCCACGACCCTCGCTCCGGCCACCACTCCCGACAGGGCGGTGCAATCTCTGTTTGAGCACGTCAAGGCGAAAGATATGCGCGGCGCCTACTCGTATGTGGCCAAGCAGAGCGATACCAATCTTGATTTCTTTGCCCGCGACTTGGTCGGAAACAACGGCTCACTGCGCACCTATTCCTCGCTGCAATCGTTCGAAACCAAGGTGCTGAACCGGAACGACAATCAGGCCACCGTACGTGCCACCATGGTCTGGTCATCCGCCGTGGGCGCAGTTTACGACACGCGCGACCTCCAGGTGGTGCGCGAAGACAATAGCTGGAAGGTGTTGTGGCCCCTGGTCAAGCAGCCGAAGGTCCCGCCGCAGGTCATCCCGGTGAATTACTTGCGCTGGGATATCGTTACCCGCGGCTCGGATGACGACTGGGGCGCGCAAAACGTCGATGCTCCGCGCGTGCGCATTGTGTCTATGAACGCCATCGCGCGTGATGGTGGAACCACTGTGCTCGGCGAGATTGTCAATGAGGATACGGTCCCCGGCTTTGTCTCCGTCAATGCCACTCTTCTCGGCAAGGATGGCGCGGTTCTGGGACAGGAAGAGAGCTTCGACAAGATTTCGCATACCTTGCTGCCCAAGGAAATTTCGCCCTTCCGCATTGACTTTCCGGACGTGGCGCTCGCGAAGGTAAAGTCCGTGCGGATGCAGCCCGCCTCGCTGCTGGTGGCCGCTGCCGCCGATCCGGTGATCGGCGTGCTGCACCAGCGGCTCGAGAAAGATCTACGCGGACGTCCCGTTTTAAAAGGCGAACTGGTCAACCAGAGCGGTCAGACGGTCAACATCCCGCACGTGCTTGCCACTTATTACGACAGCGCCGGGCGCGTGATCTGGGTTTCCGACGGTTACGTGAACCAGGCTCTTATGCCGCAGACGCCGGTGCCGTTCATGGTCGACGTGCGCGACGATCTGGTCGCGAACGTCCACAGTTACCGGGTCACGGTAAACCAATACAGCATCAATGCGCGGCAACCCTAGGCCGGATTCGCGGAAGGTGTGCCTAACGCTGAAGTTTATGGGCTGTATGGCAACGTTGAAATTTGCCCTGGAGGCAACCATGAGGAGATTCCTTTTGCTGCTGGCCCTGGCGTGTGCCGCCTCGCAATGGATGGCGGGCGCTTCTCTGCGCGTGCCGGACCGTGTTCAGGCCGGGCAGGAGTTGTCGATTCCAACCAGCGGCAGCGGCGAAGCCACGCTCTACCTGTTTGGGCCGAGTCACGTGGCAAAGCGGACGGTGAAGCTCGGTGCCCCTGTAACATTGGCGGGCGACGAGCTGGCAAGCGCCGGGCGTTACGTTGTGGTCTTGAACGGAGAATCCTCGGCGTTCTTTGTGACCGCGGGGCCGGTGTCGACCGTGGCCTTCATCGCCCGTCCTTCGCGCGTTCCGGCGTCAACCAAGGATGTCGTGAGCGGAACGGTCTTTCTTTTCGATCGCAACCAGAACCTGGTGCTGTCGCCTGAGCCGGTGAGCTTTAGTCTTGCCGTGCCGGGTGCGCCAGATGTCCGGAGCACGCAGACCTCGAAGGGCGGAGTCGCCTGGACGCGGCTGGATTCCAGCCGCAGAGCGGGAGCGGCACAATTCGTCGCTTCGGCAGGCGCAGCTTCCGTGCGGCGCGTAGTGCAGGAAGTCGCCAGCGAGCCCTGCAACATCCGCATGCACGCCGAGCGCGCCAAGGACGGCGCCATCGCGCTTCAGACGGACCCGATTCGCGACTGCGCGGGAAACCCGGTTCCGGACGGCACAATCGTGACGTTTACGTCCGTCGACGAGAACGGACGCAGCACGGTGGATGCGCGCATCAAGCGCGGAATTGCGCAGGCTGAGTTGCCGGCGTCGCAGCAGGCGACCATCTCTGTGGCGGCGGGCGTAGTGATCGGAAACGAGATTCGCTGGGGAGGCAAACAGTAATGCGGGCGCGAATCCATGTTAGGCACTTGCTGTTCGGATTGTTGGCGGTGTTGATTGCGGCCGCGGCCCCGCTGCTGCTTTCAGCCGCTGAGACCGGATTTGCCGTCGTTCTGGACGCCTCTCAGTCGCAACCCCGCCACGTGGAGGAGACGACCATGGCATCCGTGCAGCGTGACTACGGCCATGCGTGGCACTCCATGGCCGCGGCAATGGAAGAGAATAAGGTTGCTTTGCTCGGTTCTGACTTCGTAGGCCTGGCCAAAGAACAACTGTCGCAGGCGATTGCCGAACAGGGCAAAAGCGGCCTGAAGCGGCGCTACATTGATCACGGTCACCAAGTGCGGGTGGTTTTTTACTCGCCAGATGGCTCAGCGATGGAGTTGCAAGATACCGTCCGACTCGAAATCCAATTGCTGGACGGCGACAAAGTCGTTCACAGCGACCAGGGGACATTTCATTTCCTGGCCCTGATGACTCCGGCCGAAAACAGTTGGAAGGTGCGGCTTCTGGAGAGCGTTTCCGGCTTCTAGACCAGTATCGCGTAAGGTATGTCCCGTGAAGCGGTGGGTGCACTTACTCTGAAGTCCTTCACCGGGCTGCGAAGAATAAGGGTTTGTGCGAACGAGCCCGTAACAACTTGCCCGCATCCGGGTTCCACATTACTGTAGGCACTTGCTTGTTCTACCCCAACACGCGCAACCACCGCGCGTGCCGGGCCTCACTCGCGAGAAGGCCCGGAGATTACGAATTGCAAGTTCACGGCGGGTTTTGGACGAAGTTTGTGCCGCCTGCCGGACGGCTCGCCGCAAAAGCCGATAGAATAAGATTACTGGTGCTCTAGGAAGCGGCAGCGCATCCAAGGTAAACGGCTGGTTCTTAATGAAGATTTCCACGAAGATCCCTCTTTTAGCTCTGCTCCTAATCTCGTCGATCTGGGCATTGGCTCAACAAGATAGTCAGCCGGGGGTAATGAACCCGCCGCCGCTGCCCGGAACTGGTAGTCCGCAGGACAGCACCACCGCTCCCGTCACGACCACGTCTACTGAGAGCGCAACGAAAAGCGATGCAGAGCGGCAACAGCAGAAAGCCGATCGCGCGCAGTCTTACTATCACTACTCCTTGGCGCATATCTACGAAGAGATGATGGCCATAACGGGCCGCGCTGATTATGCGACCAAAGCGATTGACGAGTACCGGCTAGCGGTCGAGAACGATCCCAACTCGGAGTACCTGAATGCCGGGTTGGCCGAGCTCTACCTCAAGACGGGCCGCATCCGCGACGCTGTTACCGAGGCGCAGGACATCATCAAGCAGCACCCGGACAATCTGGAAGCGCGCCGCCTGCTGGGCCGCATTTATTTGCGATCGCTGGGCGACATGCGTGCGGGCGCCCAATCGCAAAACATGCTCCAGCTCGCGATCGAACAGTACCAGGAAATCGTCAAGCGAGATCCCAAGAGCCTGGAAGATCACCTGCTACTCGGGCGTCTCTATCGCCTGAACAACGACATGGTGAACTCCGAGAAGGAGTTTCGCACGGCGGTCCAGCTACAGCCGAATTCCGAGGAGGCGGTTTCCACGCTCTCGTATCTCTACAACGAAGAGGGTGATTACACCCGGGCTCTCAATATATTGTTGAGCATTCCCGAGAACAGCCGCAGCTCCAAGCTGTATGCGGCACTCGGCTACACCTACGAGCAGAAAAAGGATTACAAAAGCGCCATTCAGGCCTACACGAAGGCCATCAGTACGGATCATGACAACCTTGACGCCATGCGCGGGCTGGCACAGAACCTGCTGAATGACAATCAGCCTGACGCCGCGCTCGATCAGTACAAGCAGATTACCGAAGCCGATCCCCAGGACGCGCAGAGTTACCTGCGCATGGCCGAGATCTTTCGCCGCGACGGCAAGTTCGACCAGGCGCTGGCGGTGCTGAAAAAGGCGCAGGCGATTGTCGAGGATTCCTTCGAAGTTCCCTATAGTATCGCCGTGGTTTACGAAAACGTGGGCCGCTATGACGAAGCGGCGCAGATTCTGCAGGACCTGTTGAAGCGTACCGAAAAGGCCGATGGCACCTACTCCACTTCGGAACGGGGCAACCGGGCCATCTTCCTGGAAAAATTGGGCGCGGTTTACCGCGACCAGAACAAGACTCAACTGGCGGTGGAAACATTCCGCAAGATGGTCGCGCTTGGCGACGACAGTGCCTCGCGAGGCTATCAGCAGCTTATTGAGACCTATCGCGACGCCAAGCAGTGGAACCAGGCGACGGCCACGGCCGCGGAAGCCACCAAGAAGCTGCCCAAAGATCGTGGGCTGAAGCTCATTTACGCCGGCCAGCAGGCTGATACGGGACAGGCCGAGGCGGCGATTTCGAGCGTGAAGGCCATGCTCAAGGGTACCCCCGAGGATCGTGAGATCTGGACCGCTCTGGCCCAAATGTACAGCCGGCTGCGGCGCTGGAAAGATGCCCAGGAAGCAATCGGCAAGGCTGAGCAATTGTCGACCAAGCCCGAAGACAAGGACTATACGTTCTTTATTGCCGGTTCGATCTACGAGCGTCAAAAACGTTACGATCAGGCCGAAGAGGCGTTCCGGAAGGTCATCAACGGCGATCCGCGCAATGCCGTTGCCCTGAACTATCTCGGCTATATGTTGGCCGATCGCGGTACGCGGCTGGACGAAGCGCTCGGCTACATTCGGCGCGCCATCACGCTTGATCCGCAGAACGGCGCCTATCTCGACTCGCTCGGCTGGGTTTACTTCAAGATGGGCAACTATGAGCTCGCCGAAGAAAACCTGCGAAAGGCAAGCGAGCGGCTCAACAATGACCCAACGGTTCACGATCATCTGGCCGACCTCTACCAGAAGACTGGTCGTCTGCGGCAAGCTGTCGCGCACTGGGAGCGCGCAGTGGTGGAATGGAACAGGACCATCCCCGCCGAGATCGACTCGGCTGACTTGGCGAAGGTCCAGAAGAAGCTGGAAAGCGCCAAGATTCGTCTGGCGCAGCAGAAAGAGTCGAAAGAGTAAGAGCGTAGCTGAACATTCTCTTTGTCAAAGGCATCGCTGCGGCGGTGCCTTTCGTCGTTGGCGCGGCCGCCCGGCCGGCATTGTGGCGAACGGCGCCTTTCGCAAAACTGGTCTAGACCGGATACGCGGAAGGTGTATCCCGGAAAAGAGCCGGGCGCTCGGGGTCCCGGCAAACGCTTTGGCGTTTGCTGGGGTGACGTTAACGCCCGGCGGTGATATTAGAGATACACCAACCCCGGAATTGCTCTAGACTCTAGCCATGCTCGCCGAATATGCCGTCCGGGTTGAGAACTCTCGCGGACGACGCTACCCCGAACCCGAGCATCCGTATCGCACCGCGTTCCAGCGTGATCGTGACCGCATCATTCACGCCCGCGCCTTCCGCCGGCTTGAGGATAAGACTCAGGTTTTCACGCATCGTATCTCCGATCACTTTCGCACGCGGCTGACGCACACAATCGAGGTTGCGCAAATCTCGCGCACCGTCGCATCGCGTCTCAATTTGAATGCCGATCTGGTCGAGGCCCTCGCGCTGGTGCATGACATCGGGCACCCGCCTTTCGGACACGCGGGCGAAATCGCGCTGGACGCGGTTATGCGGCGTCATGGGGTGCGCTTCGACCACAATCTGCACGCCTTGCGCATCGTCGAGAGCTTTGAGAAACGCTATATAGATTTCGCGGGCTTGAATCTCACCTTCGAGGTCCGCGAAGGCATCATCAAGCATTCGCGGGATTACGATGCCAACGAACACCCGGAGTTAGCGGAATACCTGCTCAACTTGCGCCCGCCGCTGGAAGCGCAGTTGATCGATCTTGCCGATGAGATTGCCTACAACACGGCCGACCTCGACGATGGCGTCGAGGCCAGGCTTCTGCGCATCGACGAAATCCTCGAGTGCGTACATATCTTCGAGCGCTTCTATCGGCAAGTCGACAAGCAGCATCCCCAGGCCTCCACCAAACTCAAGTTCAACGAGGCGCTCAAGCGCATGCTGGATCGCTTTGTAACCGGCCTGATTGAAACGACCACCGAGCGCGTGCTCCAGGCGGGAATCCGCACCCTCGAAGACGTTCGGAATTGGCCTGAAAGGCTCGCGGTTTTCAGTCCGGAAGTTGACTGCGAGCGGCGCGAAGCAAAAGAGTTCCTCTACGAAAAACTTTACTACAGTCCCACTCTCAAGCCGCAGAAAGCCGACGCGGAGCAGATCGTAACCGAGCTGTTCGACCATTGGTTGTCCCATCCGGACGAGTTGCCCCGGAGTTACCAGGAAATGGCCGGGACGTCATCGCTCAGCCGCACCATCTGCGACTATATCGCCGGCATGACCGACGGTTTCATCCTCCAGCAGCACCGCCGGCTTGTCGGCTAAGAACTTACCCGCACCCTGACGAATTTACCCGGTCCAATCGCAGATGCCGTCGAGGCTGAAACTCGGACCCTGTCCAACCTCTTGTTTTTTAGTAGCTTACCGCATCCATCCCGAGCGGCAGTTTGGCCCTCGAACTGTATAAGTACGGGGCAGGGCGCCATCAGCGTGCGGTTGTCTGCCGTGCGCGTTGTGCAACCGCGCGGCAGAAATGACATCGAAAAGCTGTCTTGGCTGTCGGCGCTCTACCGAACGGAGGAATCTGGAATGAAGAACCGCTTTTTTGTCGCGCTACCGATGGCTGTCAGCCTGATGGTTCCGATGGCGCTGGCTCAGCCGGCCGACGAGTGTGCCGGAAAACAGGACAACGGCAATCAGACCTGCCTTGAAGTTGTCGTCGACCAGACGCCTCAGGCCGAACCAACGAACGCGGCCTCACAGTACTCGAGCAGCCAATCCGCCCAGGCTAGCCAGCCCGGCGATGACCTTGGCCCGCACCAGCCGCTTCAACCGGAAACGCGGCAGGGATTCTGGGGACACCTGAATCCGTTCGCGCGCAAAAAGTACGTGCAGAATCAGCTTTCGCCCATTCGCAACCGGGTCAACGAGCTTGATGAGCTGACGGCCAAGAATTCGACGATGCTAAAGGATGTCGACGCCCGCGCCACCGAGGGCATCCGGCAGGCCAGCGCCAAGGCTAACGAAGCCGATCAGCACGCCTTGGATGCGGGTAATCGCGCCCAGCAGGCGAATATGACGGCCCAACAAGCCAGCACGCGTTTGCAGACCGTAGAGAAGGTCGTCGATAACCTCGACCAATACCAGGCGGCTAATCAACTTGAACTGCGTTTTCGTCCCGGCCAAGTTGCGCTCAGCAAGCGCGACAAAGATGCGCTTGACCAGGTTGCCGCGGAATTGAAGTCCCAGAAAGGTTTCATCGTAGAGATTCAAGCTTTCTCTCCGGGGCGCGGCGAAGCCGCCGTTCAGAGCTCGCAGAAGATGGCCGACTCCGTTGTGCGTTACCTGGTGCTGAATCATGACATTCCGGTTTATCGCATTTATGAGCTTGGCATGGGCAACGCTCGCGTGCAGAGCACGGACGAAGCGACACCAAAGACCACGCACTTGAATGCAAGCCGTGTCGAGGTGACGGTTCTGAAGAACGGCGTCGATCAACTCGCCCAAGCCGAGTAGGTATCGTTCGTCGATCATCTGGCCGTTCCCGGCTCGCCAAACACAAAGCCTCTCGCCATGCGGGAGGCTTTTTCTGTTTCCGGATCGGCTTGGTTGAGAGAAAATGAGCGGATGGTTGTCCTGCCGCACTGTAACGTGCTGATCCACTACACAAATTTCGATTCGCCGGTTGGCCCAATGCTGATCGGGGCGAGCGACAAGGGCCTCGTCCTGTTGGAGTTCTCGGGCCACCACAGGCGACGTCCGGGAATCCCTGGACTCCGCACGGGTCCTCCATCGAATGCGGTGGAATCGACTGACAAGCTAGAGCCTTATCTTGATCAACTGCGGCAGTACTTCGCCGGTAAGCGGCGTGAATTCACGCTTCCGCTTGATCTTCACGGGACGGAATTTCAGCTACGATGCTGGCACGCCCTGCTGGAAATCGGTTACGGCGAGATCCGCACTTATGCGCAACTCGCGCGGGTGGTCGGATCTCCAAACGGATTTCGCGCGGTTGGTGCGGCCAACGGCGCTAATCCGGTGTCGATTATCGTCCCCTGCCATCGAGTTATCGCCTCTGACGGCACTCTTGGCGGTTATGGCGGAGGACTGGAAGTGAAAGAGAAGCTGCTCCGCCTCGAAGGCGGTTGGCCCATCGGCAACGGCCAATTGCGCTGAAACGATCAGCCGCATTTCACCGCGATGCCATCCCATCTTGAGTGGGAATTCACCCTGCCTCGGGTGTTTTCCCGCTAGCGGCGGCCTAAACGGCGGCCGGGAGTAACACTTCAGCGCCATGCGCAAGCAGTTTATGTTGTTCTAAAGAAACCCCCAAAAGAATCACAATCCAGGAATTCTGGTTTTGGCAGATCAGATGCCTTACTGACTAGCGAACGTCTCAAGGGGAGTGACTGTGGACCCAGCTCTGGTGATCATCGGCGTCAGTTTTCGAAGCGCACCAGTAGCGGTTCGCGAGGGATTCTGGATCAACGAATCCGGTTACGCCGAGGCGCTCGCTGGACTGCTCCGCTGTGAAGCGGTCGACGAGGTTGCGGTGCTGTCGACATGCAATCGCACCGAGTTCATCGTGTGGACACGGGATGCCTCTCTGGCCTCCAATTCGGTTCTGCGGTATCTGACTCGCGAGTACAATCTCCGCTTGGCCGATTGGTCGAAGTTCCATCGGCACGTCGATGATGCAGCCATGACCCACCTGTTGAGGCTGGCCTCCGGGCTGGACTCGCTGGTGTTCGGCGAGGCCGATATCACCGCAAGATTCGAATTCGCATACAGGGCCGGGGTGCAGGCGCGATCCATTGGCCGCTGCCTGGAGGCGATCCTGCTGAAGGCACTCTCGGTTGCACGCCGCGTGCGAACCGAAACCGAGATCGTCTCGAACCTCTCTCTTAACTCGCTGGCACCGGTCGAGCTTGCTCGCCAGCTTTACGGTGACTTTGAAAAACGCGGCTTGGTCATTTTCGGCAGCGGCAAGAAGATTCAGCGAATTGCCGAACTCTTCCGTAACGCCGGGATGACCCGGGTCGAAGTCGTTCCGCCAAATCGGGGGCCGGGGACGCTTAGAATTGCTCTGAACTCATCCGACTTACTGCTTACGTGCTTGCCTGACGCCGGTTTTGCGCTGCAACGAAACCATGTGGCTGAGTTCACCCGCGATCGCGATTGCCGGTTGGTCATTATCGATACCGCAGTGCCACGGAACGTCGATCCGGCCGTGTGCGAGCTGCCGGGAGTAGAGCTGCAAAACATCGATCAACTGAACGAATTCGTTCTACGCAACGCCAAACAACAGCACAATCTAGTCGTCCAAGCGGAAAAGATTCTGCACCGCGAAGCCGCCGGATTCCTCAGGCAGGTGGCAAGCGAGCGGGTGAACCCCATGGTCGCGGAATTTCGCTCGCACCTGGGACGGGTTTGCAGTGAAGAGCTGGAGCGCCTGAACGAAGAGTATGGCCCATTTACCGAAGAGCAGCACGAAGTGCTGAACGCCTTGGCTGAACAGGTGAAGCAGCGCATAGCGAGTTCGCTGGCACGAACCCTGGCCGACCCGCCCAGTGCCTTGGAGCACGAGACGCTTTCGAATCTCTTACAAGGACTGTTCCATGCGGAAGCCGCCATGGGTACACCGGCAGCGGAGGCCGGACAGGGTCCTGAGCAAGAAGAGCGCGTCCGGTGTGCCGCGACCGGAGAACAAACGTAGCGCGGGCTTGGATTCGGCAAGCAATTTGCTACCTCCCGACGGAGGTGTGGAAGAAAGGTTTTAAGAGTCTCTGCGACTCGGGGTTAACGGCGACTCAATGCCAGTAATAGTTGAACGCTGTTAACACCCTTCATCCGGACAGGGTTGCGCAGATCCTGTCCGGTTTTTTCTTTCCAAACCAGAGCGGTTTCCGCCAACAAACGCTGAAGCGGCTTCCATATTGGTGTATCCAAGAATTCTCGAAGGAATGTCATGGCGACCGGAGCGCCGAGCGCCAGTGGCCGGAGCAGCCCAAGTTGCGTACCCGACATTACATTCGAGAAGCAAGAATCTATTCGGGCGCGAAGTGGAGCCACCCTTTGTTTTCGGCAGCAGGAACAAAAGGTGGCTCGACTTCGCTCGCCATGACAGTCTGAATATGTCGGGATAATACTGGGGGGAACCGGAATAAAGGGGAACTCACCCATGGCAAGCCGCCGGGTGATTCAGGCTTACACGGCCTCTTCCTCGTCGACATGCATGAGGCCAAACTTCTTCAGCTTATAGCGAAGCGCATCGCGGCTGATGTCCAGCAGACGGGCAGCCTGCGTCTGATTGCCGTTGGCTTGTTGCAGTGCCATCTCGACCAACGCCCGTTCCACCTGTTCCAGCGATGTTCCGCCTTGAGGGATAAACAGTTTGGGCAAATTTCGCCCGCCGGGCGATGTGACAGCGTCGCCGGTTGCAGCCGAGCTCGCTTCGAACGCCGTCTGCCCCGGCGTGTGCCGGCCAACCGCGAAGGGAAGATAGTCGGGACGCAGATGGTCCTCTTCTTCCAGGATCATGGCGCGTTCGATTGCATTCTTGAGCTCGCGGACGTTGCCCGGCCATTCATGCTTGAGCAGCAGCTTGCGCATCTCGTCCGTAATCCCTTGAACGGTCTTCTTGAACTTCCTGTTGTAGCGTCCGACGAAATAGTCGACCAATGGCAGGATGTCTTCCTTGCGCTCGCGCAGAGGCGGCAGGAAAACCGAGATGATGGCCAGCCGGTAGTAGAGATCCTGCCGGAATCCGCCCTCGCGCACCGCGCGTTCCAGGTCGCGGTTGGAAGCGGCAATCACGCGGACATCGACCTGCATGTCGCGCACTCCGCCCACGCGCCGGATCACCTGGTCCTCAAGCACCCGCAATAGCTTGGCCTGTAACAGAGGCGACAGTTCACCGATTTCGTCCAGGAAAAGGGTTCCGCCGTCGGCCATTTCGAACAGCCCCTTTTTCATCGCCTTCGCGTCAGTGAACGCTCCGCGCTCGTGACCGAACAGTTCGGCCTCCATCAGTGTCTCTGGAATCGCGGAGCAGTTGATGGCGACGAAAGACTTGTCCTGCCGCCTGCTCTGGTAGTGGATAGCCTTTGCAATCAGGTCTTTGCCGGTGCCGCTCTCACCCTGGATGAGTATCGTAGTGGCTTCGCTGTCGGCAATCTTGCGAACAAAGCCCATCAACTCGGTCATGCGCGGAGAGACGCCGATCACATCGTGATAGCCCGTCCGGCGGCGCACTTCACCGCGTAGCGACTCGACCTCCGTGCGCAGCCGGGTCGTCTCCAGGGCATTCCTCATGGTTACTTCGAGTTCTTCAAAATCAAGCGGCTTCCCGATGAAGTCGAAGGCGCCCAGCTTGAGCGCCAGCTTGACGTCCTCCAGTTGCGGATCGGCCGTGATCATGATGACCGCGCGAGCTCCACCCGACTGCTTCAACTGTTCCAAAAGCTGTATTCCGCTGATGTCGGGCAGGCGCACGTCAAGCAGCACCAGATCAGGAGACTCGTTGCGCGCGATCTTAAGGGCGGCGGAGCCGGTTTCAGCTTCCAGCGTATGGTATCCCCACTCCTCGCATTTTTGGCGCAGAGACCACCTGACGAGTCTCTCGTCATCCACAATCAGTACTTTTTCCTTGGGCATGTTTTTTCTAGTCTACAACGTACAGACTACCGGCGCTTGGGCAGACACACCACAAATCGGCTGCCTTTGCCGGGCCAGCTCTCCACTTCGATGCGTCCATTATGATCCTCGACGATGCGCTTAGCCAACGGCAGGCCGAGTCCGGTTCCGTTTCCCTTGGTAGTGAAAAAAGGACGAAAGATATTCGGCAGCGTTTCGGGGGAAATTCCCCGGCCGGTATCGGTAACGGCTGCCCAGACCGACTCATCGTCCTGCCCGAACTCGACCTTTACGCTCCCTTTTTCTTCGCACGCCTGAATGGCGTTCAAGAGCAGGTTCAGCAGCACCTGCTGAATCTGCCCGCTGTCGTGCTCGACAGGTGGAAGCGGTGTGTCCTTCATGAGATCCAACGAAATAGACTTCGCCGTGGCCTGCTCGCGCGCAAACAGCAAAGCCTGCTCAGCCGTGGCTACCAGGTCGGAACACCTGAACACCGGCGTCTTGGGCCGCGCAATCTCCAACAGGTCGGTGACGATGCGATTGATATGCGCCACCTCGCGACGAACATCCTTTAGAACTTTTCGCGCCGGGCTTTCCTTGGGCAGGTCACGGCCAATAATCTCGATCACACCGGCTATGCCGGCCAGCGGATTGCGGATTTCATGTGCCAGCCCAGCGGCCAGTTCGCCCAGAGTCGCCAGATGCTCGGCCCGCGACATCTGCGTCCGGTGCAGGTTCTGGATCTCTTCGCGGCTCTCGCGAAGCTGGTGAACCATGGCATTGAAATCGCGTCCCAAGTCGCCGATGTCATCGTTGCGAGTCGCGAACTCAACCATGGCGTGCAAGTCCCCGAGACGAACCAGGGCAATCTTCTCCTGCAACTCCAGCATTGGGCGCCGGAACACGACTGCCATCACCATAAACACAACCGCGCAGATGACAACCGCACCGGCTGTTGCCACCACCAGAATCGGCCGCCGCAACCCGCTATCGATCGAGAGGGTTATCAGCAAAAAGATGAGCAGCCCGTTGAGCAGGACGAAGGCCACCGGCAGCAGGACGATCACGCTCCAGTTCATCCGAACGCGGCTCACGGTCCAGTACGAACCTCCTGGATTCAAGTCTACTATCTTCCGCGTTTGCGCAAGAAACCGGCATCGAACCGGCGGAGAACAGTCCAGACGGCCATGCAGGCGGCGGAAAAACGGGCCGAAGCCGGGCCTCCAATAGGCGCGGCGGTTGCGCGTGTTGGGGTGGAAGAAGCCGGGGTTGAAAAAGGTTCCGGCGAAAGCCTTCAGCTTCCGCCGGTGGGTGTAATCGATTATCTACGCGATCTGCGGCGCGCCTTGATCCGCTGTCTTTTAAAGCCGCGCCCCGCAAAGAAATTTTGTGCAATCAGTTCTAAGCGTAAGCGTGCAATCCGGGCAACAGGTACGTCACTCCGAAGAACGTGAAGATGACGACCGCGAACCCCAGAATCGCGAAGTAAGCTGCCCGCCGGCCTTTCCAGCCGCGAGTAACGCGCATGTGCAGGTAGCCGGCATAGACGAGCCAGGTGATTGCCGCCCAAGTCTCTTTCGGATCCCAGCTCCAATAAGATCCCCAAGTCTGGTTGGCCCAGTAAGCGCCCACCGCGATCATCAGGGTCAGCAGCGGGAAGGCAACGCAGATCGTCTTGTAGGTGATCTGGTCCAGGCTGGCAGCCGGAGGCAGCATCTTTTGCAGGCCTTCACGCCGCCACAGCAGCAGCAGGTAAAGCAATCCCGCGAAGATTCCGCCAAGCATGCCCGAGAGCAAAAACGGACTCGCCGCCAGTGCCGTCGGGAAGGAACCGTCGGCGTCGGGCGAAGCGTAGGCGCCGTTCTGTGCGCGCAGGATAAAGGCTACCAGCGCCACCGTCTGCAGCAGAATGCTGACGAACATTGCCTTGTTGGCGTGATCGAAAAAGTTCTCATCCTGCTTCACCCGCCCAAGTACATAGAGCACAACGGGAGTGACCGTCGAAAGCAGGACGAGCGTAAAGAGCCAACCGAGATCGGGTATGTTGACGAACAGACGGACGCCGCGGGAGAGGAAAGCTTCCGAGTTCTGCGCCGGATCCCAGGCCACAACCGCGAAACCGCCAGAGCGGAAGCGCAGCATCATGCCGGCATAGACGGACACCATGCCAAGCGCCGTCAGCACCTGGAACGATTCGGTCTTCATGTCATCCTGAATCAGGAACATCATCGCCAGGGCAAAGCTCACCGCGCAGGCCGCGTACGCGAGCATGGCCAGCGAGACGTGAACGTGCAGCCAGGTCGATTGCAGCGCCGGAACCAGCGGGCGGACCTCGGAGGGCAACAGTTGCATTAGGATGACGCTGACCACGGCCAGCGGCATCGTCACACTGCCGATGATCTTTACCTTATAGCGCCGCTCCGCGATCAAGGTCAGCGCGGCCACCGTCCAGACGAAGCTGAGCAACATCTCATAGAGCGTCGAAAATGGAGGATGCCCGGCCATATACCAGCGGTGAGCGGCCGCCGCCGTATTAGCGGCAAAACCAAATGCGGTCGACATAGACGCAAACTTGACGTAGCGTTCGATGCCGGTCACGCCGAATCCCATGTAGAGCGCACCCGCTCCGCCGTAGAAGATCAGCGCCGTGTAAAGCATGTTGCTTTCGCCATAGATCGGGCTGGAGTGTGCCTTCATCACTCCGAGGAATGCCGTAAACAGCAGGAACAGCATACCCAGGCCGACCATGACCAGCAGTGCGTTCCCCGTTGACGTCTGCTCTGTTCTTGCTCGCGACATCAGTTAAAAACCTCCGGTTGCCCGGCACGCGCCTTGAACGTTCGCGTACACGGTAATTGAAAGTGTCCAAGGCATGCGCGCATCCGCGTCTGCCGGGACGATCACTGGCTGGCTACACGCGAGCCAGAGTTTCCTTCGCAGGCTCGTCCTGCTTCTTTAACTCCGTTACCTTGCTGTTGCCGTTAAGTTCCTTGCCGATTGCCTCAGTTACTTCGGCGAAGCGCTCTTCGAAGCGCTCGCGGTTCTTATTGCACGAACCTCCAACCCACAACAGCAACCCCTGCCGGGCGTCGAATAGAGTTGTCACCCAGAAACGCATGTGGACGAGATAGAAAGCGACACCCAATCCAAGCGCCATCGTCAGCACGCCACCCCATACGAACCATTGTCCTGGCTCGTGCGACACTTCGAGACCGGTGAAAAACTTTGGTTTCAGGTCAGTGAGTGTGAAGGAATAACTGGTCTTGGCGTCCTGCGCTTGGTTGGAATCGCGCGGGAGCAGCCATACACTGTGGCTGTCACCCTTACTCGTCAGCGCCAGCTCGATCGCCGGATTGGAGAGCTCTTCCGAGCGCTGGTGAACTTCGCCGTCCTGGATGTAGTAGTCGGGGACGAAGCGGCCAACCCTGATAGTGTTCCCGGCGTCGAGTTGTACTGTCTGTCCCGGCGCCAGCGTGATCGTCTGCGCCGCACCCTTCAGCGGCGTCGCTCGCAACTGGAGATGGTCGATCTTGCCGCTCATCCCGAAGCTCGCCTGGTAAAAACGAATGCCGTCATAGGTAAGCGGATCGTTCACGACGATCTGCTTACGTTCGATCTCGCGGCCCTTGTCCACAACCACTAAATCTGACCACCACCGTTTCGGACTGCCATCGGCGTAGTTCTCCTGTCCGGCAGCGTCGCAGCGGATGGAAAATGGAAGAGGCCTCTTCTTCTCCATTCCTTTCTGCCGCACAATGATCGTGTTGCTGCTTTCGCCCGTGGTCAGCATTAGCGATCCGCGATAGCCGAACATGGCATCGACGATGCCGCCGGCAAAAATCATCAACAAGCTGATGTGGACAATGTAAACCGCCAGGACGGAGAATCGGTTTCGCTCTGAATAAAGAGAGACTTCGTTGTTATCGACCACACGTTCGGGCCTGAGACCAAGCTTGATCAGCGCACGCTCGGCGGCGTCCAGGCCGGCCTTGGCGTCACTGACCTTGAACTCTTTGTGGTAAGGAAGAGCCGCGCGAAAATGTGCTTCCGGACGGCGATTCGGACGGGAGTAAAAGCGCCAGGCGGTCGGCCAACGTTCAAGAGAAGCGAAAATGATGCTAAGACTTACCAATCCAAGTAAAACGGCGAACCACCACGCATGATAGACATCGGTGAGCCCAAACCGATCCAACCATATCAGCGTCGCCGGAGAGTATGCGCGCTGAATGTCGCTCGGTTCAGTGGTGGGGCGTTGTAAAACTACCGTTCCTACAGCCGAAAATACGACCACTATCAATAAGAGAATGATCCCGGTGCGCACTGAAGAGAGCGTCTTATGAATTTTCGACCAGATTTCCTTAAAACCCATGCGGGGCTCCTTGAGCTGCTGAGGATCGCAGATGCACGTACGAGGCCAGAAACGCCTGCGAGCTAACTAACAGTACTTCAATAGCTTGCAGAGCGCCTTTCAGCGGTTGGTGCATTCAATTGTGGGCTATATCACCCAGTGCGGTGATTATCCCATAGCAATCCATCGTTTCGCTACCCAGCCTTAATGTTTACATCTGGCGCTCCGCGAGGCTATGACGCTGATCACAAATCGAGAGTGCTGACTCAAGGGCAAGAACTTGCGGGTCTTCGCGCCTCCCATTTTTCCAAGTGGAGGAACAGGCACAAACCTCACCACACTATTCAGGTCGGGGTTGTGGAATTTCACGAGGGAAGTGCGGGAAAGGGCCCAGGTTAGCTGGTTTCCGAAGATGTGTCCGCCAGGACGCCTGCAAGGCATCGTTCACATTTTAAATTACTTAGTAGTAACTGCCGGAGTGCGTTCCGCTCCGGTCATGCGCTTGCATATTGCCCTGGGTGGAGGTAGACGTGAAGCGGAGTCTCGGGTTTGTAGTCCTGGTTCTAACGTTTGCTTCGAGCGCGATGATCGCGGCGACGCATCCAGTCCCGCTCGAATTGAACATGGACACGCCCAAGTGCTTGGAATGTCACGAGAATAAGGGCAGGGGGAAGGCGGTCCACTCTGCTATTCAGATGGGTTGCAAGACCTGCCACGAAGTCCGGATCGCCAAAGACGTCACTCGCGTCAAACTCACGACTACCACAACTCAGGCCCTATGCCTTAGCTGCCACGCTGACAAGAAGGCCGCCGACATTAAAGGCAAGGTTCACCCTCCGGCTGTCCGCGACTGCGTCAAGTGTCACGATCCGCATACCGCGGACAACAAGAATCAGTTATTGAAGCCGGTGAGCGGCGACACCAAGGACGCGAATCTCTGCCTTTCCTGCCACAACGAAGGAATGAATGTGCCCAAGGGCGGCAGCCGGCACGCGGCGCTCGATATGGGCTGCGACACCTGCCACATCACGCATAAGACCGGCGAGGCCGGCAAGCGCGAGTTCGACTTCCACTTGACCAAAGACGCACCGGCGCTGTGCACCGACTGCCACGATCCTAAGGACGCGGCCCTCGCCAAGGCGCATCAGAACCAGCCAATCGACACGGCCGACTGCCTCACCTGCCACAATCCGCACCAGTCCGCTCAGCCAAAGCTGATGGCGAAGTTCACGCATGCACCCTTTGCCGGCGGGCAGTGTGACACCTGCCATGCCCCGGCCAAGGACGGCAAGGTTGTATTGATGCAAGCCGATGCCAAGTTGCTTTGCATTACCTGTCACGCCGACAAGCCCGAGCAGATCGAGAAGGCCAAGGTTCAGCACCCGGGTGCGATGGGTGAATGCACCGATTGCCACAATCCCCATGCTGGCCGTTCGCCCGGCTTCCCTAAGCCCGATGCAGTGAATGTCTGCCTGGGCTGTCACGCCGAGCAGGCCGAACAGCACAAGAAGAAGTATCTGCACCAGCCGGCCTTCGAGCAGGGTTGCACCACTTGCCATGAGCCGCACGGAGGAGACAACACGCACCTGCTGCGGCTTGCCAGTCCGAACAAGCTTTGTCTGGAATGCCATGGTCCTGACGCGGCCCCGCAGGAGCTGAAGAGTGATCACCTGGTTGCGATCTTTGACGGGAAGGTAAAGCTGCCAGAGGACTATTTCGCTAAAGTCCCGGTACTGCCGTTGAAGTACAACCTGGGGCACCCGGTCGATGGACACCCGGTATCGAACGTGATGGACGCGAAAGACATTACCAAGGTTAAGACTGCGATCGACTGCATGACCTGTCACCAGCCGCATGCTTCGGCGCAACCTGACTTGCTGGTGAAAGACCAAACCAATAACTCGGCATTCTGCGCCAGTTGTCATATGAACCTGACGAAGTAGTAGTAAGTAGCGATGAGCAGTGAGTGAGAAGAGAGAAGCAGCGATGATTGAGTGGTTCCACAATTCGATTCGACGCGGAAAAAGATGGCTGGCACTGGCGATAGTGCTGTCATTGGCATTGGCGGGCACGTCTCCTGCTTTTGGCGAGAAGAAGAAAAAAGCCGAGCCGGAAAAGACGGTCTCGGTGTTGGACAAGATTGACATCTCCAAGATCGTTTGGCCACAGCCGCCCAACATCGTGCGTATCAGGTACCAGACCTACTACGCAGGCGAAAAACTGCCGGACTTTAACGCCAAACCCGCCAAGCCGAAGAGCGCCTGGATGGACCGGTTGGCTGGCGTCTCAGAGGACAAGAGCCAGGCCGGAATCATGAGAAACCACTACTTCCTGGGCGAGCCTCATGGTCTGGCGGTTGACTCCAAGGGTAAGGTCTACGTGGCCGATGGCAAGGTGAGCGCCATTTTCATCTTCGACCCCGAGACGCACAACACGGAGATGATCAAGAACGGGAAGAATGCCAGTTTCAAGTTGATCATGGGGTTGGCCATTGACGACAATGACCGCCTGTTCGCCTCTGACGCACAGGCTCGCCGCATTCTAGTCTTCAGTCCCCTGCACAGTATGGAGGCTGTCATCTCCGAGGGTATGGCCGATCCGGTGGGACTGGCGATTGACACTGAAAACCGCTTCCTCTACGTCGCCGATGTCGATCTCGACCAGGTGTTGGTCTACGACGCCGACAACTTCAAGCTGCTGCGCAAGATCGGCACACCGGGCAAAAACCACACGCTGACCACTCCAGGCGATTTCGCCAAGCCAGCCGGAGTCGCCGTGGACCGGGAAGGCAATCTTTACGTCGCGGACATGCTCAATGCCCGCATTCAGATATTCGATGCCGACGGCAATTTTATTCGTACTTTCGGCAAGCGCGGCGATGGTCCTGGGTATTTTTCCATGCCCAAGGGCGTTGCCGTCGACTGCGACGGTCACATCTGGGTGGCCGATGCGATGCAGAACCGGGTGCAAGTCTATTCCCCGGAAGGCCGGTTGCTGATCTATATGGGCTCGGCGCAGGGCATTCTCCCGGGCCTGTTCTCCGGTCTGCAGTATGTCGCAATTGACAAACAGAACCGCGTTTTCACCTCGGAGGTATTTTCCGGCAGAGTGCAGCAGTTCCGTTACGTGACCCAGGCTGAGGCCACTGAGGAACTCAAACGCAGGGAGGCGGAGAAGGATAAGTCCGCCGAGCACAAGCCGGGCGCGTCGCGGGTAATCACCCCAACAAGCCAAACTACAGGTTTGTCGGGGACCCCGGAGAAGAGCACGGACGCGAAGGTAAGAGGTTCCGCGGCGAACTAGCCGCAATAAGTTTGTTCCTCTGTCGCAGTCAGGGCAATGGGGACAAAGCGGATTTTGGGTAACACCGTTTCCGCGAGTAGCAAGACGAAATAAATCGAGAAGTGAGACTTATCAGGAGATTTCTTCATGAAGAAGTTAATGTTTGTTCTGCTGGCGATCATGGTATTTGCCGGCTTTGCAATGGCACAGGTCACTGCGGGCACACCGACATCGACCGGTACCGCCGGTGCCGTCTCCCCAACAATTGACGTATTGGGCGCCCATAACAACTACGGCCGCGGCTGCGCCGGCTGTCACGCTCCCCACAGCGGCGCTCGCGGCGCAGGTGGCAACGGTCTGACCGGCGGTGTCACCGACGCATACACAGGCGCCAATGCCCTGTTCGCACAGGACATCGGGCCGCTTTATGGCAAATCGTTTGACTTCAGCGATCTCGGCCAGAACGGCACTACCGCCGGCAAGTATATCTTCAACGCTCCCGCCAGCCTGGCGAGCGCGAGCACTCAAGGCTACAGCGACATCCGTGGCATCCTGATGTGCTTGGGTTGCCATGACGGCGCGGTTGCCAAGGGCGCCATGATGCAGAACTGGGCTTATGAGCAGCAGATCGGCGCGCTGCCCTCGAGCTACGGTACGGGCAAAATTCCGACTTTGCTGGGTGCCGATGGTTCCAGCAGCGGCTACAACAACGATCACCCGGTGGGCGAGAACGCTACAGTAAGCGCCGCGTTGGGCAGCACTTACGGCGACGCTGTCAACGGCCTCGTCTATGTCGTTAACGGCACCTCGATCACCAGCATCACCGCGAACGGTCAGTATGCGACATTCATGGCCTCTTATGGCGCTCCGGCGCTCATGAAGGGCGCGCACAGCTACGGGACGCCGATCAATGCTTCTGGCGTGCCGTACCTGGTCTGCACCACCTGCCATAACCAGCACGTGATGAACGTTTTCTCCGCATCCACCAACAACAAGATTGCGGGTTCCGCTACCGGCACGTATGCGACGTATTTCTTCGTCAACGGACCCTACAACATAAACAACGTAACGCCGCTTGCGCCGAAGCAAGCATCGTCGACCACGCAGTTCTGCCGCCAGTGCCACTTTGGCGAGTCGAACGAAGCGGCTGGCGGTACCGGCTTCACGACCAATTTCTAACTTGTAGATTGATTTATCGGGGGAGAGAACCTTCTCCCCCTCTTTTTAGGACCTGTGAGGAAATATGAAGTATCTACTCTCTATTTGGACCTTGATTCTACTGGCTCTCTCGTGTGCCAACGGCCAGATGACCACCCCGGCAAGCCCGAATACAGGCTCACCGGGGACCCCGTTGCTCCCCAGCCACGCCGCCACCGCCGCCGCAGCTCCAACAGCGGGCGTTCAGGTGACGGGCAAGCCCGTGGTGCGGGTGAACGGCGCGGTGCTCACCGATCGCGACCTTGTGCGCGAGATGTTCGCCCTGTTCCCCTATGCCAAACTGCACAACGGTTTTCCCAAGGCGCAGGAGCCGGAAATCCGGCGTGGCGCGCTGCAGATGATCATCTTCGAAGAGCTGGTTTACCAAGAGGCGGCGCGGCGCAAGATGACGGTTGCTCCGGAGCGTGTGAGTCGCGAGGAGCGAAAGTTCGAGCAGCAGTTCGGCAGCCAGGCGGAATTCACCCAATACCTGGAGACCGAGATGAGTGGGTCGAAGGCAAAGCTGCGGCAACAGATCAAGCGCTCGTTGCTGATCGAGGCGATGCTGAAGGCCGAAGTGGAAGCCAAATCGGCGGTGACGGTGAGTGAGGCACGGCTCTATTACAACAAGAATCCGAAGGCATTCGAACATGGCGAGGTTTTTGCCATCCAGACTATCTCGATCCTGCCGCCCTCCAATGCCAACCAGGAGACGCTGAAAGAGGCGCGCAAGCGCGCCGAAGATGCGCTGCGACAAGCCAAGGAGACCAAGAGCTACGAAGAGTTTGGACTGCTGGCAGAGAAGCTCTCGGATGACGATTTCCACGTGAACATGGGCGATCACAAGGCCGTTGATCGCGACAAGTTGCCGCCGGAAGTGGTAAAGGCGGCGCTGGCGATGCAGCCCGGCCAAGTGAGCGAGCTTCTGCAGTTGGGCAACGCTTACACCTTCTTTCGCCTGAACGCGCATACGAGCCCGGGCAAAACGACGTTTGAAGAAGTCGAGAAAAACCTGGCCGGGAACTTGCAGAAAGAAAAATACGAAAAGCTGCGCGTGGCCCTGGGCAAGCGGCTGCGTCAGAACGCAAAGATCGAAACGTTGTAACGCGTCGACGCTGGGAGAGCGGGAGAAAGTTGATGAGGTTGCGGATCATATGGTTGTTTCTTGGACTGCTCGCAGTCCTGCCCGCCGGCGCGCAAGTGACGGTGGGCGACAACCTGAGCATGAGGATGGACGGGAATCTTGGCGCCGGCTATACCGCCGACTATGGAAACGCGCAACCCTCCGATCACGGTTTGGGATTGAATGGCAATGCCAACGTGAACGGCTATTACTATAATCCCGGCTTTTTCACCTTTACGTTGTCCCCATACTACAACCGCTCTCAGGAGAACTCCGGAGTGCAGTCAATCACCAACGCCAGCAGCTTCAACGTAGGCACTGGCATTTTCAGCGGCAGCCACTTCCCCGGCGCCATTTCCTGGGGCAAGACCTTCGACAGTAGCGGCAACTTCGGTCTGCCGGGAATCCAGGGTTTTACCACGCACGGCGATACCACGCAGCTCGGTATTGCGTGGTCCGCCCTGCTCCCTAACTTGCCGCCGGTGAGTGCACAGTACACCCAGTCAAGCACGTCGTCCTCGGTCTTCGGCACCGACCAGCGGGACGATTCGACTTCGCGCAACTTCAATTTGCAGAGCAGCTATCGCCTGGCCGGCTGGTGGATGACGGCGCGCTTCGGCGAATTCTACTCCCGCTCGCAGATCCCTGCGTTTCTTACCGGGGGCGAGGCTAACATTGGAGATCAAAATTCGACGACGTTCAACTACAACGCCTCGCATAGACTGCCGCTGCGTGGCTCAGGCTCGTTCTCTTATACCTACGACGCCTATCACGGCGACGGCGGCATCACGAACATGAGCGGCTCTAGCAACAATTATTCGGGGAATGCAACCTTCCAGCCCTGGACACGGCTCAGCACCTCGTTTGGGATGCAGTACAACAGCAACCTCTCGGCCGTGGTGGAACAGCAGTTGGCTAGTGCCGGGAGCATAGCCCCCCAGGTAAACCTGGGCACGGGCAGCCACTCGCTTATGTTCTACAACAACGATACCGTCTCCATCCTTCGCAACCTGAGCGCCTCGTTTACTGTCAACCGGATCGAGCAGGAGGTGTTTGGAACGAGCGTCGCGGTGACCCACTACAGCGGTATCGTGAACTATCGCATCCAGAAGCCGCTATGGGGCTCGATCATGGTATTCGGTGGAGTCAACGATCAATCCACGGATGCCGGGAACCAGGGGGCGGGCCTGGTGGCGGGCGTTAATTTCAGCCGTATGTTCGCGGGATGGGACGTGGGCGCGGGCTTTAGCTACGCGCAAGAGGTAGAGACCGTCCTGGCGACAAGCACCACCTCAAACTATTCTTATCAGGCAAGCGCGCGGCGCAGGCTCAGCCGACATCTGCAGTGGTACAGCAATTTCAGCGGGTTCCACACTGGCCTCAGTGCTGTAACAGGGTCAGCCAGTCACTCTGAAAACTATTCGAGCACCATTCTTTACCGGAGCTACAGCATAGGCGCGAACCTCTCCAAGTCCTACGGCACGGCGCTGCTGACCGCAAACGGGCTGGTCACGACACCACTCATTATCCCGATTGCGGTGCTGGGATCGAATCAGTACCTGCTGCTGGACGGTACGTCGTGGGGTGTGAACGCTTCGGCGTCGCCGTTCCGGAGGCTAACAGTCTCGGGTAGTTATGCCCGCGCGCAGAGCCAAACGACAACGCCGACCCTGACTTCGGCAAATTCTTCGCAGCTCCTGTTTGCGTATACACAGTACCAGTTCCGCAAAATGTCGTTCAGCGGTGGCTTTACGCACCTGATGCAGGGCGTGGGAGCGTCAGGCATGCCTCCAACGAATTTTTCGTCCTATTACTTTGGAATACAAAGATGGTTCAAGCCGTTCTAATTCGTCGGCCCATTGTAGCTTGGGTCAAGCTGTGGATTTGCCTGGCAGTGGTGCTCTGGTTGTGGGCGCCGTTGCAGGCAGCGCGCATTAAGATTGAAAAGAATCTGCCACCACCACCTCCGGATCTGTTGCTGGAAGGCGGACGCAAGCTGAGCTTTGAGCGTACGTTTTCCTCCGAACGTGAGGTGCTGGGCAAACCTGGCTTTTGGACGAAGGTGCTGGACATTGTGGCTGGCGAGCCGGTACGGCATGCAATGCTTCGTCCCTACAGCATCGCACTGGATTCCCGCGGCAGGGTTATTGTGACCGACCCGGGAATGGGTGGAATTCACATCTTCGACTTCGGGCAGCACAAGTACAAATTCGTCGAGCGGAGAGACAAAGACGAGAATTCCTTGCGCTCGCCGCAGTGCGTGGCGGTCGATGCCGCGGACAACATGTATGTAACCGATTCGGAGGGCGGGAGAATTTTTGTCTTTGACGCCAACGGGAAGTTCAAGCATATCATCGGCAGCCTGCGTGGCGGAGAAGGCTATTTCAAGCGTCCAACAGGAATCGCAGTGGATTCCGGCACACAACGGATTTACGTTACCGATACGCTGCGTAACAAAATCTTTGTTTTAGATATGCAAGGTCATATTTTGCAGACAATCGGCACTAGCGGAAATCAGCCGGGCGAGTTCAATTTTCCAACCGAGGTTATGTTGCACGGGAGCGAAATCGCTGTCGTCGATGCAATGAACTTTCGAGTGCAGGTCTTTGACCGCTCCGGCACTTTCCAGTACATGGTCGGCGCTCCCGGTGACAGCGTTGGAAGTTTCTTCCGTCCGAAGGGGATCGGCTTCGACAGCGAGGGTCACCTGTATGTTGTGGATGGAGCCTGGAATAGTGTGCAGGTCTTCGACCGCCAGGGCGATCTGCTGTACTACTTCGGGGGAAGGGGTTCTGCGCCCGGCGCGTTCGAGCTGCCTTCCGGTTTATTTATCGCTCGGGACGACCATGTCTATGTAGTGGACTCCTCCAATAGTCGCGTGCAGGTGTTTCGCTATTACGCCAAGCAGCCTGCGGGAGGAGCGCAATGAAAATGAAGCTCTGGTTCGCGTGTGCGGTCGTGCTCGCCGCGGCCGGCAGTGTGCAGGCGCAGTTCACCGGCGACGTTCTGGGCGCACACAATCTGTCGGTCACTGGGCCGTCACCGATTAAGGGTGGAGCGTTGCCTCCCTGTCAATATTGCCACGCTCCTCATTCTGGAAATGGCAAGGGGCCGCTTTGGGCCCAGTCATATTCCACACAGACCTACACGATGTACAGCAGTACCACCACGGCGCTTGAGACCTACAAACAACCTGCGCCTGGAAGTCCCAGCAGCTTGTGTCTGAGCTGCCATGATGGCACGGTGGCGCCTGGACAGACTGTGCCTTACGGCAAAATCACGATGCAGGGCAAGATGAACCAGAACGACATCTTATCCACCAACCTGCAGGGCTCTCATCCATTCAGTTTTAATCAAATACAGGATTCTCCAGACCTGGTGCAGAGCTTGGTGCAGGGCCGTCAGACAGCTGATCCGCAAAATAAGGTGCATCTGGTGCGCGGCAACGTAGAGTGTCAAAGCTGCCACAACCCCCATGTGCAAAATATTGACACGGTTTCTTTGAATTTTCTGGTTCGCGACAGCTCCAGCGGCCAGATGTGCCTGGCGTGCCATGGGACTACCGCACGCACGGTCAACAATCTGCCGAATCCCCTGGTTCCTTGGCCTACAAGTATTCATGCGACTGTATCGAATAGCACGCTGCCGGCTGCAAACGTCGGCCCCTACGCCACTGTGGCCCAGAATTCCTGTTCGAGCTGTCATGTCGAGCACAACGCGAATAGTCCGGCAAGGTTGCTGCGGGGTCCGGTGCCGGCGTTAGCCGGCATGGACGTCACGACACAGAATTGCATTACCTGTCATAACGGTAACAACAACATCAGTCCGGCTCTGCCTAACGTTTATGCTGAGTTTTCCAAGATCGCGCATCCATTTCCCGCGGGCAATAATACGCACGACGCCGCCGAAGCCACGCTGTTGAACAATAACCGGCACGCGACCTGTGTTGATTGCCACAACCCGCACGGTTCCCAGCCGGTCGGGAGCGTGTTCGGCGCACCGCCACAGATCCGTGTTTCCCAGGCTGCGGTAAATGGAGTTTTGGCCAACGACGGGATTAGTATTATTTCTCCAGCGCAAAATCAGTATGAGAACTGCCTGCGCTGTCACGGCACCAGCAGCGGCAAACAGGCGCTCACATCGTTCGGATACCTTCCGGTCTGGTACGTATCAGCGGCGGATTCGCTGAACGTAATTCCGCAGTTTGCCTCCTCCGCTACTTCGAGCCATCCGGTGACTCACGATAGGTCCTCAGGACTTGCTCAGCCTAGCCTGCTTGCGACTATGCTGGCGCTAGACGGCAGCATCCCGGGTCGGGCGATGGGAGTCCGTATCTTCTGTACCGACTGTCACAACAGTGACGACAACCGCGAGTTCGGAGGGTCCGGTCCGAATGGCCCGCATGGCTCGATCTACCCGCACATCGTCGAGCGCCGTTACGAGATGAGCCAAGTCACGCCGGGAGTCTACCCGGCTGGTGGACCGGGGAGTACCATTAAGAATCTTTATCCCGGCCAGCAGACCAGCGCGGGAGGAGCCACACCCGGACCGTGGGCATTGTGTGGAAAATGCCACAATCTGACAACCCTGCTCAACGACAACTCGGTGCATGCGCAGCATGTCACTACCTTGGGCGCATCCTGCTCGGTTTGTCACACGGCGCATGGCATGGGGGCTAAGTCGCCAACGGTCACTGGCGAAAGGCTGGTCAATTTCGATATCAACGTGGTGGCGCCGAACAATCTCGGACCCAATGGGCCGCTGGGTATTTCCTATAACAGGGCAAACAATACCTGCGTCCTCGCCTGCCACACGTATAACCATAATTATGACGGAACTGTCGCGCAGGCAAGCGCCCACCAGCAGACGAGGCGTGTGATTCTCGTTAGGCACTAACTGTGCGCAGTCGTCGAAATGCATGAGTATGGGTATCGTGGCCGATTTCATAAGCCATGTCCCGCGCAAGGTGCGCCCGCCTCGCGCCAATGCGGTGGGCGTTTTCTTTTTCCGCTAGGATAATAGCAATGACAACAATGCCAGCGACGACGCCCATGCCGCGCCGGGTCCGCAATCTGCGCTTCCTCACGGTGTTACAGATCGCTGCACTTGTCGTGCTTTTTTCGGCTGGAGCCCTGCAAGAGGCAAGACATCTGCAATCGCTCACCGATCCCAGTGTG
This sequence comes from Candidatus Korobacteraceae bacterium, assembly GCA_050015355.1. Lineage (GTDB taxonomy): Bacteria > Acidobacteriota > Terriglobia > Terriglobales > Acidobacteriaceae > CAWBRT01. The sequence continues at coordinate 20,962 of JBEKBO010000005.1, read as the reverse complement.
TGGCTGCAATTGCGGACGGGAAACTGGATACTGGATCATCATTCGGTGCCGCGCTCGGGCCTGTTCTCGCGCTTCGACGCGCTGCGCTGGACGGATTCAAATTGGGGATCGCAGGTGATTCTGGCGGCGCTTTACCGCACGATGGGACTGCGCGCGCTCCCAGCCATGCAGATGGCTTTCCGCATTTTGGTTGCAATCGCCACCTTCCTGCTTGCTGGAGGACGCAGGGGAGGATTCTGGTTGGCGGCTGTGCTTTCGATCTGTGCACAGACAGTGATATTCCATTCATTAACACAATCGCTGCTATTCAGCGCTGTCTTGTTTTCCATGGAACTATGGCTGCTCTTCACAAGTCGGGCGACTGGACGGCAAGGCCTCCTGTCATGGATGCCATTGCTGGTGCTGGTATGGGCCAACATGGATTGGCACTTCGTCTTCGGCCTGCTGGTGCTGCTTCTCTTCCTGTGTGCGGTGGCCGTAGAACAAGCTTTGGGAAACAAGATGTATGCTCACGCCGGCGCGCGTCTTGCCCTAGGCCGTGTGGCAATGATTGCTGTTGCTTCGTGCATCGCCTCCTTGCTCTCTCCATACTCTTACCACTCCTACTCTGTGGCGTGGCAGAATTGTTTCGGAAGAACAGTGCTGGCGCTTACTCCTGAGATGAAGGCCATGAACTTTCGCGCGCCGGAGCATTACCTGTTGATGTTGCTCGCGATGTTTGCATTCCTTGCGCTTGGCCGCCAGCATGCCAAAGATCCGTTTAAGGTGATGCTGCTTGCGGTCAGCGCCAGTGCCGGCTTTTCCTTCCAGCGCGAAGCCTGGATGATCGTAGTGGCTTCCGTTGCCATTCTCGGCGACGTGTTCTTCCCCGCTGGAGGCCGTCCGGATGAGCCGTCGCATACTCTCAAACCGGCATTTTGGGCGGCTGCAGCCATCGCCTTGATCGTTCTCGTCGCAGCCGCATCGCATGTTCCGTCCAGGACGGAGACGCTGCTCGAAGTGACTGCCCAAAAGCTCCCTGTACGTGCGTGTGATTTCATTAGGCAGAACCACCTTCCGGCTCCCATTTACAACGAACTGTCGTGGGGCGACTTCCTGATCTGGTACCTGCCCAACTATCCTGTCTCCATGGATGACCGGTATGAACTGTATGGGGAAGAGAATGTCAAACTCTACTATCAAGCATCGGCCGGAAGTCGACTTCCGTCCCAATATCCTGCATTAGCTTCCGCCAATACGATCCTTATCAGCGCGGACAACGGCTTGGTGCGCGTCCCGCAGATGTTCCCCAATGCCGAGGAAGTGTTCCATACGGCTCTCCCGGGTTTCCAACAGGTCTATCGCGATGATCTGGCGGTGGTGTTGAGCAAGCAGAGATAGTTCTGTGCGGGGCTTAAGTCGAACTCAGCGGCGCGCAAAGACGATTGCAATCGGGTCCTCGTAGACTACATTGAATCGCGGGTCAAGTTTGAGAACGGTTGAGAGAGGGTACTTCTTCTCCAGCAATACGCAGCCGGCCTTACTGAGATAGGGATCGTCTTTGTACTCCAAGGCGCTTTGGGCTTCGTAGAAGGTACGGTCGAGATCGTCGCCGTACAAGTCATTTCTTCCATCGATGGCGACAGGGTATTGAGGCATGTACCAGATCAAAAACCCTCCCCAATCCAGGTTGTTGTAAAGAGGTCCCGGCAGGGGATTCCGGCGCAGGAAATTGGCGGCATCCACCGGGAATATTGTGCTGACCGTGCGATCCAGTGTGCGCTCGTTAAAGCCGAAATTGCGCGAGAACAAGAATAGGAAAAACGCAAGCGTCAGCAGCATGGCCCCACGTTCAAGCCACGTTTCCTCTCCGTCCTCTTCTCGTGCTGGGCTTGGGGAATCGGCGATGAAAGCAGCGGCGGTAATCGCTAAGAACCAGCAATCGCGCATCGTTCGAAACCCAACGACGCTGGCGAAGGTCAAAAGCGCGAACTTGAACAGGTCCACCTTCTTTCGCCAGCCCACGGCAACGAACCCGCCGCCGGTCAATAGGAGCTGAACGAAATGATTGCTGAAGCGAAAGTTCAGTGGTTGCAACTCAACAATCATTCCGTAAGTATAGTGAGCCTTGGAATAGGAAAGCACCACCAAGTAGAGACGATAACCATAGGGGCTTATGAGTGTCGCCAGCAGGCAAGCAGCAAACAAAACGGCCAAGGGCTTCGCTGGAACGGATGCGGCACGCAGATAAGTAAGTGTGATGCCGAAGGAATCCGTCAACCGCGGCAGCAACTGGGCGGCGACGAACAATCCGAGCACGAAGATGCCGTAGATGAACTGTATGTGGATGTTGGCCCAAACCAGAAACAGCACTGGCAACCAGTACAGCCGTCGAACGTTTCCGCTGCGGTTGCTTTCCAGTAGTGCGGTCAGCAATACGATGTAGAAGAGGATGGAAATGAACACCGGTCTGGGCATCAGGATGAACAAGAATGTGTACAGCGTGCATGCCGCAAGTAACCAAGCCTCCCAGAAGCGCCCCGACAGACGGCGCAAGCTCCAGAACACGGCGTAAGCGTTCACAAGAGTCAAAATGGTTCCAAGCAGTCCAATGCCCATCAGGCCGAACCAATGATAGGCGCGCGAAAGGATGACCTCGTAACCCCAGCTATAGGCAACCCACGGACGGACGGCGGCTGTTAGCGAGAAGACGCCGCTGTGGGGAACGGCCAGATTTTCGACGATCCAATCGCCGACCTTCAAGTGCCACCAAGTGTCCAAGTCGCGGACGCTGTATTTGTAATCTACGCAGACTTTGGCTACCCAGACGAGCATTCCAGAGAGGGCGAAGAATCGCACCATACGCTGCCGTAGCAACCCGCGCAATTCCTGCATTGCACTCATTGTTCGAGGCACCTCAAAACACTCAAAGAGTGTGAACAGAACCAAGTTCCAGGCCTGCTACAGCCGTTACGGCTAATTGTAATCAGTAGCGCATGGCAAAGTGTCGCGGAAGAAGGAACTGAGCTATAGCGCATTTCGCGGGGGGAAAAAGCCGCTTGAACTCAAGCGGCTTGGCGGATGACATATGAACTACTCCGCTCGCGAAACCGCCCGGTCGAAAATTACATCCCCGGCTTATCGGTCTTCGCCGCGGGTTTGATGCTGGCATGCGTCTTCACTTCGGAAATAAGCTGCTCGATTTTCGTCCGCTCCTGGTAATCAGGATTTGCCTTCAACAGCGCCTCCCAGTCGGCTACCGCCCCATTGACATCCATTTTGCCGCGCCATTTCACGACTCCCCGATTGAAAAGCGCCGTGGGCCAATTGGGCGCATACTTCAGCGCATCCGTGAAAGCGGCGATCGCGTGGTCCGCATCACCCAGAAGCCAATAAGAGGTGCCCATGTCAGTGCGCACGGCAGGGTTCTTCGGATCTGCTTGCAGAGATTTGCGGTAATAATCGATCGCGTCTTTATATTGCTGCGTGTCGTAATAGAGATTGCCGACCTGAGCTAGAAGCTTGGGATCGTTCGGCGACGATTTTAGTTGCGCGAGCAAAGATTCAGCCTGCTTGTCCGCCATGTGCTTAAGCTGCTCCGGTGTTACCTGCCCGGAACCCATGGGCATAGCGGGAGCGGAACTCGCCGTTTGCGCCGCTGCGCTGGTTGATGAGCCTCGCAGCAGGTACCCGACGGCAATTCCGACAACCAGGCAAATAGTCGCGAGAACGTATGCTTGCGTGCTAGTCCAGCTCGTAGTGCCAGTGCTGGCGTTCTTGCTTTGTACCATCGTCTCTCCTTATTAAGACCATCGTGCGGAACTACTTGAGTTAGCGCCGGCAGATGAATGCAATCCGAGTTATGCCAATTCCCTTTGATACGTGGTTATGCGATGTCAGCCACGTATTAGGCCGCCAAAGCCCGGCTTGCTGTCTATCAACGTTCCGCCGTGCTGGTCGTGTCTTCCTCATGTTTTTTCGCACGTTTTTCCAGCCAAAGCTCCAGGAAAGGTTTGGCGTGATCACGTTTCTTCTCGGAGTGGAGTTCGAAGATCTGAACCCGGCGGTTCCCGGAATCCGCCACATAAATGAGACCCTTCAACCCGATTCGCACACAACTGGGTGAAAGCAACTCGCCGCGACGGCCTCCGCTGCTGCCAAACGCGGACAAGAATTTTCCATCCTTGTCATAGATACGAATCGTGCCCAGGGCACCGTCGCTGATGTAAATATTGCCTGTCGCATCCACGTCCAGGCCGACCCGTCTCGGTTCAAGTCCACACGCGCCTCCAAAGATTCCAACTTCCTTTTGCAGACGGCCCTGAAGATCAAAGAATTTAAGTGCGCATGAGTTTCCGTCCGCCAAAATCAGTTTGTGTTGGCTCAGTCGAAGATCAGTTGTGCCGTTTACTCCGCGTCGTCCGAACTTGGTCGACTGTTTGCCTGCCGTTCCGAAACGAGCCAGTGTATTGCCGTCGTGGTCGAAAATGAATATGAGATGGCGCGGACTGTCACTCACATAGAGATGGCCGGTCTCGGGATCGATTGCGATTCCGTCGGGCTGGTCCAAGACGCCTTCACCCTCGCGATCACCGAAAGCCCGCAGGAACTTGCCCTGCGGGTCATACACAAGAACCAGGCCGGAACCGGAATCTGTGGCATATATGTTGTCCTCGGCGTCGACAGTGACAGCAGTCGGCCACTGAAGCCGCCTGCCATTTCCACCCTGAATGCGGAAATATTTTTTCCTGGTGAAATCGAAGACGTGTATCGCGTGTGCTGGAGGGTCAGTGACAATGACTCTCTGCCTTGAATCGATAGCTATCCGATGCGGTAACGTCATCCGCAGATCGTGATTAGGTGACAGTCCCGAGACCGTATCGGCAAGCGCGCCGAGCGGAGAACGAATACGAACCGGTTGCACCGCGTATCCGAAGTCCATTACCACCTCGTGCGGGTGTAATGCTACGGCGGCGGATTCATCCTTCGGTGGCTTGCGGACTTTGCCTAGTTCGGAATCATCCGGCGCGCCGGTAACCGTGTCCGTAAGCAAATTGACCTTTCGCTTGTTTACGTCCTGATCGGCGGAGAACACGCGAATAAACTTGATTACGCCGACGTCTGGGATCGCTAGCTGCGGAAATGCCCGGGGGCCCGATACGAGATCTGGATCCGCGACTTGCCCGTGCAAAACACCAATAGCTATGGCACACGCAAGGATCACACCTGCGATGGATTTGCTGCGGTACACGCCGTTAACCTCAATGGACAGTACGCAATTTTGATGCCAGTCTTACCCCCTCTAATCGTCATTAGATACGGGGACGGCCAGCGCTGAACGTTGGGGTTTTTGTCCTAGGAGTGCGCGATATAACCCACTGAGAATTGAGTTTGGCGGAATGTTTGCGCGGCATAGCTTTCGAAGGAAGAACTCACGATGGTATGGCGATAGTTCCACAGATTCGCAAGTACAACGGCGCCGCTAGCGCGAACCACTTTGCGAAGAAGACGTTCCGCAAGGAATAATCCGTATGGCATCGTTCGACACCAGGGGCTCTCTGCTCCACACCCAACTAGCCGGATCCTGCCAGACGCCTGGCAGCAGGAAAATCAGGCTAAAAACGATTGCTGCCGCCACCGTTTCGGCAATGTCGACGAGCATGTAGTTCTGAGTCATCACTTCTAATCGAGTCCACGCTGCGCGGCGCCTTGAGCCAGGTGTTCGGGAATGCCGGGACGCCGCACAAAAAACAAATAGAGCTGGCGCTCCCCGGGTTCGTCCTTAAAGAAAGCTGTGCCGTCGGAAACGTGTACTAGCTGGTATCCCTGTGCCTTAATGTATTCCACCATCGGACCGATATTCTCTCTCCAATTCAACGCGAAAGAAAAAAGCATGCAGGGAGGATTATTCTTCCGGTTCACAAAGGCGGGCCAGCCGGCGATCGAGTTAGTAAAATCCGTTGTCTGGTGGTAAAAAGCGGGGGCATCCGGTCCGCCCAGGTTGGCAAAAATGTTGTGGTCGAAATAGGGCTGCACACCCACCAGCCAGAAGTTGTATGCGTTGCATCCCGCGCTGTCGGCGTGAATCGACTTGAGAAACATCGCCGCATCCTGCGCTCCGGTGTAAGCGCCGCGCCAATCATTGCGAATCGCCACGGCAGACCAGTACGTGTGCCAGGCAAACAGCAGTGAAAGCGTAACGACCAGTACGGCATGCAGGTGTGATGATGCTTTCGGCGAGCATGCCAATTCTTCCTTGGTAGGCCATACCGCCCAAATCGCAGTCAGTAGAGCGATCAGGATAAGCCCTTGGTGATGTCTAGTCCCACGCAGAAAGCCATAGATCAGCGCCGTGCCGCCAACAGCCGACAGCATCAGGAACAGGCCGTGCCTCTCGACGAACCAGATGCCGACCAGCAATAGAATCAGCAATGCCAGTGGCAGATAGTCAGTGACCGCCGCGCAGAGGCCAAAAAACGTCTTCATAACGTGCGCTTCCAGAGTAAACGTCTTGGCATCGGACATGGCCACCGTCGTAGCGCTCGGCGGAAACAGGATGACAACCAGCAACACCAGCGCGAAACCAAAAATGGCGCCGGCAACCATCACCTGGTTCTTTTGGCCGGCCTCTAGTCCGGACCATTGCGGGCGTAGCCGGACAATGAAAGCTATCGCCAGCGCCATGGCAATCGTGGCACCATGCACGGAAACATGCGACATAAGTGAAAGCGCAACCGCGAAGGGGATTACGTGACGAATACCCTTGCGGAACAGGCAAGCCGACCCGAAAGCCAGGAGCGGGAGCAGTTCATAGGAGCGCGCAATGACAGCGTACTGATAAACAAGAAAAAACGAAGAAGCGATCAGGTATCGAAGAGGTCGTGGAAACGGAGCATGGAACAGCAGGACGGCGAGTCCCGCGACGGCAAAGCCACCCCCCACATAACCCATTGCCCCGTATGGCAGATGAAACCAGTGAATTGCGATCCAGAGGATACTATGCCAAAGGCCAGGATGGCCTTCGTACCGCAGTTCGCCGAAGATGAGTTTGAACCAAGGTAAATCGCGCGCCAGAAGCCATGACTGAGCTTCATCGGCCCACGGTTCGTGGCGGCTGATCGTGAAGAACACCAACACGGCCAAGGTCAACCACACGGCGCCATCCAGAGCCGGCAACCAATGTAGACGCCTTCTCGAGGAGATACTGGTTTCCATATACAGAGTTGTTCTCCACGCAACTGAGGGTTGCTGGTTCTGCGAAGACCCTCCCTTCACGCGAAGGCTGGACGTGGATCTCCTGATAAGACCCCGGCCGGAGGCGCCGCCTTCGCGCCACCGAGGTGGCCCATTACATTCGAGGCATCCGGGGCCTATTACCTAACTACGGCATATTACCTAAGTACCACGTCCAATCTCGCATTATCGGCTTCCCCCGCCCGTAAGTAGCGTAAAATGAAGCATTGCCGTGGCAAAAAACTTGCTAGATTATAGGGCATTGAGCAGAGTGTGGGCCGCCGGGCAGGCGCCCTGGATGGTTTGTGGAATGACGTTACAGTTTTGGCGAGTTCACGTCGTGGATTCATTCCACGCGATCATTGCTGAGAGGGCTGAATTATGCCGGAAGCAGGAAGCGTAAGACCGCAAGTCCGAATCGGGACGAAGATCGTGGGTAAAGGCCACCCTTGTTACGTCATCGCCGAAATCGGTATAAACCATAACGGCGATATCGATCTCGCGAAGCGGCTGATCAGCGTTGCTGTCGCCGCCGGCTGCGATGCGGTGAAATTTCAGAAGCGGACTCCGGAAACCTGCGTACCGGCCCCACAGCGTGACATTCTGCGTGAGACTCCGTGGGGTATCCTGACCTACATGGAGTATCGCAAGAAGGTAGAGTTCGGCCAGGAGGAATACGCATGCATTGATTCCTGCTGCCGGGAGGCCGGCCTACAGTGGTTTGCCTCCTGCTGGGACGACGACTCAATCGATTTCATGGAGCGATTCGATCCGCCTTGTTACAAAGTGGCCTCGGCCACTCTAACCGATCTCAGCCTGCTGCGTAAGCTGCGCGGCATCGGCAAGCCCGTCATTCTCTCCACGGGAATGAGCACCCTGGAGGAGATTGATGAGGCAGTCGAAGTGCTTGGCACCACCAATCTCATCTTGCTGCATTCGGTCAGCTCCTATCCAGCGCACTACGAAGAGCTGAACCTCCGCGTCATTCCCGCCCTGCAGGAACGTTACAAGGTTCCAGTGGGCTATTCGGGACACGAGACCGGACTCCCCTCCACGGTGGCGGCCGTTGCCCTGGGTGCTTGCGTCGTTGAGCGGCACATCACTACGGATCGTGCTCTGTGGGGCACGGATCAGGCCGCATCACTGGAGCCAAACGGAATCACTCGCCTAGTGCGAGATATCCGCCTAGTGGAGACCTCGATGGGAGACGGAACAAAACGGGTGACGCCGCGCGAGTTGACGATAAGGGAGAAGCTGCGCCGCAGCAAAGTTCATGCCGCATCCTAGGGCGCAAGACGAAAAGTCGGCCGGAGCGAGCGTTCACGATGTTATCAGGTTCCCGGGATCCATTGCCGCGCTCATTCTCGATTTTGACGGCGTTTTCACCGACAACACGGTGATTGTAACCGACGACGGCAGGGAGGCTGTCGCGTGCGACCGCAGCGACGGGTACGCAGTTGGGCAGTTGAATCGCACCGGTCTGCCCATCCTCATCCTCTCTACCGAAAAAGTTCCGATTGTGCGCTTCCGCTGCGAGAAGCTCGAATTGGAGTGCATTCATGGCGTGGACGACAAGGTTGCGGAGCTGCGGCAGTGGCTGAGCGGACACAACATTGCCGCGCAGCAGACCGTGTATGTTGGGAACGGCGTGAATGACATTGGATGCATGCAGATAGTGGACCACCCGGCGGCCGTTGCCGATGCCTTTCCAGAGGCGATTGCCACCGCGCGCTACGTGCTCGCGGCCAGCGGAGGCCATGGCGCGGTGCGCGAGATTGCGGCAGCGCTCGCGCAGCATTTGCGCAAGACAGGGGTGAGTCTGCAATGAAGCTTTCTGATTACGTTATGCGGTTTGTCGCCGCGCAGGGAGTGAAGCATGTTTTTCTGGTGGCCGGCGGCGGGGCCATGCATCTGAATGATTCGCTGGCGCGGTGCAAGGGACTAGAGTTTGTTTGCAATCACCACGAGCAGGCTTGCGCCATCGCGGCAGAGAACTACGCCAAAGTCACGAACGGTCTCGGCGTGGCCATGCTCACCACCGGTCCGGGTGGCACAAACGCCATTACGGGCCTGGCGGGGGCTTGGCTCGATTCTTCTCCGTGCCTGTTCCTCTCCGGGCAGGTGAAGCGAGCCGACCGCATGTACAGCGCCGATGGCACGCCACTCGGCGTGCGGCAGCGTGGCCCGCAAGAGTTGGACATCATTCCGGTAGTGAGTCCGCTGACCAAGTATGCAGTAACGGTTACCGATCCGGCGAGCATCCGGTACTACCTTGAGAAGGCCGTCCACCTCGCCACCACCGGGCGTCCCGGGCCGGTATGGATTGATGTTCCGCTGGATGTGCAGGCGGCCAAGATTGATGAGACCTCGCTTGTGGCTTACACGCCGGAGCCCACGCCGGCTGCGGATGGACTCGCCGGCGAAGTGCGCAAGGTCATCCAAGCCTTCAACCGCGCCGAGCGTCCGTTTCTGCTGGTGGGCAATGGCGTGCGCCTGGCTCGCGCGGAAAAAGACTTCCAGAAGCTGGTGCAGTTGTTAAACCTGCCCGTGGGTACGACGTGGCTTTCCATGGATTTGTTCGGAGAGGAAAACGCGCTGGGCATGGGCAGTCCTGGAATGTTGGCTCCCCGCGGCGCCAACTTCGCCATGCAGAACTCAGATTTTCTGCTCACCGTGGGTGCGCGCATGGACCTCGCTGTGTCCGGCTGGAACCCGCAGGAGCTGGCACGCGAGGCCCACAAGGTGATGGTGGATGTGGACGCCGCCGAGCTCGCGAAACTCTGCGGCATGGTGCAGCAGCCAATTTGCTCGGATGCCGGCGCATTTCTGCGCGAGCTTTTAGCGCAGGCAACCGCCATTGAGCCGCGAGACCGCTCCGCATGGAATCTCCGATGCGAGCAGTGGAAACGAAAGTATCCGGTAATTCAAGATGCGCATCGCGAGCCGGGCCCGGTCAGCATTTATCATCTGGCAGAGGTAATTGCGCAAGCCGCCGAGCCGGGCGACCAGATCGTTTCCGGCAGCTCCGGCGTAGGCATCGAGATTTTCCTCTTTGCTTATCCGGCGCGCACCGGGCGGCGGGTTATCCACACGGCGGGTCTGGGCGCAATGGGTTACGGTATCGCGGCCAGCATTGGCATCAGTATTGCCACCGGTCGCAGCCGCACCATCTGCGTGGATGGCGATGGTGGATTCCAGATGAACATTCAGGAATTGGCAACCGTCGCGCACCACAAATTGCCGCTCAAGTTTTTTGTGCTCAACAATGGAGGCTATGCGTCCATTCGAGGTTCGCAGGCTAACTATTTTGGCGGCCCGAACATTGGTTGCACGCGCGAAACTGGTGTAACCTTGCCCGACGTATGCGCCGTGGCGCACGCTTACGGACTGGCCACAGCGCGCATTGAGAACCAGACCGATCTGCTTGCGCAGGTGCGTCGCGTATTGCAGATCCCGGGACCTGTGGTGTGCGATGTGAAGGTCATCCCGGAAGAAGTACGCGCGCCCCGGCTTTCCTCGGTGCAGCGGCCTGACGGTTCATTTGCTTCCAAGCCTCTGGAAGACCTTTGGCCATTCCTGGACCGTGAAGAATTCATGGCGAATATGATCGTGCCACCGCTACCGGAATAACGTATGGCAACCTACGAAGAGCAGATTGAAAACTTGTTGATCCAGGACATCGGCGCAGTCAAAGAATGTGAGCGGAGTGCATTTCTGTGGTCCCATTTCGGCGATGGATGGGACTTGGTTTGCTATGCCGTCCCGCCGCATCGTTTGCGCAGCGCGACTGAGGTCCATGCATGACGAAGGTGCTGATCACCGGCGGCTCGGGATTCATTGGCCGAAACCTCGTGGAGTGCCTCGGGGATCGATACGACATATCCGCGCCGGGCTCCGCCGACCTGAACCTGCTCGATGAGCGTTCAGTGCGCGATTTCCTGAATTCCAGAGGCTTCGATGTGATTGTGCATGCGGCGACAACACGCTCTAACCGCAGTTTGGGCGCTCCGCCCGACATGCTGGATCGCAACTGCCGGATGTTTTACAACTTGGCGCGCAACCTGGCTCTCTTTGGAAAAATGTTGCACTTCGGCTCCGGCGCTGAGTACAGCCGCGAGTGCCTGCCCGCACGTGTAAAGGAGGTTTACTTTGATACGCGTGTGCCCAAGGACGCGTATGGTTTTTCGAAATACATTTGCGCAAAGTATGCGGAAAGAGCAGACAATATTTTTGTCCTGCGGCTGTTTGGCGTGTTCGGCAAATACGAGGCTTGGGACGTGCGCTTCATCTCGAATGCCTGTGCTCGCGTGGTGAAGGGGCTGCCGATCGTGATTCGACAGAACGTTGCGTTCGATTACCTGTATGTCGAAGAACTGGCGAAGCTAACCGCGTGGTTTATCGATAATGAGCCACAGGACAAGGCATATAACGTTTGCCGGGGACGCACTTTCACGCTGCTGGAACTGGCGCAGATGGTAGAGGCAGTCTCGGGGCGCAACCCTGAAATTATTGTGCGCAACGAAGGCATTGGCCCGGAATACAGCGGAGACAACACGCGCATGTTGGACGAAATCGGCGGCTACAAGTTCCGCGAGATGAGAGGATGCGTGGGCGAACTCTACGAGTGGTACGACGCGCACGCGAGCGGGATCGATGTCGCGCAGTTGAGATTTGACGGGTAGGAGAGCAATTTGAGCACAACCGGACGGGTAATATCTGAGGACGAACTGGAGACCATCTTGCACGAGATGGCAGCGGAATCTCGCGAGGCGTGCATCGCACGTGAGAAGAGCACCTTCGACCAACTCGCTGGCGGTGTTCGGCCGATTGTACTGTTTGGTGCAGGTGCTTTAGGAAGAACAGTGCTTGCGGGGTTACGCCGCCTCGGCGTTGAGCCGAGGGGTCTGGCCGACAACAACCCAAAGCTTTGGGGAGAAAAAGTTGAGGGGCTACGCGTATTTTCGGCGGCCGAGGCAGCGCACCGATTCGGCCAGGATTGCTGTTTTGTGGTGACTATCTTTAACGGATCAAGAACACGCAAACAACTCGGCGACCTGGGCTGTCAGCATGTTGCGCCGTTTGCAGCCTTGTTCTGGAAGTATGCCGAGGTGTTCATCCCTTGTAACGGAATCGACCTGCCACGCAATCTGCCCCCACGCGCCGACGAACTCCGAGCTGTTTACGGCATGCTGGCCGACGAGCACTCGCGGCGCGAGATGTGCGCACAGTTGCGCTGGCGTTATTGGCTTGACGACAGCGGCATGCCGCCGCCGTTAGCCGCGCGCGACATCTACTTCCCGCACGATTTGATTACCCAATTCGATCGTGAAGTGTTTGTCGATTGCGGCGCCTTTGACGGCGATACTGTCCGCGGCTTTCTCGAACACGCCGGTAGTCGCTTCGAACATATCTTTCCCTTTGAACCTGATCCTGGGAACCGAAACTTGCTGCAACAATCAATCACGGCGTGGGGTGCTGCGATCAGCAGCAGAATCACTGCAGTGCCCTTTGTGGTCGGAGCCCAGGACGGCCCGGCGCAGTTCAGCGCCGACGGTTCAGCCGGTTCGCACATGACGGCGGGTGAGGGAATTTCCGTGGAGTGCCGTAAGCTGGACAACATTGCATGGACGCACTTGCCGACCTACATCAAGATGGACATCGAGGGCGCCGAGCCCGATGCGTTACGCGGTGCCTCGGAACTGCTGCGTAAGCACATGCCTGTACTCGCCATTTGCTTGTACCATCGCAGCGATCATTTATGGCAGGTCCCGCGGTATATTCACGAGACCGCGCCAGGGTATGAATTGTTTATTCGCCGATACGCGGAGGACTGCTGGGAACTGGTCTGCTACGCAGTGCCAAAACATCGCCTGGCCGCGGCGCGGAGTTAAGCCGATGAAAACCATCAGCATCATTACGCCCTGCTACAACGAAGAGCTGAACGTGCGCGAAGTCTACGAGCGCGTGCGCGCGGCCATCGCTTCACTTGGCAATTATCGTTACGAGCACATTTTTATCGACAATGCCTCACAGGACAACACAGTGGGTGTGCTGAAGGCAATCGCGGCTGTGGATAGGAATGTCAAGGTTCTCTGCAATACCCGTAACTTTGGACCTGTCCGCTCGCCGATGCACGCGCTGCACCAGGCGACGGGCGATGTCGTAATCGGCATTGTCGCCGACATGCAGGACCCGCCGGAGATGATCGTCGAGATGGTGCGCCACTGGGAAGCCGGTTCGCCGGTCGTCATTTGCGTGAAGCAGGCGAGCGATGAAAATGGCCTGATGTTCTGGATTCGCAAGTGCTACTACCGGCTGGTGAATCGGCTCTCTGGGGTTGAGACCTATGAAAACTTCACCGGCTTTGGCCTCTACGACAGAAAAGTGGTGGAGGCGGTCAAGTCGTTTGACGATCCCTACCCGTACTTCCGGGGTATCATTGCCGAGTTGGGCTTCCCGCGCGTTGAATTGCCGTACCACCAGCCGGCGCGCAAACGGGGCATCACGAAGAACAACTTCTACTCGCTTTACGACATGGCGATGCTGGGGATTACGAACCTCTCAAAGGTGCCGCTGCGGTTGGCGGTCTTCGCGGGATTCGGCGGTGCATTTCTGTCTGTCCTGGTTTCGCTGGCCTATCTCGTTTACAAGCTCCTGTTCTGGAACCGCTTCGACTTGGGCGTTGCGCCGCTGGTGATCGGCGTCTTCTTTCTTGCGTCGCTCCATCTCGTGTTCCTGGGCATCGTAGGAGAATACGTTGGTGCTATCCACACGATGGTGCAGAAGCGGCCGTTCGCAGTCGAGCAGGAGAGGATCAACTTCGAATACGGTCCGGGTGAGCCCGTCCGCGAAACTGACCGCGCAAAAGCGTGAGTTCGAGCAAATGATGGAAAGAGCCCGGAACAACGGTTGGTCCGCCAGTCTGACCAAGCACATCCCGCCAAGGCAGTTGGCGCGTTATTTGGTGGTCGGAGTGTGGAACACGCTCTTCGGGTACGGGACCTTTGCCTTATTCACCGCGCTTTTGATGCCGGTACTGCCGTACGGCTACGTGGTCGCACTGCTGCTCTCGAGCCTGCTGAACATCACGGTCTCGTACTTGGGATACAAGTGGTTCGTGTTCAAGACTAAAGGTAACTACGTGCGTGAGTGGATGCGGTGCGTGGCGGTGTACAGTAGCGGCATTGTCCTCGGCGCTTGCCTGTTGCCTATTGTCGTTTACATCCTCCGGCACGGGACGCGCTTCCAGGCCGCTGCCCCCTATCTGGGAGGCGCGTTACTGACCGGCTTGGGTGTCCTTTACAATTTCCTGGGCAACAAAAAATTCTCGTTTCGGCAGCCGGAATAGCGCTTTATACCTTATCGTCTGCGGGAACAGTTTCTTTTCGACTACTTCGCACAGAATGCGACCGGTGAAGATCTGTGCCACCCGGATACGCGGCGCTTGCTCGGAAGGAGTAGCGGCAATCTGCTGCAAGGATGTCATGGGGCTTCCTGAACAGGGGTGAGCGCCAGTTTAATCTGCGGCAGCGAGCGAACGCGAATTCCCTCTGCGGGCGTCTTCTTTCGCTATAGTATCGGGATCGTCGGTCACGAGCGGATTATCTTGAGAAGGAGCCGATCAGTTGAGTCAACAGACGAACGACATGAGTCGCGCGATTGGCGATTTGGAATCGCTGGTATCCGCGCCAGAACGGGGCCTGCCAGAGGAGTTACTGCTGCTCGTCAGCCGGCTCACGCCCTTGGTAAATGTGGACCTGCTCATTCAGGACAGCGACGGACGCACTCTGCTTACTTGGCGCCATGATCAATTCTATGGACCCGGGTGGCATATCCCCGGTGGCATCATTCGCTATAAGGAAAAGGCGCTGGATCGCCTGCATGCGATTGCTCTGCAGGAGCTGGTCGCGAAAGTCGAATCCGAAGCAACACCTCTGCTGGTGCGCGAGTATGTTGATCCTCACATCAGAGAGCGCGGACATTTCATCTCTTTGCTCTACCGCTGCCGCCTGCTCACTCCGCTGGATCCGGTCCGCCGCTTCGTCCCGCAAGATCCGCAACCGGACTAGTGGAAATGGCACGAGCGTTGCCCAGCCAACCTGATCGCACAGCAGCTTGAGTATCGGACGTACTTCAAATAACACTGTCGTGCAGCTCGTTTTCCGCAGCCTGCTAAAGCTCTTGCGCCTCGGCGCCGATGAGTTCACTGAGGGACTCGATGCATCAGTGCCGGCGGTGAAGTCGCCAGTCCGAGTTCAGAGCTGAGTTTCTTCCAGCGTAGCCCGACCATGCGCGCGTCTAAATGAGTGCGGCAAAACGCAACGTTCGACAGGACCTTTCACGGTGTGACGTGACCCAGCTCACAGATTTGTGGGGCGATGTGTAGCAGCGTGCCGATTACGGTCCCCCTGAGCTTTTTGGTCGAGCAGATAGATGTTAACCAGTACCGGCATTATGAATCCAAGATGCGGCTGGTACTCAATGTCTGTGGCATAACAGAGCTTTAGACATTCTGAGTCATTAGATGTGATTCCATGCCTAGGGCAAATAGCCTAGATGGCCCACGGAATGGCGTGTGCACCGGAAAATCGTCGTCCAATCCAGAGTTCCTGGATTGACTTTGGGAGCAGGCAATGCTATATGTTCGCCCAACTTGTGGGTGTGGAGAACTGCTGCAAAAAACACAGTACGGAAGAGGAAGTTTTAAGACCGTAGTGTCCGCTTTTGTCGTGGCGAGCGTGTTGCTGACGGGGGTGTCACGCAAAGCAATTGAGGTCTGAATGTTACTCCGGTTACGAAAGCGCGTAGTATTCGCCTCTCTCTGCACGGGTCCGATTCTCTTCGTTGCTCTGGCTGCGACAGCGGCAGAGCTGGAGGAAGCGTACTCGTTCAAGGTGGACGTGCATGAAGTGCGCTTAGCGTTCGTAGCGACGGACCAGCACAATCAGGATGTTCCCACGCTTACGCCAGCCGATATTGCGGTGGTGGACAACGGAACGGTGATTCGCCACTTCCGCAGCCTGAGCCGTGACCCGCAGGTCAATCTGGAAGCTTTGGTGCTCATTGATGCCAGCGAATCCTTGGCGCGGCGGTTTTCGCAGGAAATCGCAGAAGCGGCGCAGTTGATTGCAGAGGCGCGGTGGGGACCGGACGACGTACTGTCGGTCATGTCATTCGGCGGCCTGGAGCCGAGTTTTGCCTGTGTCCGGGACTGCCGCGATTTGACGCCCGCAGACTGGGTTTCGAAGATTCGCGCGAAGGGACAGACGCCGTTATACGATGCCGTGGCTCTTGGCGTGGAGTTTCTGTCGAAAAATCGCGACCCAAAATACCGGCCCGTGTTGATCATCCTCTCCGATGGTGACGACACCATCAGCAAGCATTCCTTCCGCGATGCCGTCGCCGCTGCCATGCGGGCCGAAATACCGATTTACACGCTCGACACCGGAGATCCGAAGATCGTTGCAAGCGGCGGCGATGTCTTGCGGGAGATGGCGGCACTCACGGGCGGTTGCAGTTTCACTCGTGCTCCCGGCGCTCCCTCCGCCTTGGCCTCCGTGGTGGAGGACTTGCGAAACGCTTACGTGCTCACCTATGAATTGCCAGGCCGTGCAGAGGGCGTGCACACCGTCACCATTCTTCCCACGACCAACTCTAACTTACATTTACGCAGCCGCCGGGCCTACTACTACGCGAGCACAGGTTCGAGCGCGCAAAAGGGGGTGAAGTGAAAACTCGCTTCTGCTGGTTGTTCGTAATCGCGGTGGTCGCTTTGCCCGTGCACGCCCAGCGTTTTCAGCTCGGAACAGTCACCCGCATGCAAACCAAGGACTGCACCATCGTGCATGGCGCCTTCGCGACGGTACTCGGCTCCGTGCCGCAGAGGACCGAGGAAGTCTGCCCGGAGTACACGTTGGTTAGCGATAAGGTTGTCTATGTGGTGGTCGGGAAACGCTCCAGCCAGTTCATGCCGCTTGCTGAAGTAATTCAGTTTCGTCTGTACAAGAATGAGCTCTTGGTGCGGATAGACGATGAAAAACGAGAAAGCCGTTTTTCCATCAAGGAAATGCAGCTTCGCTCGGATTGGGAACGCGATCAGATGCTTCGCAACAAGCAGTTGGAACTGCGTCTGCAAGCCGAGCGGAATGAACTCCGTCGGCAAGAGTTGAAAAAGGTAGCGGACGAGCACACGCCCAAGTAAGAGCAAAGCAGCAGGCCCGCATGATTGTCCGGCCTGTGCTGCGTGTGCCTGTGGCTGCGACTACATCGAGGCCGGCTTGGCAGTCTTGGTTCCAGGCTTGATGGAGCCGTGCTGCTTGGCTTTGGCCAACATCTCTTCCACCCGCGCCCGTTCAGGATAGTCGGGGACTGTCTTCAACAGCTTCTCCCAGGTTGCAACCGCGGCAGGCGCATCGCCTTTGCCTTGCCATTGCACCATTCCCATGTTGAACATGGTTTGTCCATGCTTCGGATCGTCTTTCAGGGTGGTTTGGAACTCTTGCAGGGCTCGGTCGGAATCGCCTAAATAAAAATAGGCCGTGCCCATGTCGGTACGAACGTTCGCGTTCCTGGGCTCCAATCGCAGTGCCCGGTCGTAATACTCGATGGCGGTTCGGAACTGTTGAGCGTCGTAGTAGACATTACCTGCCTCCGCCAGGAGTTTCGGGTCGTTCGGCGAATTCTTCAGTTGCGCCAGGATTGGCTCTGCCTGCTTGTCCGCCATGTGCTTGAGCTGTTCCGGCGTCGGTTGGCTGCCCATCGCGGGCGTGGCAGCCGGAGCGGGTACGGCTGCGCTTGGCTGCGGTTTGCTGTCGCTGCCCGCTGAGCCACGCAATAAATATCCCACCGCGATTCCCACCACCAGGCAGATCGTGGCGAGCACGTACGCCTGGATGCTTGTCCAACTTGCACTAGCAGCACTCGGAGTCTGACTCTGTGCCATTCATTTCCTCCAAGATCCGATCCACGAGAGGAAGCCCCCTGTTTGTTTGCAGCAACGGATCCAGTTGATTCATGGTAAATGCCCTTGACACACTGCTATGTGACAAAAATCATAAACGTGGCGAAAATGTTGGCACTTGGGCGGGCGCCTTCGCCTCACACATTGCACGGGAGAAGGAAAAGAAACGGACCGGGAACCATTGCAGGATCACCGGCCCGCCTCATCAGGAGACCCCACATATACAGGGTTAACTTAATGGTAACGATAAAGGAACTCTGTTACAACCTTACCGGCCTAGGCGGTGGGCGCAGCTCGCGCGGGCAAGCAGCAGCCCTGAAGGCCGCACTGGGCATCGAGAACTTGTAATGAGCTTATCTGATTTTTTACACGTTCGGCGCCGCCTCGCTTGTTCCGCCCCAATCCACGCAGGTGCGTCGCGTGCCGGGGACCGCGCTTTCGGCGCGTTATTCCGCGGTCGGTGATGGGATAGAATGACCATGCGGAAAGTACAGAAATCTTAAGGTGACCATGAAGCGGCAGGCCATTATTGTTGGCGCTGGTCCGGCGGGACTGACCGCTGCCTACGAGCTGTTGGCGCGCACTGACATCGTTCCGATCGTGCTGGAAAAAAGTACGTTCATGGGCGGCATCTCCCGCACCGTCAATTACAAGGGAAACCGGATCGATATCGGCGGGCATCGTTTTTTTTCCAAGAGCGAGCGTGTCATGGAGTGGTGGTCGCGGCAGATGCAGCTCGACAGCCAATCGCGACCGCCGGGCTCCCCGGATGGCAGCGAAGCGGTCATGCTCGTGCGCAGCCGCAAGTCGCGCATCTACTTTCTGCGTAAGTTTTTCGATTATCCAATCTCGCTCAGCGCGCAGACCATCGGGAATCTCGGTCTGGCGCGCACGCTGAAGATCGGCTTCAGCTATCTGCGAGTGGCGCTGTTCCCGCCCAAGCAAGTCGACAACCTGGAACAATTCTTCATCAGCCGCTTCGGCCGCGAACTCTACAATACGTTCTTCAAGTCCTACACCGAGAAGGTCTGGGGAGTTCCGTGCACGCAAATCAGCGCCGAATGGGGTGCTCAGCGGGTGAAGGGCCTATCGATCACCAAGACAATTCTGCACGTGCTGAAGAAAGCTTTCTCTTCATCCAGGGACGTGAGGCAAAAGAACACGGAAACTTCTCTGATCGAGCAGTTCCTGTATCCCAAGCTTGGGCCCGGGCAGTTGTGGGAAATTGTCGCCGGCAAAGTCGCTGCACAAGGCGGGAAAATCATCACTGGCTTCAACGTTGACAAGATCCTGGTGGAGGGGAACCACGTGTGCGGCGTCAGCGGGATAGCCTCGAATGGAGAGCGCCGCGACTTCCGGGGCGAGTACCTGTTCTCGACCATGGCGGTCAAAGACCTGGTGAATTGCCTTGATGGTGACGTGCCCGGGCAGGTGCGGGAAATCAGCGACGCGCTGCTCTATCGCGACTTCATCACCGTGGGGCTGCTGGTAAAAAGACTGGTGGTGCAGGATGAAGGCAGGCCAGGCGAACTGATCAAGGACAACTGGATCTATATTCAGGAGCCCGACGTCATTGCCGGCCGCTTGCAGATCTTCAACAACTGGAGCCCTTACCTGGTGCGCGACCCAGGGACGGTATGGATTGGTGTGGAATACTTCTGCAACGAGTCGGACAGCCTGTGGAACATGTCCGAGGAAAAGCTGTCGGCATTGGCGCAGCAGGAGTTGGAGAAGATCGGCATCATCCGCCAAGCCGATGTGTTGGATGCAACCGTCATCAGGATGGAGAAAACCTACCCGGCATATTTCGGCAGCTATGCCCGGTTCCCCGAGGTTCGCCAATATCTCGACGGCTTCGAAAACCTTTTCCTCATTGGCCGTAATGGCATGCACCGCTATAACAATCAGGATCACTCCATGCTGACGGCGATGACGGCCGTGGACAACATCATTTCCGGACAGATGGATAAGAGCAATATCTGGGCCGTAAACTCCGAAGAGGAGTACCACGAGAGCGGCCGCAATCCGCCAGTCCCTCAAAACTGGTAGCAGGCTGGACCCGCATCGTCGATGTGCCGTCGAGCTGCCATAAAGGTGCCGAAGGTGTGCGCGGCGGGCATTGGACAGGGGCGAAGTGAATTACGCAGAGACTTTTTGGCGTGGAATAGGTCTATACTAGAGCAGATTAAAAGCAGATTAAAGGTTGATGTACCCAAGTACTAGCAACGCCGGGCGCAACGTCCCCCCAAACGCGAAAGGCAGCGTTTGGCAGGGATCCCATACGCCCGGCTCCTACACGGGTACCTTCCGCGAATCCGGTCTAAGCGAAAGTATGTCAGCCACGGTTCTAGATAGAACGAACCAGATCGCTGGCGAGTCAGCACACAGGCGTGACCTTGTACTGCCGACTCTGTTCGGCGAAGGCTATGGCATCTACAAGGTACGCAAGGCCTCGTTCGTCGCTTCTTTCCTGCTGAATACGGCAGCCGTGGCCGCACTGGTCGCGATCGGCAGTTGGGTGGCGACGCACTCCGCGCAGGTGCAGAACCAGGTGACAACGCTGGTCACAGACATCAGCCCGTATATTCTGACGCCTGCCAAGACGCTGAGCGGCGGTGGTGGAGGCGGCGGCGATCATGACAAGCTGGCTGCCAGCAAAGGCGCACTCCCCAAAACCTCTCTCAAGCAAATTGCGCCTCCGCAGGTAGTAGTGCGCAACGAAGCGCCCAAGCTGGTGGCTGAGCCGACCGTGGTGGTTCCCCCCGATATCAAGTTGCCCCAGGCGAATGC
>JBEKBO010000004.1:0-81080 GCA_050015355.1 Candidatus Korobacteraceae bacterium | reverse complement strand
CACCCCGACGGAGGTGGCTACCTTCGCTGTTCTCTACGGCCTCGGGCTGGCCATCGGGGTCTATCGCGCCATGAGCTGGCAGACCCTCGTGCGTACCGTACTCGATACCGCTTCGCTCACGGGCATGCTGCTCTTCATCTTTGCCGCTTCGGCGGGGTTCTCGTGGTCGCTCACCGTGGCCTATGTGCCGCAGCGTCTCGTCGCCCTGCTCCAAGGCATGCAGAACAGCACGAGTATCTTCATGGTCGCCTCCATCCTGCTCCTGATCGTGGCCGGCGTGCTCCTGGAGGGACTGCCCTCGCTTAACGTCCTCGCGCCCCTCCTGCTTCCCATCGCCGCGAAGATCGGCGTGAGCGAACTGCACTACGCCTTGGTGTTGATCATCGCCATGGGAATCGGCGGCTTCATGCCCTTGGCCGGGGTGGGCTTCTATGTCTGCTGCGCCATTATGCAAACCGGGATCGAAGAGGCCTCGCGCGCCATGGTGCCCTATTTAATCGTGATTTTCGTCGGCCTGCTCATCGTGGCATTCGTGCCGTGGTTCACACTGTTCCTCCCGCACTATTTTGGCCTGGGGAGATAAGTGGCGGCGCGCCGGGCGGCGGAGTTCCAGCCGGGGCCCGGCAGGGTAACACGGTCGAGCGGAGGGTTTTGCTTTTCAGTTGCAGTGCGGCGGAGTTCCAGCCGGGGCCCGGCAGTGTAACAGCGGCGCTGGGGGGTCAGGAAGCCTGTGCCAGCGACGCGACCTGGATAGCGGCAGTCTGATCATCACAAAGGAGCGCACATGAATCGTAGGACATTTCTCAAGAACAGCATGGGGGTTGCCGGACTCGCTCTGGCTGCACCCTACGTGACGCGTGCGGCGGCAGCCCCGCTCACGCTCCGCTTCGCCCACTTTGGGGCGGAGGACCATCCCTCCAATATTGCGGCCAAGCAGTTCGCCAGCCGGGTTGAGACCCGCACGGGCGGCGCCATCAGAATTCAGATCTTCCCGAACAATCAACTGGGGGGGCCCCCCGAGCAAGCCCAGCAGATCAAGCTCGGCACCATCGACATGGGGCTGCCGACGCAGGGGCAGCTCCAGAACTTCGAGAAGGCCTTTGCGACCGTGATGCTTCCCTTCATCTTCGACAATCCAGCCCATGTATTCCGCGTCTTGGACGGCCCGGCCATGCAGTGGTTGGCCCCGCTCGCCGAGAAGCAAGGCTTCATTGTGTTGCGGAACTGGGAGTATGGCTTCCGCGACCTGACGAACAGCCAGCGCCCAATCCACACGCCCGACGATGTGAAGGGCTTGAAGATCCGCACCCCGCCTGAGATTCAAATCCAAGCAGCGATGGAAGCGCTGGGCGGCGTGGTGCAGGCCATCGCGTTCCCGGAGCTCTATCTCGCGCTCGCCCAGAAGGTGGTGGACGCCCAGGAGAACCCCGTCGCGGTCACTTACTTCATGAAGTACTACGAGGTGCAGAAGCACCTCGCCATCACGCAGCACGTGTACAACAACATGATCCATACGGTCAGCGCCAACACGTGGAAGAAGCTGAGCCCCGAGCAGCAGACGATCTTCCGCGAGGAAAGCACTTCCGCGGGCAACCTCATGCGCAAGCTGATCGCCGACGAAGAAGTGGATCAGATCAAGAAAATGGAGGGCCGCGGCATGGCGGTGACTCGCCCGAACCTCGCGCCGTTCCGGGCCAAAATGGAGCCAGCGTACAAGCGCGTGGCTGCCTTTGCCGGTGAGGAGAACGTGAAAAAGTTCAGGGAAATGGTGGATAAGGCGCGAAAGGGCTGATTAACAGCGATCGGCTTGGAGACGGCCGGGTGCTCAGGGGTCGGGCTGCCGCCCGCGGAGAGGGCAGTCCGGCCGCTTCTGACGCGGCATTTTGCGAGCCGATCTGTGTCCTTTACGTCCAATTTGGGTCAAGTGCCCGCTATTTCAGGACCGTCCGTGCGTGCCTTTAAGCTTGCCCATTTCGCGCATCTTCTTGTCCAGGTCGAGTTCAGTCAACACCACCCAGCAGGTCAGGCAGGTGGGCCGCCCGTCCCGTCGGCGTGAGGTCGGTTTCCCGCAGCGCACGCAGGGCTTTCGCGGTAGTTTGCGTTTCACGGCTCGCCGCTCCTTTCCGAGTTCCGTGTAGAAATCGTGAACGTGGATGAAGCGGCGCTCACGTTCAGCGGGATGCGGAGCTCCGTTCTCGACGTGCGCCAATTATCGCATTCTCGACTTCGGCTTGATCATCTCGCCATCCACAGAGAACCTTGAGCACTCCAGGACAAAGAGGTTGGACTGGGGCTGGTATGATTCCGTTTCAATGGAAAGATTCGTCCAGAAATCACCAGTCGAGGCCCTGTGCCGATGAGTTGGTTTGGCCTGCTTGCAATTGCCGTGGCTCTGGCCTTGGATGCGTTCGCCGTGGCAGTAGTGGCGGGGCTGAGTTTGAAGGTCATGACCAAGCGACACTTGTTCCGCCTGAGTTTTCACTTTGGTCTCTTCCAGGCGGCAATGCTCGCAGCCGGATGGCTTATCGGGAGTGCGCTTTACGCTCTGGTGGCGGCAGCCGCCCATTGGGTTGCATTTGCCCTGCTGCTGCTGGTGGGCGGAAATGTCATGTGGCACGCCTTTTACGGCGCCAGCGAGACGCGCACTGCACTGGACCCAACCTCGGGCTGGCAGCTCGTTTTTCTTTCGTTTGCCACCAGCCTCGACGCACTCGCGGTCGGGCTTTCTCTCGCCATGCTTGGGGTTTCCATCGCTCTGTCAGCGTCCGTCGTCGGATTTACGGCCACGGCCCTCACGTTGTTGGGCATGGCGTTGGGTCGCCGTGTCAGCGTTTTGTGGGGCAAGCGGGTTGAAGTCTTTGGCGGGCTCATTCTGATCGCGATCGGATGCATGATTTTGTGGGATCACATCAAGGCCTGACCGAGGCAGAATGCAGGCTGTCGCACAGGCCATAAGCATGTCGCCCGACGCTCTTTGACCAGGACAACGCTTCGCACAGCTCTCTTGCTCCTCCGCGGCTTCAACGGTACGTGCACCATTTGCCTGCACTCCGAATATAATAGAATCCAGTCCGATATATTCCGTATGGGACTGTTTCCGTGGGGATGGTAACTAACCGGGAATTGCCACGTCGTTCGGCTGCGAACCGATGATCGGGACGCCGCGCGAATAGGACCGAAGTCAGCCCGCCGGAATCCGGAGTCTCACCCGCTCATGTGGATTGTTGCCCTAGCTCTAAGGCGGCCGTACACATTTATCGTGATGGCGCTGGTGATCAGCCTGCTGACGCCGCTGACGATCCTGCGCACGCCGACCGACATTTTCCCGGACATCAACATCCCTGTGGTCAGCGTCATCTGGTTTTACACCGGCCTTTCCCCCAACGAAATGGCCAACCGGATGATCACCAATTGCGAGCGCGGGTTCACGCTCACCGTCAATGACATCGAGCATACCGAGTCGCAATCACTGAACGGCATCGGAATCGTCAAGGTATTCTTCCGCCCCCAGGCGAACATCCAGACGGCACTCGCCCAGGTCACGAGCATCGTCCAGACCATGCTGAAGCAGATGCCGCCCGATGCGACGCCCCCATTGGTAGTGAACTATACGGCGTCTTCCACCCCGGTCATCCAACTTGGGCTGAGCAGCAAAACCATCCCGGAGCATGAGGTCTTCGACCTGGGGCAGAACTTCCTGCGCACTTATATTTCCACGGTGCAAGGCGCGGCTACGCCATACCCATACGGCGGCAAGATCCGGCAAGTGCAGGTGGACCTGGACCTGCCGCGGTTGCAGGCGAAAGGGCTCTCGCCGATCGATGTCGTAAACGCCATGAACGCCCAGAATCTGACTCTGCCCACGGGCACGGCCAAGATCGGTTCTCTGGAATACAACGTGGAGATGAACGGCACACCGGAGACCATTGCCGAGTTGAACGACCTGCCGGTCAAGACCGCGAACGGCGCGACCATCTACATACGGGATGTGGCGCACGTGCGCGACGGCTTCTCGCCGCAGACCAACATCGTACGGCAGGACGGCAACCGCGGCGTGCTGATGTCGATTTCGAAAATAGGCAAAGCGTCCACGCTGGACATCGTTGCCGGCATCAAGCGAGTCGTAGGCATTGCCACACAGGATTTGCCGCCGGAGCTGAAGATCACTCCCTTGTTCGACCAGTCGCTGTTCGTGCGCGCCTCGATTCAAGGCGTGCTGCACGAGGCGCTGTTAGCGGCTTGCCTGACGGCACTGATGATCCTGCTGTTTCTCGGCGACTGGCGGCCGACACTGATTATCTCGATTTCCATTCCGCTGTCGATCTTTGTTTCCGTGATTCTGCTCAGCGCGCTGGGGGAGACCTTTAACATCATGACCCTGGGCGGCCTGGCGCTGGCGGTGGGCATCCTGGTGGACGATGCGACGGTGGAAATCGAGAATATCGAACGCAACCTCGCCCAGGGCAAGGAATTGAAACGCGCAATTCTCGATGGCGCGCAGCAGATCGCGGTGCCGGCCTTCGTCTCTACGCTTTGCATCTGCATCGTGTTTGTGCCCATGTTTTTCTTGACCGGCGTGGCCAAGTTCCTGTTCGTGCCGCTGGCCGAGGCGGTGGTGTTTGCCATGTTGGCGTCCTACCTGCTTTCGCGAACACTGATTCCTACGCTGGTGATGTACATCATGCGCGGGCACGAGCACAAAGCCGCCGGGCCTAAGAACTTCCTTGGGCGTTTCCAACGCGGCTTCGAGCAGAAATTCGAAAATTTCCGCCGCGGCTACGAGCAGTTGCTGGAACTTACGCTGGAGCATCGCAAGCTGTTTGCGAGCTGCTTCCTCGCATTCTGCATTCTGTCTCTTGGGCTGGTGTTCGTGCTGGGAGAAGATTTCTTTCCGTCGGTAGATGCCGGCTTGATCCGGTTGCATCTGCGCGGGCGCGCGGGGTTGCGCGTCGAAGAGACCGCTCGCCTCACCGACCAGGTGGAAAACGTTCTGCGCCAGGAAATTCCGAAAGCGGAACTCCAGACCGTGCTGGACAACATTGGAGTGCCTTATTCCGGTCTCAACTTGTCTTACAGCACTTCCGGGGTGATCGGCACCAGCGACGCCGAGATCCTGATTGCGCTCAATTCGGAGCATCATCATCCCACCGCCGGGTACGTGGAGCGGTTACGGCAAGAGCTGCCTCGCAGGTTTCCCGGGGTGGAATTTTTCTTCCAGCCGGCCGATATCGTCACGCAAATTTTGAATTTCGGTCTGCCCGCCCCCATCGATATACAGGTAGTGGGCGCGGATTTGCAGAGCAACTACGGCATCGCGCAGCAAATCGCCAACCGGCTGCGGCATGTGCCCGGCACGGCGGATGTTCACGTGCAGCAGTTGATGAGCGAGCCGACCTTGTACATGGACGTCGACCGTACGCGGGTGGCGCAGGTGGGCTTGAGCGCTCGCGACGTGGCCAACGGCGTGCTGTTGTCGCTCAGTGGCAGTTCGCAGACGGCGCCGAACTTCTGGCTGAATCCCCAAAATGGCGTGACGTATCCGCTGGCGGTGCAAACCCCGCAATACCACATGAGCTCGCTGCAAGACCTGATGAACACGCCTATCGGCGGCCCCAATGGGCAGGCCCCGCAGGTGCTTGGAAACCTGGTACAGGTCAGGCCGGTGGCGCGGCCCGTCGTGGTCTCGCATCGCGATGTTCAGCCGGTCATCGACGTTTACGCGAGCACCCAGCGGCGAGATCTGGGCGGCGTGGCTTCCGATACGATGAAGGTCCTGAAGGAATTTGAAGGGCACCTGCCGCGCGGCACCCACATTGTGGTCCGGGGGCAAGTGGCGACCATGAAGTCCTCATTCCTCGGTCTGGGTGTGGGACTGCTGATGGCCATCCTGCTGGTGTATTTCCTGGTTGTGGTGAACTTCCAGTCCTGGCTCGACCCGTTCATCATTATCTCCGCATTGCCGGCGGCGCTGGCGGGCATCGCCTGGATTCTGTTGCTGACGCATACGCGGCTTAGCGTGCCGTCGCTTACCGGAGCGGTGATGTGCATGGGAGTGGCCACCGCAAACTCGATTTTGCTGGTGTCGTTTTCGCGGGACCGCATGCAGGCGGGCGTGCCGGCAATCGAGGCTACCGTTGAAGCAGGGTACACGCGCATTCGTCCGGTGCTGATGACGGCGCTGGCGATGATCATCGGCATGGTGCCGATGGCGCTGGGCTTTGGCGAGGGCGGCGAACAAAATGCTCCCCTGGGACGGGCCGTGATCGGCGGACTGCTGTTTGCCACCGTAGCCACGCTGTTCTTTGTTCCCTCCATTTTCGCCATGGTGCACGATCGGGACAAGAAAGACGACGGGGCAGGCACCGCACTGCAACCCTAGCAGGCTGCGGCAAAGCAATTCAAGGAGCGGAACGACATTTATGGATTCGGAATTCGAGTCGGAGCGGCCGGAAAGGCCGGAAGCTGAAGTTGCCGTGCCACCGCAGATAGATCCGGTGCCCAAGTTGCCTCCGGCCAAGCCTCGCACGGCGATGCTGATTGTCGGCGTGGTGCTGTTTGTCCTGCTGCTGGCTGGCGGAGTGACGTTGCTGAAGCGCGCCCGGGATGAACGGGTGCTCGCCAAAGAGACTGAGAGAAACTCCGTGCCGAGTGTCGCCGTTATCCATCCCAAGGCCGAAAAACCGGATCAAGAGCTGGTGCTCCCCGGCAGTTTGCAGGCCTATGAAGAATCGCCGATCTATGCCCGCACCAATGGTTATCTGGTGCGCTGGTACAAGGACATCGGCAGCCGCGTCCAGCAGGGCGAGCTGCTGGCCAAAATCGATACCCCCGAGATCGACCAGGAATTGTTGCAAACGCGGGCCGCGCGGCAACAGGTCGAGGCCCAACTTGAATTGGCCCGGACCTCCGACGAACGCTGGCGAAGTCTGCGCCAGACCGATTCGGTTTCGCAACAGGAAGCCGACCAGCAGAGCAGCATCTACCAGCAGAGCAAGGCAAACCTCGCGGCGGCAGATGCCAACGTTCGCCGCCTGGAACAGCTGGAATCCTTCAAGAATGTCTATGCGCCATTTTCCGGCGTGCTGACCAAGCGCAACGTCGATCCCGGCGCATTGATCAACGCCGGTGCCGGCGGCCGGGAACTCTTCGATATTGCGAAGGTGGATCCGCTTCGAGTCTATGTGAGCGTGCCGCAGGCCTACGCGCAAAATATCAAGATCGGGATGAAAGCCCAGGTTACGTTACAGGAATTTCCGGGCCAGACGTTTCAGGGGTCCGTGGCGCGCACCGCGGAAGCCATCGATATGGCGACCCGCACGCTGCTAACCGAAGTGGACGTGCCCAATAAAGAGAGACGTCTGCTGCCGGGTTCGTTTGGAGAGGTGCATTTCTCCGTCGATAGTGACGCGAACAAGGTTACCGTCCCGATCAATGCGATGTTGTTCCGCGCCGAGGGAGCGCGGGTGGCCGTGGTGGGAGCCGATGGAAAGGTGCAACTGCGGCCGGTTTCCATTGGCCGCGATTATGGCGCGACGCTGGAAATCCTGGACGGCCTGAGTGTGGACGAGCAGTTGATCGTCAACCCCTCCGACTCGCTCGAAGACGGCCAGCAGGTGCGTGTGGTCACTCCGGATCAGGAGGGCGGCCAGTGAGGAGGCGGCTTGCCATCGCGGCATGCATCCTGGCCTGCGTATGGCTGGCTGGATGCGCAGTGGGACCAAAGTATAACCGGCCACCCGTTCAGGCGCCGGCGGCTTGGAAGACGACGCCGCCCTGGGCGGTTGCCGTTCCCAGCGATGGGTTGCCGAAAGGCGCCTGGTGGACGACCTTCAATGACAACCAGCTTAGCGGCTACGAGCAGCAGTTGCTTAATGCAAATCAGTCGCTTGCGGCGGCAAAGGATCGGCTGGACAGGGCGCGGGCGCTCGCGCGCGTGGCTTCAGCGGCATACTTTCCGCAATTGGCCACTGATCCTTCCGGCCAGCGCGCAAGAGTGTCGGGCAATCGTCCCTTGCTCTCTGCCACGCCGCCGCTGACTCCCGATACAGAATATGAGTTCACCATGCCTTTCACCCTGAGTTACGAGGTGGACCTGTTCGGGCGCGTGCGCCGAAACCTGGAGGCGGCCAACGCTTCGTTGCAGTCTACGGCGGCAGACTTGGTCAATGTTCAACTGGTGCTGACTTCGGAACTCGCCGCCGACTACTTCAACCTGCGCGAACTCGATGCCGAGATCGCCGTGGTGCAGGAACTGGTGAGCATCGAGCAGAAAGGGCTTGAGCTGGTGCAGCACCGCCATGATGGCGGCGTGGCCAACGGCCTGGAAGTGGCGCAACAAGCCGCTTTGCTGGAGGCAACGGTGGCGCAGGTTTCTTTGTTGCAGCAACAGCGGGCGCAATATGAACACGCGATTGCGGTCCTGACCGGGAATGCGGCGTCCAGCTTCAGTGTGCCGGTTGCCCCACTGCGGGCAGTACCGCCGCCGGTTCCGCTTGGAGTCCCGTCGGACGTGCTCGAACGCCGGCCCGACATCTCGACCTACGAACGACTCATGGCGTACCAGAACGCGCAGGTTGGAATCGCCGCCACGGCGTTCTATCCGCACATCACGCTTTCCGGCTCCGGCGGCTGGCAGAGTCGCGACATCGCTACCCTGGTCGACGCGCCCAGCGCCTTCTGGTCACTGGGGAGCGACCTGCTGCAACCGATTTTCAACGGCGGCCGGAACCGCGCGAATCTGGAGGCTGCCAAGGCCGGATACAATGAGGCTGTGGCGAATTACCGGGAGGCGGTGTTGACCGCGTTCCAGCAAGTTGAGGATGGTTTGTCGGGCCTGCAAACGCTGTCGAAAGCATTGGACACGCAGAGGACCGCGGTCGAGGACTCGCGGCGTGCCCTGACCTTGGCCAACAATCGGTATACCGGCGGCCTGACTACCTATCTGGATGTGATTACCGCGCAGACCAGCTTGCTGAACAATGAGCGCCTGGCTACGCAACTACTCGGCCAGCAGATAGTCACCTCAGTCTACTTGGTGAAGGCGCTGGGAGGAGGCTGGGACAGCTCTGCGATCAAGAACGAACAGGTACATCCCAGGGCGATTCAGGCCGTTCAGCAGTAGCCCGGCGCGGCGGTGCTCCGCGGTAGCGAACTCACAGGTGCCGGACAATTTCAAGCGCACGATGACGGCCCTCTTCCGAGTTCCAAAATCTGACGTGCAGAATCCGGCGCACAAGCCTCTCACTCACCCCCAGGACAAGAAAAGCTCAAAGCTACGGCAAAACCAGGGAACCTATGTCCTTTTTCGTTTCGTTCAAGGTCGCCGCTCCCTGATGGTCGCGTCGACTGGAGTGCTCCGGCTCTGGTATACATCATCCCTGGTTTTGCTATAACGTCGCCTGATTCCGCGTCCTTGCCTTTCTTATTCCTGCTCAGTTCAGTTGCGTCGCAGTCGGCAGTTTGCCGGAGTGACAAGACTTTACAGAAGGTTCAGGATACCGTAATTTTGTTCTGCTAGTGCACTCTGGGCGGCCGTGCCAGGCTTCGTTGTCACGAACCGTTGAAAAACGAAATTCGGCATTCCGCGAGTGTACCGGTTAGGCGAATATCAGGAGCGGCAAAATGACGGGTCCCACGCTACAGTCCGAAACTGACTCGGCGATTGGAGTCAAGCAATGGCTCGATATGTACCGGCGGATGGTGGCCATCCGTCTGTTCGAAGAGCACGTAAATGACCTCTATACGCGGGCTCTCATGCCTGGTCTGGCGCACTTATATAGCGGCGAAGAGGCGGTGGCGGTCGGAGTTTGTTATGCGCTCCGGAATGACGATTACATAACCAGCACCCATCGCGGCCATGGGCACTGTCTGGCAAAAGGAGCTTCGCCCGAGCGGATGTTCGCGGAATTGCTCGGCAAGGAAGCCGGGTACTGCCGGGGCAAAGGCGGATCGATGCACATTGCCGACCCAGCTACCGGCAACCTGGGAGCAAACGCAATCGTCGGCGGGAGTGCGGGCATCGCCACCGGAGCGGCATTTTCCGCGAAGCGTTTGGGAAACGGCAGAGTGTCGGTCTGCTTCTTCGGGGACGGAGCCGTCGCACAGGGCTTGCTTTATGAATCCATGAACCTGGCACAGCTCTGGAAACTGCCCGTCATCTATCTCTGCGAGAACAATCTGTACAGCGAGTACACCTCCAATTCGGAGATATTCGCGGGCGACCTTCTGGGTCGGCCGGCCGCGTTTGGGATGCACGCCGAAAGCGTGGACGGACAGAACGTCGGTGTGGTTTATGCAGCGGCGAAACGGCTGGTCGAAAGAGCGCGCCGTGGGGAGGGTCCCGCTTTCCTGCTGTGCAATACCTACCGCTATCGGGGCCATCACGTTGGCGACATCAACCGCGGGTACTATCGTTCGAAGGAAGAGGAGCAGCGATGGATGACCGACCGCGATCCCATCACGGGTCATGCGGCTTGGTTGATGGAACAGAAGTTTGCCGATGCGAGTCTTCTCAAGCAGATTGAGGCGGAGGTTGCCGGCGAAATGGAGGCGGCTGTGCAATCCGCTCTGGCGGCGCCTTACCCCAGCCTGGACCAAGTGGAGAAGGATATTTATGCCTGAAACAAAGGATCGCGAACTGACGTTTGGCGAAGCAGTCAAAGAGGCGATTGCGGAAGAGATGCGCCGTGATTCGCGTGTGTTCGTCATCGGCGAAGATGTCGCGGAGGCGGGCACGCCTTTCAAAGTGCTGTCCGGGCTAGTGGAGGAGTTCGGCACGGAGCGCGTGATTGATACTCCGATCTCGGAGCCCGGCTTTACCGGTCTTGCGGTCGGTGCGGCGATGACTGGCCTGCGTCCGATCGTGGACATCATGTTCGGCGATTTCGTCACCTTGACCATGGACCAGATGGTGAACCAGGCGGCCAAGATTCACTACATGTCGGGAGGCCACTGGAAGGTCCCCATGGTGATGCGGACCACGCTCGGCGCGGGCCGCCGGTCGGCTGCCCAGCACTCGCAATCGCTCCATGCCTGGTTCAGCCATATTCCGGGGCTTAAGGTGGTCTTGCCCTCGACGCCCTACGACGCGAAGGGACTGATGAAGACGGCCATTCGAGACGAGAATCCGGTCGTCATTTTCGAAGACAAAATGATGTACAAGCTGAAAGGACCGGTGCCGGCGGAGGATTATACGATTCCTTTTGGGGTCGCGGATGTGAAGCGTGCCGGCAACGACATCACGATCGTGGCGACCAGCAGCATGGTGCAGGTCGCGCTGGGGGCGGCAGATTTGCTTGCGGACGCCGGGATCAGCGCCGAAGTTATCGATCCGCGGACGATCTGGCCCCTGGATGAGAAAACCCTTATCGAGTCGGCGACGAAGACTTCGCGCGTAATCGTCGTGGACGAAGGCTATGAACGCTATGGCGTTACCGCCGAGATCGCCGCGGTTATCGCCGAAGGCGCTTTCTTTCATCTGGAAGCGCCCGTCAAACGAATGGGAGCCATGCATGTCCCGGTTCCATTCTCGCCCCCACTCGAAGATGCGACCGTGCCCAGCGAAAAGTCGGTATTCGAGGCCGCACGCGAGCTTTGCGGCAAGTCCTAAGACACGGGGAGGTTCAGAATTCCGTGCGGGCGCGGCGGGCGAGTAACCGATTTGCCGCGCCTGGGAGTTGCTGCGGCAGGGCGGAACAATTCAGCAATTGGCAGTCAAATTCTTTCAAAATCATGAAGGGCTTCTGAGTCGCCCTCCGCGGTAAGGAACTATGGCTATAAGGGTTGTGATGCCCGCTCTTGAGATGGCGCAGGAGACCGGGAAGCTTGTGTCCTGGCTTAAGCAGGAAGGTCAAACCGTAGCCAGGGGAGAGCCACTGCTGGAAATTGAAACTGATAAAGCGGTAATGGAAATTGAATCTCCGGGTGATGGGGTGCTCGCTGCCGTAACCGTGCAGCCAGGAGCCGAGGTGCCCGTCGGACAAACGATCGCGTGGATTCTTCTTCCCGGCGAGGTTCCGCCGGTTGAGGAGACGCCGCGCGAGTCCGGTCGACGGATGACGACCGGGCCCGAAACCCCACCCCCGGCGGTCGTCAGCGAAGCAGCGAAGCCTGCGGCTGCGCAACCAAAGATCTCTCCCAAAGCGCGCCGCCTTGCCAAAGAGCATGGAATCGAGCTGAGCCGGGTGCGCGGGTCGGGGTCTGGTGGAGAGATTCTGACGACAGATATTCTGGCGCTGGTTGAAGCCAGCGGCGCTCCTGCCCAGCCGGAGCTGGAAACGCTAAGCTCGACTGCCAGGCTCATGGCGGAGCGAACAACCAAGAGCTGGACCAGCGTACCGCACTTCTTCGTCGTCCGTAAGGTCGATGCCGGCGCACTTCTGGCGGCACGCGAGAGGTTCTTGCCGGAAATTGAAAAGGCGTTCAGGGTGCGACCCACACACACCGATCTGCTGGTTGCGCTGGTGGCTCGCGTGCTGGCCAAGCACCCGCGGATGAACTCGGCGTGGACTGACCAGGGAATCCGCCCTAATAGACAAGTGAACATTGGCATCGCCATGGCCGTAGAGGATGGGGTGGCGGCGGCGGTGATTCCCAATGCCGGCACTACAGCTTTGGGCGAAATTGCCGTTCAGCGGCGCGATATGGCCGAGCGTGCCAGAGCGGGACGCCTGCGTTCTTCAGATATTACGGGCGCGACCTTCACGATTAGCAATCTTGGCATGTACAACGTCGATGCTTTCAACGCGATCATCAGCCCGCCGCAGGTGGCGATTCTGGCGGTCGCGCGGATTGCGGATCGAGTGGTGCCGGTCGACGGCAAGCCGGGTATTCGGCCAATGATGACCTTGACGCTGTCGGCCGACCACCGCGCGGTTGATGGCGCGCGAGCGGCTACTTTTTTGCAGGACTTGGCTGAAGCCATCCAGTCGCCCGAGAAATACTTAGGCAAATGACGGCCCACCGCTAACCGCGGATATTAAGAGTGAGCAGGGTGCGGCCGCAACTGCTGCTTGCAGACTGGCTGGTGGTTTTAGGACCCGTTATTAGGCAGGAATAATCGGCAGCAGAAGATAAGACGCCCACTTGCCGCCGGCATACAGTTTCACTTTGCCGCCATAGATATCCTTTGGCCGGTTGTCAGGATCTTCGTGCGTCATGCCTCCCGTACCCCGCGTTCCGTAGTGGAACTTCTTCCCGAACTCACTTATTTCGCCTTCGTATTCGTAATCCTTGCCGCGAACACTGAGCGCGACCCGCCAGCCCGCCGGCACGACAATGCAAGTGGGCAGAATTTCAATATCGCACTCGTAGATCTCGCCCGGGGTCAGTGGCTCCAGGCGGTCATGCGGGTGAAATGGCTGGTACGGCTTGGTGCGCGCAGGGTCGAGCCGGCGATGAGAAGCCCGCAGCCAACCATTGGCAATCGGGGTGTTAGGGTCCGTCGCGCCCATGAAAGTCAGTTCCTTGCCCTGCGGGTCGAAGACGCGCACGATCAGGAAGAGGTCGGCATCTTTGGTCGAAGACGAGATGAACAGCTTGGCCGCCACCGGGCCGGTAATCTCCATATCCTTGGCCGAGGGAGGCATCCAGAAAGTGAGGCCCTTGCCCAGGGCGTCATACTCGATTGGCGCTCCTTTGGCGACAGGAGACGGGTCGAGAGCCATGGCGGCAGGATCGAGGTAGAACTTCGTCCACTGGGTGCGCGCCAACGGCCACTCATTCTCGCCCCGCAATACAAACCTTTCGCCAGGGTGACGAACGTTAAGCTGGACGCGCGGCTGTTCTTTTTCCCAGCCGTTATCGATACCTTTCAGGAAGTAGTCAAAGAAGCGCTTCTGTAGAGCGAGCCCATAGTTGCTGTAGAAAAGCGACCAATGGGAGTCGCCGTGAGCCTCCAGCCACTTTTGCTTCGACGGCGATTCCATGAATCCGTTGAAATTGCCCCGCGGGTGATTGCCTTGGCCTCCCCAGTTAGCGCAGGTTAGCAGAGGGACGGTCACCTTCGAAAGATCGGCGGCGCGTGCGCGCTGCCACTCATCGTTGAGCGGATGCTCCTTAAGTGCTTCGTAGGGATTTACGCGGTTTTGCGCCAACTCTTCATCGGACAGCGTCAGCGGACCGGCGATCGACTCACCGGTATTCGGATTTTTCCTGGCTTTCTCTCCCCTGCCGTACTGTACGTTGACCACCTGGTGCTTCGCCCAGCGCTCTTGGAATTGGCACAGAATGCCGCCGTGATAAGCGGCGTCGCGGTAGTTGTCGGTCCGTCCCTCCCAAGGAATGATCGCTGCCAAGTGAGGCGGATGCTTCGTCGCCACTTTCCACTGGTTAAACGCGTAATAGGAGATGCCGAGCATGCCAACCTTGCCGTTGCTCCACGGCTGCGTCCCTGCCCACTCGATACACTGATAAAGGTCGTCGATTTCTTTCGGGCAGTTGGGGTCCATTAAACCCGGGGACCAGCCGGCGCCGCGGGAATCCACCCGGACCACGGCATACCCATGCGGCACCCAACGCTCCGGATCGGTGGTCTCCCAGTTCTGATATTTGTTGGTCGAGCCCTGGAGGATTTCCGGATGGTCGGTGACCATCTTCTCCCACTGCATTGGATAGCCTTCCTGGAAGGAGAGACCTTTGGCATAGACTCCATAGCTCAGAATTACCGGGTAGTGGCCATCTGCAACCGGGCGGTACACATCCGCCCGGAGGACGATGCCGTCGTCCATGGGAATGGGCACATTCCATTCGATACGCATCCCGTCCCGCACCTCGCTTCGCGCCTTGACTTCAGGTAGTCGGCTCACTTGGCTAACGCTCCTTGCGCGAATACTATTGGCTACCGAACGTAACTGTGTTGTCAACTAGCCTTGGCGGCAAGTCCTTTGCTGCAGAGTATGCCTTTGGTAATCGGGATTCGGGGCCGCGCAGCGTGGCGTAAAATCCAGCCTCTCATCTTCGAACAAGCTCTAGTACTTCCTCAAGACAAGGAAAAAGCCGGCCACGGCGCCAAGGTATCCGAACGCCATCAGGAACATGAGACCCGCTGTATAGGTACCGGTAGCCGCGATCAGGAATCCCACTATGACCGGCGACAACGAACCAATCAGGTTCGAAGAACCGTTTTGCAGGCCGGCGGCCTGACCGATCATGTTGGCCGGTGTGAATGATTGCAGCAGTGTCCAGGCCATCGGTACCGAAACACCCTTAAAGAAGAATGCCACCGCGATCAGACACGCTCCCAGGTTGTTGTTGTGAACCAGCGCCCCCAGGCCGATAAAGGTTGCGCATCCAGCAAGCCCTATGCAGTTCATCATGCCGGCTTTCTTCAGCCGGTCGGCGATTATGCCGGCGCTGATCAAACCGAGGAGGCCAACAAAGAACGGCAGGGAAGAGAAGAACCCCATCTTTGCCCAGGAAAAGCCGCGAGCCACTTTCAGATACTGCGGTAGCCACGACATCATTCCCCACCACATGCTCACCGATGCCCAATAAGATAACGTGCAACAAACAAAGTCGGGATTTTTTATCAGTGTGAGGTAGTTCTTTAAAGGCGAGCTCGCTTGAATCCCCTTCTCTTTCGGCGCCTTATCAAGCACCTGTCCCTTGAGGATGTGTTCGAGTTCCGCCTTGTTGACGCCCCGATGCTGCTCCGGACGGTCGGTGGTGAAGTACCAGATGCACGGGGTCACAACTATGCCTAACACGGCGCATAGCCAAAAGGTGGCGCGCCAACCATAGGCAGCGACGATGGTGGCAAACAGGGGCATGGCTATGCCTGGCCCTATCATCTGCCCGAGTATCCAGGTTGAGTTGGCCTTGGCTCTTTCCTGCAGGGGATACCAGCTCTTGACGTAGGAAATCTGCATCGGGTAGTGCATCGCTTCGCCGGCTCCCAGTATGAACCTCGAAGCGTAAAGAACACTCACCGATCTTGCCATTGCGCCAATGGAGCACGGAATCGTCCAGCCAATCAGGGCAATGGTCATGGCCTTACGCGGTCCCAATCGGTCTCCCACCGGGCCAAGCAGAACGTTACCTAGTCCGTACGCAACCAGGAAGAAGCTCATCAGCAACCCTTGGCCTACAGGGTTGTTCTTCAACCCCATGTCTTCCAGGAAACGGGGAGAGGCGATCACCACCGAGACGTTTACCCGATCCAGGTAGGCGACCAAAAGTGTGAACGACAGCAGCGCTGCCAGCCAGACCCGAACCTTGCTTGGAGCTTCAACCCCGGTTGCAACCGGCGCTACTGGTTTCGTCTCGATCTCAGGTGTTTGGCTGCTCATTTCGATCTCCTGGCGCTCGGTTCAGCAACCCGGCCCGCGATT
The DNA here is from genome assembly GCA_050015355.1 of Candidatus Korobacteraceae bacterium. Taxonomy (GTDB): domain Bacteria; phylum Acidobacteriota; class Terriglobia; order Terriglobales; family Acidobacteriaceae; genus CAWBRT01. The sequence goes on along the minus strand of JBEKBO010000004.1, from coordinate 64,752 downwards.
AGTTCATCGCCGCGTTGACAACTCACCTGCCGCACAGATGACCATACTGCGCGCAGCCTTAGGAACTATCGCGCCAACCTTAAACTTTTGCGAAGCGCATTATGAATTAGCTTTTCCTCGGAAGCAAGATATATTGCATTGTAAAGCAGCGGTTCCCTCGCTGTGGCAGACTGCTGGTGACGTTCAGAAAGTTGTGCATCCCGCGGAACGGGCGCAAGATCGCAGCGTCGCACGTTCAATAGATAAGTTGTCCCGGCCCCAAGGAAAGAGCGATAGGAGATCCGACAATGTCCCCATCTCGCACACTCAAGCTACTGGCCGCCATGCTCGTCCTTTCAACGCTGCTCATCGCCGCTCCCGCGCTTGCGCAAAACAAACAAGTGGACGCAGCCATCTCCGATGTGGTGAGCGGCAACAGCCAGTTCGCCTGCTGTGCGCCCGAGTTGGTGCCCCTGAGAAATCCAGACTTCCGACCTACTGACTCGTAATTCTGCAAGCCGGCATATCTATTCCGCATCACAGCTATATCAGCAGAGTGCAGCAAGTATTCTGAAACGGCAGTCCTTTTTCAACTGACGATCCATACCACTTATTGCGTCCAACGATTTTCCTTGACGGAAGGGCAGCCGCAATATTATAAGGTTCTGCCGCATTTTCCACGTGGGGGGAACGCGTTATGAATCAAGAAATTGCCAGCCTTCTCGGGCGGGAGTTCACCCGTTGCAGCCAACAACAGCTAAGCAGGAAGCGAGCATTGTTTCTTATTGCGCTCGCCCTCTTGTTGTTCGTCGGCTTAAGCTCATGGGCAGCAGCCCAGTCCAATGAGCCGATCAAGATAGGCGTTCTATTGCCCAAGTCCGGGACCTACACGGTGCAAGGCGAAAATGGCCATAACGGAGCCATGCTCGCCGTGGAGGATTTCGGGGGTAAAGTTCTGGGCCGTCCGGTCCAGGTGATCTGGGAAGACGAATCCACTCCGCAGGCCTCTGTGCAGCGCATGCGGAAGATGATCGAAGTGGATAAAGTCGTAGCTATTGATGGCGGCATCAGCAGTGGCGACATTCTAGCCATGATGCCTGTTGCCTTGCAGAACAAGATATTGCTGATGGCCTCCGGGCCAAACGCGACGGAGATCACGGGGAAGGACTGTAACCGATACACCTTCCGGGTCGATTTGCCGAGCCATGTCACCGTGCGAACCATTTACGCATCGTTGTCGGATAATGGGAAAAATAAGCGCTGGTATTTCCTCTCGGCGTCCTACGCGTGGGGCATCGACTCCTACAATCAGATGAGGGATTACCTTAAAGCGAAGGATCCTGGCGCCACCATCGTCGGGCAGGATCAGGCGCCGTTGGGGACGAGCGATTTCAGCGCGTTCTTGTTGAAGTTGCGCGGCAGTAACCCGCAGGTAGCGTTCGTGACGTTCGGCGGCAGCGATCTTACGAACTTTTTGAAGCAGTTCCAAGCGATCGGCATGACCGGCAAAGTCTTGATTTCCTCGCCCATTGTCAACGACTCTGATCTATGGGCCGCCGGGCCACAGGCCTCGACCGGTGTCTACCCGAAGCTCTGGAACTATAGCGGTCCGTACAATACGCCGAAGAGCCAGGCATTCGCCAAGAAGTACCAAGCCAAGTTCGGCGAGCCGCCCGAGGTTGAAGCCTGGCAGGACTGGTTCGGCATGACGTCCATTCTGACCGCGATCCAGAAGACTGGCTCGACCGATTCGAAGAAATTGGTGGAGTTCCTCGAGGGATACAAGTTTGAAGGTTACAAGGAAATGCCTATCTACTTCCGCTCATGGGACCACCAGCTCATTCAGCCGGTGATCGTGGCCCGCGTGAAGCAGAAGATCACCGATAAGTTCGACTACTTCGACGTCCTTGCCCAATTCCCGCAGGGCGGTGCGAAGGAGCTGGATGCCTTTTATGGGACCAAGCAGGAGGTCGGGTGCAACCTGGGGCCGCTGTAGTCATCAGCCCCATTCCCAGCACGTCAGCACCTGCTTCCGCGCCGGCGTGCGTCTATTTCGTGATTAGCGGATAAGGAACAACGCATGTTTGGAGTCGTGCTCGCCCAGGTAATCAACGGGCTGGTCCTGGGCTTCCTCTATATCGTCATCGCGGAAGGGCTTTCCATCATCTTCGGCATGATTGGCGTCGTGAACTTCGCTCACGGTGCGTTCTTTGCGTTAGGCGCTTATTTCGCTCTGACGCTGCGACCGCTGGTTGGCGACGGGGCGATAGTCATCCTGTCGCCGATTATCGTTGGGCTTGCGGGCATGATCGTCGAAGCGACTCTCTTGCGTCCTCTTTACAACAAGGAGCCCCTGCTAGGGCTGTTGCTCACCTTCGGATTGGCGCTGTTCTTGCAGGAGCTCATTCGGACCGTATGGGGCGCGCGCGGACATCCCTTCGACGCCCCACAGTTTTTGGCGGGGTTTATCGTCTATGGGCCGATCCTGGTAACCAAGTACCGTTTGGCAGTGCTGGCTCTCACCATCCTCATCCTGATCGCGGTTTGGTTATTTCTGGAAAAAACGCCCTGGGGTCGAGTGATTCGAGCTGGCAGCCGGGACCCGGAGATGGTCAGCATGCTCGGCATTAATCTCCGAACTATTTTCACGATCACCTTCGGTCTTGGCACCGCCTTGGCTGGCATCGCCGGCGTGCTCGCGGCTCCGTTGTGGAGCGTCGTCCCGTCGATGGCGGATCTGGCCATCATGCCGGCGTTCGTGGTGGTTACCATCGGCGGGCTCGGCAGTTTCAGAGGGACGGTCATTGCCGGCCTCCTTGTCGGGGTGAGTGTAGCCTTGACCATACAGTTTTTCCCGGCGGCCTCGACTGCCGTTATGTACATCCTTATGGCCCTTATCCTTTTGGTCCGGCCGCGCGGGCTGTTTGGAGAGAGGTGGGAGCGCTTCGAATGAGTCCGCTGCGGCGGGTCGTCACCCATCCAATATTTGTTCTCTCGGTGGTCTTCGCGCTCCTGCCTTTTGTGCTGCCGCGGATCGGCTCGACTGTCAGCCTGGGAACGGAGATTGTTCTCTACACCCTCTACGGCATCGGGTATAACCTGCTGCTAGGCTATACCGGCCTGGTGTCGTTTGGTCCGTCAGCATACTTCGGCATAGCTGCTTATGGCGCCGGCTTAGCGCAGCTTCATCTGGCTTCCAATGTTTATGTTGCGGTGCTGCTGGGAACGCTGACTGCCGGCCTGACGAGCGTGATGCTGGGCGCGCTTATTCTGCGGCGACGCGGTCTGTACTTTTCTCTCCTCACGCTTGCCTTCACGCAACTGTTTTACGAAATCGCTTTCCAGTGGACTCCGGTAACGGGCGGCGAGAATGGGCTGCAGGGAATGTCGCGGCCTGGTCTGGAAAACAATTTAGCCTTTCACGCTTTTTGTTCATGCGTTGTCATCATCGCCGTTTACCTCTTATGGCGAATCGTCCATTCGCCCTTCGGCCGGGTCCTCCAGGCGATCCGCGAGAACGAGCAGCGCGCCCGCTGCCTGGGATATAACACGCATCGCTACAAACTCCTGGCATTCGTTTTCTCAGCCACCTTCATGGGACTAGCCGGGAGCCTGCTCACTTTCCTCATCCAAGGCGTTTATGCGGATGTCATGAGCTGGCAGAACGCCGGCGATCCTGTGTTGATGACTGTGCTCGGCGGCATGCATCATTTCCTGGGGCCGTTGTGGGGAGCGCTCACTTTCATCGTGCTGCGCGATCAGCTCAGCTCCTTTACAGAGCACTGGTGGCTTATCTTCGGCGCGATACTCATTGGCTTTATCTTGCTGTCGCCCGAAGGTCTCTCGGGCATCTTTGCCCGCCTACGCAGAGGTGCTCGCTGGAGCCTTACCCGCACAACCCTTCCGCCGCGACCCGAGGTGGTACGTGCAACGGAGAACGGCCAGTCCGCGGTCAAAGGCGACCAGCCAGTCCTGTCGGTACGAGCTCTGTCCAAGCAGTTCGGACATCTAGTGGTAGCCGATGGCATCAACCTGGAACTGCGGCAAGGGGAGATCTACAGCCTTATCGGCCCCAACGGAGCAGGGAAGACCACGTTTTTCAATATGGTGACGGGTCTGGTGCCACGCGACGGAGGGCAGATCCTGTTCAAGAACCGCGACATCGGTTCTTTGCCGCCGAACCAGCGCGTCGATGCCGGGCTCGGTCGCTCGTTCCAGATTCTGAGCATCTTCAAGAACCTCACAGTTTTTGAGAACGTGCGGGTCGCCGTTCAAGCGCGCTCCAATCACCGCTTCGCCTTGTGGCGAAATGCTTACAGCTTTCAGGACATCAATGAGCGCACGTGGAGCATTCTCGACTCCATGGGCTTGTCGGAACACGCGGATCAGACCGCCGTTGATCTGCCTCATGGCGAGCAGCGTCTGCTGGAAATTGCCATCACAATCGGCACGGAGCCGGATGTCCTGCTTCTCGACGAGCCGCTGGCCGGCCTTGGTCACGAAGACCGGGAGCGAATCAGTGCGCTCATACAGCGCCTTGCCGGCCGTCACAGCATCCTGCTGATCGAGCACGACATCGATCGCGTTTTGGCAATTTCTAACCGGATTACCATCCTGCATCAAGGGCGAGTAATCGCCCAGGGAGCGCCACAGGAAGTCATGAATCAGCCCGAGGTGGTCACAGCCTATTTAGGGCGGAAGCAGGCTTCTACGGAGGTCCAGACTGACATCCGTCCTTCGCGCAGCCAAGCCACAGTGCCACTTCTCAAGCTGAACGACGTTGTTGCCGGCTATGAGGGTAGTTCCGTTCTCCGCAACGTAAGTCTGGAGGTTGGTGAAGGAGAAATCGTCGCCCTGCTCGGCCGCAATGGCGTCGGCAAAACCACTACTTTGCGGACGATCATCGGAACGCTCAGACCCATGGCAGGTGCAATCGAGTTCTCCGGCCAGCAGATCGGCGGTCGCCCGCCATATCGAATTAATCGCCTTGGCATCTCCATCGTTCCCGAGGGGCGGCGCATTTTTCCGAACCTGACGGTGTTAAACAACCTGCAATTGGCGCAGCGCGCCGGGGGTTGCAGCGTGGAGGAAGCATTTGAACTCTTCCCTGGGCTGCGCACGCTGCAGACCTCAAGAGGCGAAACCTTGAGCGGTGGCGAACTGCAGATGTTGGCGATTGCCCGCGCCCTGATGGCGCCGACCAAACTTATGCTGCTTGACGAGCCGTTGGAAGGGCTGGCACCCACCATCGTCAACGAAGTTGTGCGGGCGATTGGTCTACTTCGCGGGCGCACCAGCATTTTGATTGTCGAGCAGAACGATCTCGTTCTCCAAATGGCCGACCGTGCCTACGTGATGGTGAGCGGCCAGATCGCCTATGCCGGAGATGCCGAGGCTTTGCGGCAGGATGAGGCACTGCAACTCCGGTTGCTGGGCGTGTAAGGACAAAGGTGAACTCGGCGTTTAACTAAGTTTCGGCCAGCGGAACATCCGGGCGGATTCGCGTGGGCCGCATCCGAGGATTGCTATCATATATACGAAGATGGTAATGCGAGGTGGCATTCATGAAGATGAGCACAGGGTACTTGTCAGAGCTGAGCAAGGTTGTGGTAAAGGAATTTGATGTCCCCGACTTCGACGAACACAGCGTGCTGGTAAAGGTGAAAGCCGCTGGAATTTGCGGGTCGGATTTGCATGCGTTTCACGGGTCGCATCCGTTTCGCAAGGCACCGATGATCCTGGGACACGAAGCCGCCGGCGAAGTAGTCAAGGTCGGTGCCAAGGTGAAGCAGTTGAAGGTCGGGGACAGGATAGCCGTCGAGCCGATAAAGGCGTGCGGCAAATGCTCGTATTGCCTCAGCGGAAATTACAATCTCTGTCCGGAAAGAGTAATCGCCGGCGTTCGTGGCTGGCTTGGAACATTTGCTGAGTACTTCGTGCTCCCGGAGCAGCGCGCGCATAAGTTGCCGCCAGAGTTGGATTACGATTTGGGCGTGCTGGCAGAGCCATTGGCGGTTGGCACTCACGCGGTTCGATTAGCGAACATAAAAAAAGGCTCGACGTGCGTTGTGTTAGGAACCGGAACCGTCGGCCTGCTCGCAGGAGTTGCCGCGCAAGAAGCCGGCGCTGGCCGTGTTTATTGCACCGATCTCAATCGCTTCCGGTTACAAATCGCCAAAGCTCTGGGCCTGTACCCGATCAAGGCAGACGAGGTCTCGGTAGAAGAGGCGGTTAAGTCGTTCGCGCCCGACGGGGCTGACGTTGTCCTGCTGGCTTTTACTTCTCCAAGCGTAGTCGACCAGGCTCTAAGACTGGTGAAACGCGGCGGGACGATTATCGTGATTGCTCTCTTCACCGATCCGATTGCGGTCGATCTGAATACGCTGCAGGCCAATGAAATCGACCTCAAGGGTACCAACGTCTATACCAAGGAAGATTTTCAAAGCGCGATAAGAATTCTGGTTAAGCGGAAAGAGGATTTGCGGAAAGCCGTCACCCATCACGTGAACCTTGAAGGGATCAACGGGGCTCTCGAAATGCTCGGCGACCCGAACAGCGTCGCCATCAAAGTGATTGTGCACCCGTAAGATCGCCAGGCGCATATTCAGGAGATCGGCAGTGTCCGACAAAAAATACCGTCAGCATGGATACCAGGATCGCGATCAGCGCAGCGAAAGCAAGCCGCAGCAATCCTCGCGCCCGAGCGGAGATATGGCGTACGGCCCGCGTGCGATTCAGATGGCGCCCACGCACACCATCTCGCGCTGTGCCCAATGCGGCGTGGTGCTGCCCGCCACGGTTGATCCAAATGGGAAGTGCCCGCAGTGCGGCGCCGCCCTGCACGCCTGCAAGCAGTGCATGCACTTTGATCCGGGCAGCCGCTTCGAGTGCGGGCTGAACGTGCCCGGCTATTCAAAGAAGGATCTGCACAACGATTGCCCGAAGTTTACTCTGAGTACGCGCGTCGAGCGCGAGACCTCGTCCGGAGCCGGAGCCAACCGGGTCGAAGATGCGCGGCGCGCCTTCGACAACCTTTTCAAGAAATAGTCTGGACGTGCTCTCTGGAGGCCGTTGAAAACACTCCGCGGCGGCAGCAAGTAAAACCAAGATGACCGCAGCTATTTTCGTCATCCCTTGGATGGTACCGGATGCGCAGACTGTGACGTGCGTTGAAAGTGTGAGTGCGGGACCTACTTCTGCTCAAATGTTACCGCATCGGCGCTGAAACCCCGCAAAGCATTGGTCGTCAGGTACCACTTAGCCTGTCGGTCGCCTTTCAGATAGGCATCCCAGAAAGCAAGCGTTTCCAGCTTGGCGCATCGGAATACCCTTGTCTGAAGGTCGGTCTGCAACAAGGGTCCAGCGAAGGCCATGTGCGTCGCGCCCTTGAGTTCCACCTCGAATTTGTCACCTGGGGGCGATTTATGGAACGGCTCACTTCGCCAGGCTGGAGCCTGCTTTCGGGGTCCGCCGTCGCGCCCGCCATACATCAGCAGCATGGGAATATGAAAGTTGTCCCACGACCGTTCCGTCAGTCCCATTTCACCGGCTCCCTCGGGCGACAACATGACCACTGCGGCAACCCGGCTCTCGCGGAAGCTTTGCGGCTTATCTCTTCCCGGCAGCAAAACGGTAGCGCCGCCAATCGCCTCTGCCGTATATGCACCAAACGAATGACCGCCTACGCCGATACGGCTGACATCAAGTTTGTGTTTCAGCCCCGGAGCAAGCTCTTCGAGGCGCCCAAAGGAATCGATGATAAAGGAGATATCTTTGGGCCGGTCTGTCCAGCCGCCAGGATCACTGATTGCGTCAAGCACCGTGCCCCGGAAGCCGTTATCTGCAACGGAATCGGTATGAGATGGATGGATGCTTACGTAACCAAAGCTTGCCCAGTACTGACCTAACGCCCAGTATGCATCCTTGGATGCCAAGGCGCCATGCGAAAAGATAATGACAGGAAAGGGGCCGGGCTCGGCTGGGTAATAGACCTTTACCTGCACATCTTTGTTCCGTTGTGCATCGTGGAGCACCACCTGATCGAGCACGAGCACCTTGTGGGGACCTGCATCGGGGTTGTACTGCGCCCACGCTGACCACGATGCCAGTAGGATCACTGCCGCAATCACCAGCGCCCGATATCGCCCGACGTAACTCAAAACCATCGTCAGCTCCAGCCTGGGGTGCGATGTCCCGATTCGACTTCGAAACCGGCAGCTCAGCTCGAAGGCAACGAAACCGCCTCCAACCACGTCAACTCTAGGAAGGAATGGACTTCTCCGCCAGCGCGCGTGACCGCAAACACAGTGACGGGTGTCACAAGTGTCGGGCAAACATGTGAGCAACTACGTTTTTTCTTGGCGCTGGCGGCTACTTCGACAGTTCTGCTTGTCGTTTACCCGATAGCCCTGGCGACATGTCCAACACCCAAGTGCATCCATGGCAGCAGACTGCGTAAGGCATACCGAGGCAGAGATGCAGATGAAAGAGAAAGGACTACAAAGTAGATCATAATTGGTGGCTGTTATCTAGGTCTGGACGGAAAGGAGGCACAAGCGGGCGCCTTAAACGCCTCGCAGGCTGGCTCCTGGAGCACCCTGGAGACCCGACTGAGGCCCCGCCAGTGCACTGGAAACTCGCATGCCGCAAGCACAGCATCCTTTCATGGGAGCAACGCCTTACAGCGATCAAACCGGGTCGGGAGTAACGTTTCGCGTTTGGGCGCCTTTCGCCGCCCAGGTTGCGGTCGCGGGAGAGTTCAACGGGTGGTCCCAAAGCGCAACTCCATTGTTCTCCGAGGGCAACGGTTACTGGTCGGTGGATGTCAGCAATGCCAAGGTCGGGCAGCAATACAAGTTCGTGATCTTCAATCCGCTCGGCAACGCGCTCTGGAGGAACGATTCTTACGCGCGCTCCATCATTCACGGCGATGGCAACCTCAACAGCCTCATCGCTGGTTGCGACGAGGGCTATGCCACCCCGAACTATTCGACGCCTGCGTGGAATGAATTGGTCATCTACGAGATACACATCCGCACTTTTGTCTACAGCCCCGATGGCTATCAGGGGAAGGGTTCGTTTGATTCGGCCATTACTCGTCTCGATTACCTGCGAGATTTGGGGATTAACGCCATCGAATTGATGCCGCTGGGCGAGTTCACAGGCGACATTTCCGCGGGATACAACCCAGCCTACATCTTTGCCATTGAAGACGAATTCGGCGGTCCGGACGGTTTTCGCAAATTCGTCAACGAAGCTCACCGACGCGGAATCGCTCTAATCGTGGATGTTGTTTACAACCACCTCGGCGACTCTGCTGGGGACATGTGGCAATTCGACGGTTGGTCACTGAACGGCAAAGGAGGCATCTACTTCTACAACGATTGGCGAAGCCGTACGGACTGGGGTGACACGCGCTTTGACTACGGCCGCGGAGAAGTTCGGCAGTACCTCCGCGATAATGCTTTGCGCTGGCTGGAACAGCGTTTTGCCGACGGTCTTCGATGGGATTCCGTAGGATCGATCCGGAATGTGAAGAACCAGAACGACGACCCAGCCGACGATATTCCCGATGGCTGGAGCCTGATGCAATGGATCAACGGGCTTATCGGGCAGAGGCAGCCGTGGAAGATTTCCATCGCCGAAGATATGAAGGACAACGAATGGATCACTAAGGATACCGCCGCCGGAGGCGCTGGCTTCGGCGCTCAATGGGGAGCCGGTTTCGTCTGGACGATTCGCGATGCGATCATTGGCAGCGACGACGGCTCGCGTGACATGAATGCCGTTCGCGACGTAATCGCCCAGAAGTACAACGGGAGTGCATTCGAGCGCGTGATCTTCACCGAATCGCATGACGCCGATTCCAACGGCGCACAACGCGTTCCCGAGATGATTTGGCCCGGCAATGCCGCGAGCTGGTTCTCCAAGAAGCGATCAACACTCGGAGCTGCCGTGGTGCTGACAGCACCCGGAATTCCTATGCTCTTCATGGGGCAGGAGTTTCTCACTCCAGGATGGTTCGATGACGACGCGCCGCTGGACTGGTCCAATGCGGCTACCTTTGCAGGTATCGTGCAACTCTACCGCGATCTCATCCGACTGCGTCGCAACTGGTTCAACAATACACGCGGCCTGCGCGGGCAGAACGTGAATGTGCATCATGTCAACAACCAGGATAAGGTCATTGCATTTCATCGGTGGGACCAGGGCGGCAATGGCGACGATGTAATCGTGGTGCTCAACTTTGCCAATCGCGGTTACGCCGGCTATACAGTTGGTTTTCCGCGTGGTGGCCGTTGGCGTGTTCGGTTCAATAGCGACTGGAATGGATACGATGCGAGCTTCGATGACTGGCTCAGCTACGACACGGACGCGAACGGGCCGCCGCAGGACTCTATGCCGGTCAGCGGGAATGTTGGGCTGGGACCGTACAGTGCGATTCTCCTGTCACAGGATTGAAGCCACAGCAACCCGAGATTGGCGATTGTCCCTGAATCACGGGCTACACGGAAGTTATGGACATGGCATCGCACATCTCACACGCCTAACCCAAATCCGACAATGACTTAACGCATTTGTAATCCGCCATTGACATCGATCGTGCACCCTGTCACGTAACGGGCGTAATCCGAGGCCAGGAACGCGATCACATCAGCCACGTCTTCCGGTTCTCCCCTCCGGCCCAGCGGAATGGCGGTACTGGCGTGATCGAGCCCGGCAGTCATGGGCGTGCGAATGAAACCCGGTGCCACCGCGTTCACCCTGATCCCGAAAGCAGCAAATTCTTTGGCCGTTCCTTTGGTCATGCAGATAACAGCGGCCTTGGAACAAGCGTAGGTGGCGGATACAGCTTGACCGCCGGTCATTCCCGCCAGTGATGCCAAATTGACAATACGTCCCGATTTACGGGCCTTCATATACGGAATAACGGCGGAGATGCAGTTCGCGGCACCGACTACGTTCACGTCATAGACGAGGTGCCAATTCGCAGCCGTAATCTCGGCAAAAGGAGTTTTGTCCTGGCAGATTCCAGCGTTGTTAACCAAGACGTCGATACGTGAATAGCGTTCGATTATGCACTTTACCGTGGCAAAGACCGCTGTGGAATCGCTGACGTCCAGTTTCAAGCCAAGGCCGGTAGTGCGCGGAAACGCGCTGACAAGCGCGGCTGTCTCCTTGGCGGTGTCTTCGTTGAGGTCCGCAGCGATGACCACGGAAGCGCCCTCGCGGGCAAATGCTACCGCTGTGGCGCGGCCAATACCTTGTCCGCCGCATGTAATGAAGACAACCATGTCCGGGGTCAGCATAGTGCGCTCGATCTCCTGCCGGGTATTCTCTAAGCCGCGTATTGGTTTGAAGTACCTGTTCGCAAGATCGGGGCCAGAGCCTCGTAACGACAAATCCAGGTACCAGAGCATCCACGTTGGCCCAGTATTCGAGGGCCTTATTCTGTGCTTCGCAGGTTGCTTATGTCAATGACGGATCCGCTCCTTCCAGTTCTTCTCGCTCTCCTCTGGTACGGGCCTGTCGGGTCACGCCAAATGCAGCATGAAAATCCGGATCACATATGGAATACTTGTGAGCATCACCGCGGCTGGATGTAGTCAAGTAAAAAACGGGAGTACGAGGAAGAAGGAAATCGCGTATGAAAGCGGCAATCTATCAAGGCATCGGCAAAATGGAAGTAAAAGATATAGCCAACCCACGAGTTGAGCCCGGTTGTCTTCTTCTTAAGGTGAAGTCATGCGCTATCTGCGGTGGAGATCTGCGCACCTTCCGTCACGGTCACGCTGCCATTAAACCGCCGATTGCGTTGGGTCATGAGATTGCGGGAGAGATTGTCGAAGTGGCGCCCGATGTCGGCGGCTTTTCCGTGGGCGAGCGGGTGATCGTCGCTCCCGCGATCGGTTGCGGAAGTTGTTCCTATTGCCTCTCTGGCTGGCAGAACATGTGCTACACGCGTAAGACTATCGCACATCATTACAATGGTGGTTTTGCCGAATATGTGCTGGTTCCGGCAGGTGCGGTGCGGGCGGGCAATGTCAATCGCATCCCCGATGAAGTGACCTATCTGGAGGCATCGCTGGCCGAACCGCTGGCTTGTGTGCTGAATGCGCAGGAAGTAATGGGTATCGCCCTGGGAAATTCGGTGGCGGTTCTGGGAGCCGGTCCGATTGGATTGATGCATGCGGAGTTGGCCCGCGGGCGCGGCGCCGGCAAGGTGTTTTTGATTAACCGCAGTTCTCCGAGACTGGAACACGCGAAGTCGTTCGGCTTTGACGCTTACATTGACTTGAGTTCCGTCGACGGCGTAAAGGCCGTTATGGACCTAACCGGCGGGTTAGGCGCAAATGTCGTAATTGTGACCGCGGGGAATGCGGACGCTCAAAAGCTTGGTCTCGCGATGGCCAGCAAAATGGGTAAAGTTTGTTTGTTTGCCGGTTTGCCGAAGGACCAGCCGATGATCGAACTGGACGTGAATCACCTGCATTATCGGCAGATTGCTCTTTATGGCGCATTCTCGTCGGCTCCGCGCCACAATGCGCTCGCTCTGGAAATGATTCGCGCCGGCAAGATCTCCGCCGGAAAAATTCTTACCCACCTCGTATCGCTGGATAACATTTGTGCGGGCATGGATGTGGTGAGCAGCCACGCGGGACTGCGTGTCGCGGTTGCTCCGTTCATCGGCGAACTTGAAGAAGAGATAAGGCGGCATCCTGGCCTGGTCGTAGTCCGATAGCTCATGCCACTACGGTACGAGGGAGGAGCGGGCATGGCCTGTGTGATCGGTATCGATGTGGGGACCACAAATTGCAAAGCGGCTGCTTACGCCGCCGATGGGACCTTGAAGGCAACGGCCAGCCGCCAGACTGTCACTCACTACTTAGAGAACAATTGGGCGGAATTCGATCCTGGACAACTATGGGATGCGGTTCAAGAAGTGCTCGGTGATGTTACTCGCCAGTTGAAGGAGAAAGTCGACGGGATCGCGGTTGCAAGCATGGGAGCCGCCGGCGTACTGCTCGACGAGAACGATCAATGGATTCATCGATCAATTGCCTGGTTTGATACTCGTACCGAAGAGATAGCCCGCTGGTGGAGTGAGAGCTTCGGAGCGGAGGAGATCTATTCCATTACCGGCTTTGTGCCGAGTCCCATGGCAGGCATTACCAAGGTGCAATGGATCCGCAATCGGCTGCCAGAGTCGTTCCAGCGCGTGAAACACTGGCTATCCATGCAGGATTACATCGCCTATCGGCTTACGGGGCAGGCTGGCGTAGACCTGTCGGTGGGTTGCCGCACGATGGCCGTGGACCTGCGCCGCTGCTGCTGGTCGCGAGAAATACTGGAACATGCGAAGATTCCGGCGGAGATATGTTCTACCTTGAAGCGCTCGGGTGAACTGGTCGGAAATGTAACATCGCAGGCCGCGAAGTTAACCGGCGTTGCGGAAGGCACTCCGGTTTTTGCAGGTGGGATGGATTACGTGTGCGGTGCTTTTGCCTGCGGCCTGATCAATACCGGGGAAGTTTTGAGCGCGGTGGGCACCAGCGAACAAATCCTGATGGTGATCGATGAGCCCATCAACGATCCGCGGCATATCGACACGAATTTTACTTGTGTGAACTATGTTGTGGATGACAAGTACTATATCGCCGGGCAAGTGATTTCATCGGGCGTGATTCTCGATTGGTTCCGTACGGAAATTGTAAGGGAAGATTTCGCGAAGCTCATCGCTGAAGCGGAACAATCGCCACTGGGAGCAAAGGGAGTGCTGCTGCTCCCGCATTTTCGGGGCAAGTACGCACCGGGCGCAGATCCGCTTTCCAGAGGCGCTCTGATAGGGCTAACTACCTCGCATACCCGAGGGGATTTGGTGAGGGCTATCCTGGAAGGACTCTGCTACGAATCGCTCATGATCATCAATGGCATGCAGGAGATTGTCGGAAAGCCCATACCCTCCCTGAATGTAGTCGGAGGCGCTACCCGGTCACCGTTCTGGATGCAGATGAAAGCAGACATCCTCGGTATTCCTGTTATTTGCCTGGAAGTTCCCGAGGTGGTTACGCTGGGCGCGGCGATGCTAGCCGGACTCGGGGCTGGTATCTATCGGGATTCGGCGGATGCGGTGCGGCAGACGCGACGCGAGAAAAAAATCTACACGCCTGATACGACCCGCCACGGGCGTTATCGCGTCATCTTTGAAGAAGCCTACCGGCATGTTTACCCCTCTTTGCGTCAGATTCACCATCAGATCGATTGCTTAATGAAGAGAGAGGCTTAATCGATGAGGTTCTTGGTAGTCGGAGATCCATTGCTCCCCTCTGCCACACTGGCAAGCGCTGTGCGTGATGTGTTCGGTGCGAACGTGCAGATCAGCGAGGTCGATTGGCAACCCGCCAATGAGGAAGAATTCTGGTTCCTGCGGAGTCAAGTAGAGAAGCTCGGACCTGGCGCAGGCAAACCGCCTGCCGAGTTGAACGACAAAATCAAGAATATCGACGTTATCATCACTCACCATACGCCGCTGAACGCACAGCTCATTAAACGCAGCAGCGCATCGTACATCGGTGTTTGCCGGGCGGGCACGGAAAACATTGACCTGAAGGCCGCTGCCGATAAGGGTATCAAGGTGATGAAAACCATGGGTCGCAATGCGGAGGCTGTATCCGATTTTACGATTGCACTCATGTTGGCCGAATTACGTAACCTGGCGCGAGGCCATGCCGCTCTAATGCAAGGGGAGTGGAAGAAAAAATATGCCAATTCCGCTTTCATGGGCGACATGCGGGATAAGACCATAGGTCTGGTGGGATTCGGCTTCATCGGACGACTCGTCGCACAAAAGCTACTGAACTTTGGCGTCCGTATTCTTGTTTACGATCCATACGTGGCGCAAGATGCGCTGGCAAAGTTCGGGGCGGAAGCGGTGTCACTGGAAAAGTTATGCAGGCAATCTGATTTCATCAGCATTCATGCCAGGCTTGGCAAAGATACGATGGGACTGATTGGGAGGGAAGCGTTTTCGTGGATGAAATCGACAGTATATCTAATCAACACGGCGCGGGCTGGACTGGTCGATGAGGCCGCCCTGATTGCAGCGTTGCAGGAACGGCGCATTGGCGGAGCCGCGCTAGATGTGTTCTGGACTGAACCAGTGCCCGCGGGACATCCCTTGCTTGCGATGGATAACGTAACCATTACACCGCACCTGGCGGGTGCGACGCGGGATACCTTCCGCATGACACCGTATTTACTGCTGCGTGAGTTGAAGCGCGTTGTGGATACGAAGGCGATATCGGAGTGGATAGTCAGCTAATAAGAGAGGTAGGTCTTCGCTCGCTACGCTCGCTCAGAATGACCCTTCAGATTATTGCGCGAACTTCTCGTGGTCTTATTGTCCCGTAAACCTTGTGCTCGTATGTCCTGATTGAGAGCGGCGCTGGCGCGCCTCTTTGACGTGAGCATGGGAGCCCAAGTAGTGTGCCTTCATGTCCTCGTTCGCCAGGAGATTCGCCGAGGTATCGGTCAAGGTCATCCGGCCGGTCTCCAGGACGTAGCCGCGATGGGCGATCAGGAGCGCCATCCGGGCGTTTTGTTCCACGAGGAGTATGGTGGTTCCGGTCGAGTTGATCGCCTTGATGACCCGAAAGACTTCCTGCACCAGGACGGGCGCCAAGCCCAGGGAAGGCTCGTCCATGAGCAGGAGCTTCGCCCCGGACATGAGGCCGCGGCCGATGGCGAGCATCTGCTGCTGGCCGCCCGAGAGCTGCCAACCCAGACGGTCCTTGAATTCTTTTAGGATCGGGAAGTGGTGGAACACACGCTCCAGGTCTCGGTCCAAATCGGCTTTTGAGGGCTTCTTACGTGGCGTGGCCCCCAGCATCAGATTGTCCATCACGGTGAGGCCGGGGAAGATATGCCGCCCCTCGGGGACACACGCGATTCCGGCCTCTGCGATGTCTTCGGGTTCCATCCCCGCGATATTCTGCCCCAGGAACTCAATCTGGCCCTTGGCCGGCTTCAGCATCCCGGTAATCGTCTTGATGGTGGTGCTCTTACCGGCGCCGTTGGCTCCGAGCAGGGCGACGATCTCCTCCTGCTTCACTTCCAGCGAGACGCCTTTGAGCGCCTGGACTGCGCCGTACCAAGTCTCAATTCCCGAGACCTTGAGCATTGCCCACCTCCGTTCCCAGGTAGGCGTCAATCACCTCCTGATTCTTCTCGATGGTTTCAGCAGGGCCTTCGGCGATTTTCTTGCCGAAATTCAGAACCGTGATGTGATCGGACACGTTCATCACCAGGCTCATGTCATGTTCGACAAGCAGGATCGTGATCCCACGATCCCTGATCTGGAAGAGCAGATCCAGCAGCATCTCGGTCTCGGCCGAGTTGAGTCCGGCGGCCGGCTCGTCCAGCAGGAGGAGCTTGGGGTCCGAGACCAGAGCACGCGCCAGCTCCAGCAGCCGCTGCTGCCCGTAGGGGAGGCTCTTGGCCTCGGCGAACTCTTTTCCCCAGAGGCCGACGAACGCCAGCGCCTCCAGAGCCTTCTGGCGCAGGGCTGCCTCTTCGGCCTGCTGCGAGCCCAGTTGGAGGATGCTTCTCACCAGCCCCGCTCGGGAACGGCTGTGCTGGCCAATCAGGACATTGTCCAGCACCGTCAATTCGCCGAACAGGCGGATATTCTGGAACGTGCGCGCCATCCCGTGGGCGGTAATGATGTGGGGCTTCCGGCCGGTGACGGTTGTCCCGTCCAGAACGATCTCGCCCGCAGTAGGTATGTACAGGCCGCTCAGCATGTTCAGGATGGTGGTCTTACCCGAGCCGTTGGGTCCGATAAGCGCCTGGATTTCGCCGCCGCGGACTTCCATGTCCACGCCGTCCACCGCCTTCAACCCGCCGAAGTACTTGGCCAGCCCTCTGACGGCAAGGATCGTCCCGTTGCTGCCGGAGCCGCCGACATTCGGCAAAGGGAAGTCTGTTTTTCCTGCATGACGTTCCTTCAGCTCCGCCGCCACGTCGTGTGCGGCCAAAGAGCCGGAGGTCCACCAGGTCCGCAGCCGTCGGCTGACCGCCCAGCCCCGCACGAGGCCAGCGATTCCGCCCGGCATGAAAATCATCACGGCCACGATGCCTGCCGCGTAGACCATCATGTAGTAGTCCTTCAGGAAGCGCAGCACCTCCGGCATCAGGGTGAGCAGGACCGCGCCTACAATGGACCCCACCGCTGAGCCGTTGCCGCCGAGCACCATCATGGCCAGGAACATCACCGATTGGTCGAAGGAGAATGTGTCGGGACTGATGTAATGCGAGCCGCTGTGGGCGAACAGCCAGCCCCCGAACCCGCCGTAGCCGGCCGATAGGGCGAAGGCCGTGATCTTGTAGTAGGTGGAGTCCACTCCCGCTGTCTCGGCCGCCATCTCATTCTCACGGATAGCCATAAAGGCACGCCCCACGCGCGAGTTCTTCAGCCGAATCGACGCCCAGGTGAGAAGGATCAGTGATACGGCCGCCACGTAAAAAAAGTTTTTGGGGTCCTTTAGTTCATAGGGGCCGATCCACGGCGACGGGATCTTGGGGATGCCGTCCGATCCGCCTGTCAGCCAGACGGCGTTGATCAGGATGAGTTGCAGGATGACCCCGAAGCCGATGGTGACCATGGCCAGGTAGTGGCCAGAGAGCTTCAGAGTAGGAATGCCTAGGAGCACCCCGAAGAGGGCCGCCACAATGAACGCGGCGACCATGCCCAGCCAAGGCGACATCCCGTAATTGACCGTGAGCACTGTCGTCGTGTAGGCCCCCACACCCCAGAAGGCCGCCTGAGCCAGGGAAAGCTGCCCCCCGTAGCCCAGGACGATGTTCAGCCCGAGGCAGGCCACGGAGAAGCCGATCGCCAGATTCACCAAGTTGAGCCAGTAGCCGCTGCCCACGGCCCAGGGGAAGACGAGGACAGCCAGGGCGAGGATCGCGATGAGGAGCGGCGTGGCCGCGCGTGGACTCATGGCCGTACCCTCTATGCTTTCTCGGCGATCTTTTCGCCGAAGAAACCCTGCGGGCGGAAGAGCAGTACCAGGATCAGGAGGATGAAGGCGAACGCGTCGCGGTAGGCGCTGGAGATGTAGTAAGCCGCGAAAACTTCGACCACTCCAAGGAAAATTCCCCCAAGGATTGCCCCGGGCACGCTCCCGAAGCCTCCCACGATGGTGGAGCAGAACGCCTTGAGCCCCAGCATGGCGCCCATCTCTTTTGTCACGTAAAAAATCGGGCCGACCAGAATGCCCGCCGCCGCCCCCAGGATGGAGCTGTAGACGAAAGTGATGGCGATCATCTTCGCCACGCGGATGCCGAGGAGCCGCGCCATCTCCTTGTCCTGCGCCGTCGCCTGCATCTTTTTGCCCAGAGATGTCTTTTCAAAGAAGAAGTACTGGAACGCGAGCAGCGCCAGGGTGGCCACGATGATTACGATGTACTGCGGGTCCACGAAGACGCTGGCCAGGTTCAGGACGTCCGGGGGGGTCGGCCGTTGCATAAGGAACGGCTCGGCCCCGAATACCATCTGAGCTCCGTTTTTGAGGAAGATGGAAACACCGATGGTGGCGATGATGACAGGAAGGAACGTCCGATGGCGCAGGGGGTAGTAGGCAATGCGCTGGAAGACGATGCCAAATACCCCCATAAAAATAACGGTGATCAGGTATGTCAAGGGGAACGGAATCTTCAAGATGTCGATCAGCCAGACGGCCACGAAGGCTGGAACCATGACAAACTCGCCCTGGGCGAAGTTCACGACCCCAACCGCGTTGAAGATCAGGACGAATCCCAGGGCGACGAGGGCATAGATGGAGCCCATGGCCAGCCCTGCGGTCACCATTTGCAGATTGGTAGAAACGTCCATGCAGAAGCCTCCAGATGCGCATGGCCCCCGGTCGCCACCGGGGACCCGCGCCTCCTGATCACTAAAGGTTGGGGAATTTACTTGGCCCTTGTGTTCACGACCTTGAGGAGCTTGGGATTCCCCTTTTCGATCTGTACCACACTCACTTCGCTCAGACCGTCCCCGTTGGGGGTGAAGGAGAACACGCCCAGGACACCCTGGTATCCCTTGGTAGCCAGGATGGCGTTGCGGATCTTGGTGCGATCCTCACCACCCTTTTTGATTGCATCCACCAAAATTTTCAGGCCGTCATAAGTCCAGGCCGAGGTGGCGTCGAAATCCTGGTTGTATTCCTTCTTGTAGTCCTCAGCGTACTTCTTGTTCACGTCGCTCTGGCCGGGCACGAAGTCAGCGATGGCGAGCAGCCCCTCCGCCGCATCCCGCGAGAGGTTAATGGTGTCCCTCATCTGACTGGAGGGGGAGCCGATGTACTTGAAGGGCAAGCCGAGCTGCTTGTACTGCCGCTGGATCAGCGCCACGTCCTCGGGGTTCGTGCCGTACAGCACCATGATCTCGGCTCCGGAGTTCTTGAGCGAGAGGAGCTGTGCGGTGAAGTCCTTACTCTTGGTGGTGTACTTCTCCCGCCTCACCACGTTCAGGCCCGCATCCTTGGCGCCCTTCTCGACCAGATCGGCGCCGCCGGTACCGAAGGCGTCGGAGTCGTGCAGGATGGCCACCTTGGTGTACTTGGTGTTTTCCTTGATGTACTTGACCATGGCGGCCGCGGCGATAGAGTCATCCGGCCGGACGCGGAACAGCCACGGGTTCCCCTGCTTGGTCAGGGTGGCATTGGTCCCGCCGATTATTGTGGGGATGCCATAGTTCTTGATCGCATCGGACATGGCCAGAATCTGGGTGCTCTTGACGGAGCCGACCAGCGCCAAGACCTTCTCCTGCTCCACGGCCTTCTGCAGCGCAGCCAAAGCGCCGGGGTTGGTGGACTGGTTGTCCACAATGATCAGGTCGATCTTCTTGCCGTTCACCCCTCCTGCTGCGTTGATTTGCTTCACAGCAAGTTTGATCGCTTTGATTTGCAGGGCGCCCTCGTCCGCCGAAGCGCCGGTCACGGGCGGGGTAAAACCAATCTTGATCGTATCGGCTGCTTGCAAACTGAGGACGCCGACGGTCACGCCGGCAACGAGCCCTAGCACTGCACTGGCGAACCACTTGCGCATGATGGTGCCCCCTTCGGTAATTGATATTTTTTCGAGATTACGGCGCAACACAGATATCAAATGCCCGCTGTCGTGTAAAGGCAAAAAAGCGAATCGAGGCGCAGGCATCCATTGATATCAATCGACGTTTGTCATGGAACTGATCGATTGCCACGGGATCACACCGAAATATAGCTAGCGAGTCTTCCGTCACTCATCAACTGACCACGTCTGAGTTCCCAGAACAAGACTAGGGGTTCGGGACCCCGGATAATTGGTGAGAAGGCGATGTATCGACGATCACCCTCTTGGGCTGAGGCCGCAGAGCTGCTCAATGACCGTATAGACAACGGCAGAATCCAGGCTGCCCTTGCCTTGCGCACGGGCTGCGCGGAGCACCTCCAAGGCCGCCGAGGCGGCGGGCGCCACCGCTCCCACGGCGTCCGCAAGCCTGAGAGCCGTCGAGAGGTCCTTGTGCATGTTGTCCGTCGAGAAATGGGGCGAGAAATCGTGGGCGACCATGCGTGACCCACGTGTCTCCATCGCTCCGGTGCGCGCGCCCCCGACGCTGGTGATCTGCCGGACGCAATCAGGATCGATTCCCGCCTTCCTGGCGAGGACGAGTGCCTCCGCGACGGCCTCGATTGCTACGCCCATAATCAAATTGTTGACAAGCTTGAGCGTGGAACCCGCGCCCGAGGGACCGGCGTGGACGATCACCGCCGACACCTTCTCAAGAAGCGGTCGGACATGATCCACCGCCTCCTTCTCGCCGCCAATCATGACGCCAAGTTTCCCGGCCTCGGCCACCTTCGGATTGCCGGTGACGGGCGCGTCGAGCATTCGAACGCTGCGCTCTTTCGCGCGCTCAGCAATGGAGCGCGACATCTCCGGAGCAATCGAGCCCATGTCGATGACAATCAACCGCGGTCGGGCATTGTCGAGAACGCCGTTCTTGCCGCAGATCACGGATTCCGATGCCGCGGCGTCGGTGAGCATGGTGATAACCACATCGGACCACCGAGCCAACTGGCCGATGCTCTCGGCCCGGACGGCCCCTGCGGCTAGCAAGGGCTCCGTCTTTGCTGCGGTGCGGTTCCAGACAGTGAGTTCGAAACCGCCTTTGAGGATGTTGATGGCTAACGGGGTTCCCATCAGGCCGAGCCCGATGAAGCCAATGCGCATGACGATCGTTCTCCTTGGAACTCAGATCGATAAGAACCGGTCTATACCGGTTGCCTTTTGGGTGTTGATGATAACAGGTCGTCTCAACAGTGATCCCAAAAACAGGAATCCGGGTAGTGTCCTAAACACGTTTAGGACACTACCGGAATTCGACCGCTTCCCGCTTCATGGGAATCTTCTCCTCATCGCGACCGAACATTGACGTTGGTCACCCTCTCATACCGGCCTTAGTCCTCGGTAACAAAGCACTTCTGCAACCAGTCGAAAACTGCTAGAGTCTCAGTCGGAATCCACTTATTCACGGAGTTCGTATGGCACAGTTCTGTGCTTTTTGTGGGGCGCAGATGCAGGACGAAAGCGGCCTCTGCCACGCATGCGGCAAAAGCCAAGTTACTGGGACGAATCAATCAGGGGCGGGTGCCCAGGCGGTGATGGCGCCTGCCGTCGAAAAGACATCTGCACAAGCCGCGCTAGCCGTAGCCGGCGCGCCTGCCACACCGCCTGCCGCGCAGAAACCGGCCATGAGTCTGTGGATAGCTCTCGCGCCCGTTATCATCGCGATCATAATCGTGTTGATTCCCGTGCCGGCGGGTCTCAAGTTCAGTGCCTGGGCGTTCTTTGCCGTATTTTGCGGTGTTATAGCCGGAACTATCATCGAGCCTCTCCCGGCAGCGGCGGTTGGATTCGTCGGCGTGGGCGTGGCCACGGTACTGGGCCTGGTCGACCCCAGACCCGGCCCATCCGTTGCCTGGGCGCTGTCGGGTTTCTCCAACGGCACGGTCTGGCTGATCTTCGCCGCCTTCATGTTCTCCACCGGCTATGAGAAGACGGGACTGGGCCGGCGCATCGCCTTGGGTCTGGTTAAGACTTTAGGATCCAAAACGCTCGGCCTGGGATATGCCATCATGCTGGCCGATCTGGTTTTGGCTCCGGCAACTCCCTCCAACACCGCCCGCAGCGGAGGGACCATCTTTCCGATTATTCGAAATATCCCACCTCTGTACGGCTCCTACCCTGGGGAGACGGCGCGCAAGCTCGGCAGTTACGTGATGTGGGTGGCTTTGTGTGCCACCAGCGTCACCGCCGCCACGTTCGCCACCGGGCTGGCGACCAACGCTTTTTCCTTGGAGATCGTAAGGAAACTCGCCAAGGTCGAGATCACCTGGACACAATGGTTCATCGGCTTCCTGCCTATGGCGGTGATTCTGTTGAGCGTCCTGCCCTACCTCATCTACAAAATCTATCCGCCTGAAATCAAGTCCAGCACGGAAGTCCCGGTGTGGGCCGGGAAACAACTGGCGGAGATGGGCAAGATTTCGTGGCGGGAAATCGGCCTGGCGCTGATCGTCGGCTGTGCGCTCATTTTCTGGATCTTCGGGACGAAAATCGTGGACACCACAGCCGTGGCCCCTCATGGCCACCGGTTTGATGGTGGTATGCCGAATCGTCACCTGGGACGACATTCTCTCCAATAAAGCTGCCTGGAGTGTCCTGGTGTGGTTCGGCACCCTGGTCAGCCTGGCCGATGGCTTGAACAGAGTCGGTTTCGTGGGCTGGTTCGCCAAACTGGTTGCTTCGCACCTGACAGGCTTATCGCCTGTGATGGTCATGGCGGCCCTGGTAGCGCTCTACTACGTCGTCCACTACATGTTCGCCAATCTCACCTCGCAGGCGGTGGGAGTCCTGCCGATGCTGTTGGTGGCGGGAATGTCTATTCCCGGCATGCCCGTAAGAAGTTTTGCCATGCTTCTGTGCTTCTCGCTGGCGCTGCAGGGAGTCATTACCCCTTACGCATGCGGCGCGGCCCCGATCTACTATGCGAGCGGCTATATTTCGCGCAAAGATTTCTGGCTTCAGGGCGCAATCTTCGGCGCGATCTTCCTGGGCACGCTGCTCGCGGTCGGCATCCCCTATCTTTCGTACATCAACCGGTGACGCAGGCGTAGGGATGATGAAGGAGTGCTGTTTACCTCGACGGGCGCTAGAGCAGCGCCTGTTGGGGAGCTCCGGACGGCAGGAATCACTTCGTAAAGGACACTTACAAATGGAAATCCCGAAAACGATGAAGGCGGCGGTGTTACACAAGCCGGAGCACCTGAGCTTGGAAGAGGTTCCCGTCCCGGAGGTCAAGGATAACGAAGTAATGATTCAGGTGAAGGCCTGCGGGGTCTGCGGCTCCGACATTCTCGCCCTGCACGGCGGGCATCCGCGGGCCACTTACCCGCGAATCCTTGGGCATGAGTTTTCCGGCGTGGTGTGCCGTGTTGGCGCCAAGGTGAAGAAGTTCCAACCTGGCATGCGGGTGACTGCCACCATGGAAATCCAATGCGGTGAGTGCTGGGCCTGCCGCCACGGACACCTGAACCATTGCCAGGCCGGCAGCTCCGTCGGCTTCAGCACCGATGGCGGCATGGCCGAGTACATGAAGGTGCCGGCCAGCCACGTCCTCGAGCTGCCTGAGAATGTGGACTTTACCGTGGGCGCGATCGCCGAAACGCTGGCCGTAGGGGGTATAACGCCATCCGGCTGAAGGCGAAAGCCGGTGCAGGAGACGTTGTGGTCATCATTGGCGCCGGCCCGGTGGGAATGGATGTGCTGGCCTGCGCCCACGCCGCCGGATGCTATGTCATCATCTCCGATCCGCTTAAGAGCCGCCTGGAACTCGCCAAGGTGATGGGCGCCGACCGTGTGGTCTGCACGGCGGAAGAGGACCTGCGGCAGGTCGTCAGCAAGGCCACCAATGGGCGCGGGGCGGACGTCGCGGTTGAGACGGTAGGAATCACCGCCGCTCGGACGGTCTTCCTCGCAGTCGAAGTAACCCGGCCCAGAGGCTCGCTCGTGATCATGGGCACCAACGCCGAGAACTGCTCGGAGTTCCCCGTGACCACCTTCAAAGAGAAGGAGATGACCATGTACGGCTCGCGGGGAATCCCCTTCGACGCTCTGGATCGGGCGCTGATGCTCCTAGGCCAGGGGCGCGTGAACCTCAAGCCGGTCATTACGCACTGCTTCCCGCTAACGAGGGTACTGGAGGCGTTCAGGGTGGCGGAGCACGAAAAAGCCACGGCGATGAAAGTGATGCTCACGTACTAAGGCCATTTCAGGCTCGCAGGCGAGAGGGCTTGGGAGCCGGTGGTAACAACCCCAAATCGAACGCCCCGACGCCTTCGCAATGACCGGAGATGAGGTCGTGGTGGAAATCGAAAAGATCGGTCGTCTTGGGAATCGTGTCATTGCCGCGAGCTAGGTGAACACTCTCCGGCGTATCGTCGGCGACACGGAAAACGAAGGGCTGCCGATAGGGAGGCCGTGGGAAGGAGCTACAACTTGCACATTACGCCTGTTGAGGAACTCGTAACCCGGAAGGAACGATTGCAGCGGTTGCTCCAGGACAAAGGGATCGATGGCGCGATCATCCTGCAGCGGGCGGACCTCTTCTACTTCTCCGGGACGGGGCAGGACGGACACCTGCTGATACCCGCGTCTGGCGAATCCGTCCTGCTCGCGCGAAAGAGCTTCGACCGGGCGCGTCGAGAAAGCCGCCTGCCTGTAGTCGAGAAATTCCCCAGGTCAAAGGAGCTACCTGGAACCATCCGTTTAAATTTCCGTCAAATCCAAAAGATCGGAATGGAACTGGATGTTGTCCCCGCGAATCACTATCTGCGCTTTCGGGCTATGTTTCCGGAAACGGAGATCGTTGACGTTTCTCCCCTGATCCGTCAGATCCGGATGATCAAATCGGAGTACGAGATTGGCAAGCTGCACGAGGCCGCAGCCATGAGCGACCGCCTGTTCGCGAAAGTGCCGGAGTTTCTGGAACTCGGGATAAACGAGTTTACCTTCGCGGGAAGGCTCGAGGGGTATTACCGCAGCCTGGGCCACCAAGGCTTCGTCCGGGTAAGAAGCTTCAATCAGGAAGTGTTCTACGGTCATGTGATGTCGGGTGCGAACCTTGCAGCCCCCAGCTATCCCGACAGTGCCACCGGTGGCAGCGGCCTCAATCCTTCATTTCCCCAGGGCGCAGGGAGGAAACTCCTCGGTCTCAACGAGCCGATCATGGTCGATTTTGCGGGAGTGCACGACGGGTATATGGCCGATCAAACCCGGATATTCGTTTTCGGCCAGCTTGCAGAACACCTGGTCGAGGCTTTTGAAACTGCACTCAGGATCGAGCAGTATTTGAGAGAAAACGCCACGCCTGGTGCACGGTGCTCGGAGCTGTTTGCTGCTACTCAAGATCTTGCCGCCCAAGCCGGATTCGGCGATCACTACATGGGATACAGGGAGAAAGCACGGTTTGTCGGTCATGGAATCGGCATTGAACTCGATGAATGGCCGGTAATTGGTCACGGTATTGACACGCGACTGGAAGAGCGCATGGTTGTTGCCATAGAGCCGAAATTTCTTTTCCCTGATATAGGCGTGGTGGGATTGGAGAATACATGTGTCGTTCGATCGCGCGGTCTGGAGGCCCTTACGAAATTCCCCAACGAGATTACCTATTTGAAAAGGTGATTAGAGACTCGTTGACAATAACAGATTTGTCGGCGGAGCTGTGCTTGTCTTCTCCGACCATCGGTCCCGTGCCGACTGCCGCGACCTCAAAACCACAGCGTTCCACGATGCGGCGGAATTCCCCGGCATCCATCGCTTCCGGATCGCGGACGGCCAGTTCAACACCCGAATACCCGATATCGCGGAGGGCCGCCAATACTTCTTCGGGATTTCCGCGATAGGCGAATAACTTGCCGTGCGTATCGGGTGTGCCGACCGGGTAAGTCAGTTTCAATGACATAGTTCTCCTGGTTCGAATCCGTCATGCATGGAAGTCGATGCCACGATATTCATTAGCCGAGAAGATAATGCAAACTGGACTTCCCGTGGCGATGACTCCGCCTGCTGGAGAAAGTTTTCCCGTGGCGCTGTCGACTCGGAACGGGAAGATCGTGTCGCTATTTTCATTTGCAGCGTAGAGGAAATGCCCTGAGGGGTCGAGGGCAAAAAAGCGAGGTCCATCACCCTGTGTCGACTCCCATCCCACTGGCGTAATTCTCCCTGAGCCCTGATCGATCGCAAAAACGCCTATGCTGTCATGACCGCGGTTGGAGGCGTAGAGAAAGCTGCCCGACGGCGCGACTGCGATCTCCGCGCCGGTATTTTCTCCAAAAAATGTATCGGGCAGCGATGGAATAATCTGCACAGGCTCAAGGCGGCCTCTCTCGGCGGTGTAACGATAAGCCGTGATCGTCGAGTTCAGCTCATTGATTACGTAGGCGTACGGCGCTGATGGATGAAAGGCGACGTGACGCGGCGCCGATCCCTCGCGGCTCGTGACGAAAGGCATTTCGGCCGGCGCGAGTTTGCCTGTAGAGGCATCGAAGGCAAAAATGAAGATGCGGTCGAGGCCTTTGTCCGGCACCAGGATGAATCTTCCGGCAGGATCGAACGGAAGATGATGCGGATGCGAGCTCGCCTGCTGCACCTTGTGCGGGCCGGGCGTTCCGGGCAATTCGACAAGCTGCGCCACCGGGCCAAGCGAGCCGTCCGGATTTCTCGGCAAAACCGCAAGCGTGCCGGTCGCGTAGTTGGCCACCATAGCGAAACGGTTGGTATTGTCGATCGCCAGGTGAACCGGATTCTTGCCGCAAGTTGACTGCCGGTTGATGAAGGTCAGGCGTCCCGTGCCGGCGTCGATGGCAAACGCTGAAATCTCGGAGAAGTCACCATGCACCGAGTAGAGAAACCGCCGGCTGCGGTCCGTCGCCAGGAACGATGGATTGGCGAGATCGCCGACGAGCTGGACGTGACTCCAGCAGCCGGATTCGGTGTTCATGCGATAAACATTAATTCCCCGCCCGCGCGCATTTCGTTCCTTCGTGGTACGTGAGCCGACGTAGACGAACATGGCTTCCTCCGGATTCGATGGTGACGACAGTGCGACTGAATCACTGGCTGCTCGCCACCGATCTTACGCCGGACTGGATAATCATCGGTCGGCGCGTCATGGTCAAAGTGGCCGTAGCACCGCCGACCAGCAGTATGCCGGCGATGACGAATGCCCAGGTGTAGCTGCCCGTGCCCGCGATCACGTAGCCGGTTACGATCGGCGCCATCAGGCCGAATGTATTGCCGCCCACTATCAGGAAGCTCATTCCCTTCCCGATGTCGCGTGGATTGGGCAGCATGTCATTGAGCAGAGCGAAATTCAGCGAGGTGGTCGAGGCAATGCCGGTTAGGGAGATTGTCATCAGCCCAAGCAGAAGCCAGATATTGTCCACGAACGGCGCGAGAAGAATGATGGAGGCGCCCATCAGAGCACCGGCAATCATGTTGCGGCGGCGGCCACTGCCAACGCCCTGCTGCCTCAACAGGCGATCGCTGAAGCGGCCAACCAGGATCATCAGAACCGCGGTCAGCGCGTAGGGAACGGCCGTAAACAGTCCGGTCTTCAGGATGGTCAGCTTCTTGGTGGTTTGCAGATAGCTCGGCAACCAGGTGAGGAACAGGTACTGCGTATAAGTGGTGCATCCTTGGGTGAGTGCAAGCCCCCACATCGTTCTGGTGCGAAGCAGTGCGAAAAGACCGTGTCCTTCAGAGCGGCCGTCCAGTTGAGACGCCTCGGCCTTGCGCTCCGCCAGAATCTTCCGGCGCTCGGCTTCGCCCAGCCATGCGGCATCTTCCGGACGTCGAAACCAGCGCAGCCAGGCGGCGAGCCAGAAGAAGCCAATGGAGCCGGCGCAGACGAACAATCCGCGCCAGCCGAAGGCGTTGATGAGGGTTCCAGCCACGACTGCGCACAACGCAGGCCCGGCGTAGGCCCCGCTGTTGAAAATGGCGCTCAGGATGCCACGCTCACCGGCGGGAATCCATTCGCGGATAACACGCGCGCCCACCGGATTGTTCGTCGCCTCGCCTGCGCCCATTCCCAATCTGGTCGCCAGCAGAGAAGGAAAACTCCAGGCCATCCCCGTCAACGCGGTTGAGAGCGACCAGAGCGAGATGCCAAAGGCGGCGACGCGCTTGGTGCCCATGCGGTCAACCGCGATGCCGGAGGGAATCAAGAACGCCGTGTATGTCCAAAGAAACGAAGAAAAAAGGTATCCGAGAGCTACTGACGAGAGATGAAACTCCGCTGCGATCGGTCTCGCCGCGAAAGAAAGGCGATGCGGTCGATATAGTTGATCATCGTCAAGGTGAACAGAAACAAACCAATCCACCCCCGGCGGAATTGCGCTGCTGTCTGCTCGTTGGACATGTTTTTTTCCGTTCTTCGCCGACGATCACGATGCGCGATCGAGAAGCAAAACCCGATTGCACATTGTATTACGTGACCATATAATTCATCGGCTCAAAGCTGAAAGAACAGACGAGTCCGGCGAGAGGGCCTCACGCTGAAGCGCATTGCGTTGACCGGCTGTTCCCATCGGTTGTTTCGGACGTTTGCGGCAATAGAGGGGAATCGACATGACGGGCGACTTGGCCGAAAGATCCGATTCCGCCGGCATAGACACTGCTTTGCAAAGGCGGGTTTTCAGAAAGGCCATTCTCAGGCTGGTGCCGATTCTGACGATCTCGTACGTCATCGCTTTTATCGACCGCACGAACGTTGGTTTCGCCTCGCTGACGATGAACAAGGACATTGGGCTCTCCGAACTGGCGTTCGGTTGGGGTGCCGGCATTCTTTTCTTCGGCTATTGCTTTTTCGAAGTGCCGAGCAATGCCATACTCCACCGGGTTGGTGCGCGACGCTGGCTTGCGCGGATCATGATCACCTGGGGACTGGTGACTGCCGCGACTGCATTCGTAACGGGAGCGAAGGGCTTCTATATCGCGCGCTTTCTGCTGGGCGTCGCCGAGGCCGGGTTCACGCCTGGGGCAATGTATTTCTTCACCTACTGGTTCCCCATACAATATCGCAGCCGCTTGATGTCCTGGTACCACATCGCTGTTCCGGTGGCTTCACTCATCAGCGGCCCGCTTTCCAGCATCATCATGCAACTGAACGGTTGGTGTGGGCTGGCGGGATGGAAGTGGCTATTCATAGCGGAGGGTATTCCCGCAGTGCTGATCGGATTCGCGCTCTTATTCGTGCTGACGGATAAGCCGCAAGACGCCAAGTGGTTGACATCGGAAGAAAGGAACGTGATCGTCCGCGCTCTGGCTACTGAAAAACGCGAGCGGCCGGTAAAGAACCTGTGGGCTGCTTTGGCTGATACACGGGTCCTGGTCTTGGCCGGAATCCAACTCTGCTTCACCATCGGATCCTACGCCGTCGCCATCTGGCTGCCGCAGATTCTTAAGGGACATCGCCTGTCGAATTTCTCAATCGGTATGGTCGCGGCGATCCCGTACCTGTTCGGTTGCATCGGCACCATCATTTGGGGCGCATACGTCGACCGCACCGGCCGCAGAATCGCCAATCTGGCACTCGCCTGCTGCGTCGGCGCAGTGGGACTGCTGGTCGCGGTCCGCTTCCCAAGCTTGACGATCTCGATGGTTGGACTCTCGGTCGCGTTGATCGGTATCACCGCTTCTCGCGGAATCTTCTGGTCGATTCCTCCGCGTTTCCTGACGGGCTTGGGAGCGGCGGGAGGTTTGGCGTTCATCAATTCGGTAGGCACGATGGGCGGTTTCTTCGGACCCGTGATCATGGGATGGCTGAAGACTGTGACGGGCTCGTTCACCGCGGGACTGGCAGTGATGGGCGGCCTCATGGTTGCGGGAAGTTTGCTGACGCTCTCCATGTACTTCCTGGTAAAACAGGAATAGCAACAGCATCAGCCGGCGTGGAAACAAAGTGCGCCTGGAGTTAGGCGCGGCGACCGCGATGTATAAAGCGGCTTTGCTTATCTTCCTATCTTCAGAGTTTGTTCACAGGAAAGGTGACTCGATGAACGACGCGGCCAAATACTTTAATCCGTTGCATCTGACTCAGTTCACGATCGCCATATTCAAGCAGGCGGGCCTGCCCGAAAACGATGCCGCGATCGTCGCCGAGGGGCTGGTCAAGGCCAATCTGCGTGGTATCGACTCCCACGGAGTTTCTCGCATTCCGATGTATTTGGAACGCCTGCGGCGCGGCGTCGTCAACCCGAAACCGGACATGAAGGTCACGCGCGTAGCCGGCGCGGTTGCGCTGGTTGACGGCGATGACGGCATGGGATTCATCTCCGGCCGCATGGGAATGAATGAGGCGCTTAAACTCGCCGCCGAATTCGGCATCGGCATGGCCGGAGTACGCCGCAGCACGCACTACGGAATGGCGGCGTTGTACGTGCTCCAGGCGATCGAAGCCGGTTACATTTCGCTCGCGCTGACAAACTCTTCTCCCGCTATCCCTGTCTGGGGAGGGCGCACCACGTTCCTCGGCGCGGCCCCGCTCGCCGCCGGTGTTCCCGGTGGACAAAGCGAGCCGTATGTTCTGGACATGGCCATGACGGTGATTGCACGCGGCAAGATCCGCTTGGCGGCAACCCACGGCAAATCAATTCCAGAGGGACTGGCGCTGGATGCCGAAGGGCGGCCGACCACGGATGCCAAAAAGGCGTTCGAGGGCGTCTGTCTGGCGTTCGGCGGCGTGAAGGGCGCCGCGCTGGCAATGCTCATGGATCTGCTGGCGGGTCTATACACTGGAGCTAATTACGGCGGGGACGTGAAGAGCCTTTATTTCGACCACTCCGCGCCACAGAACGTCGGCCATCTGTTTATCGCAATGCGTCCTGACCTGTTCGTCTCACGCGAGGAATTCGAGCACCGCGCCGACACTTTCGTCGAGCGTGTAAAGACCCTGCCGCGGGCCGCGGGGTTTGACGAGATCCTGTTGCCGGGTGAACCGGAGGAGAGAACCGAGCAGGTGCGCAGTCGTACCGGTATTCCCATCTCGGACAAGGTGGCCGGTGAGCTGCACGCAGAGGCGAAGCATGCGGGCGTTCCCTTCCCGAAGTCGTCGCCCGAGGAACTCCGGTTGGCGCCTTGATTCTCGTCAGCCCACGGCTGGCGCGACTCACGATTCCGCGGGTGAATCCGTCCGCAGCCACGGCGCTTTTATAGACCTTTCAAACGGCGTGAGAAGAGATCGACGCACGGGCTACAATGCTTTCGGTTCGCTTACGCGACGCCTTCCCACTGTGAAGGAGACGAGGTCATGATCCGAGTTTCCAAAGACTTTCGCCCGGCGTTTCCTCTCGCCCGTGTGGGACTGCTGGCCATGACCAGCGTCACCAATCCAGCCACCCATCGCGCGCTAGAAGAACGCAAAGCAGACATCGAGGAAACGCTACGCAGGCAATTTGGCAGCTTCGATCGCTCGCAGTTCAAGCAACTACCCGTTATCCAAGCCTACGATGCTCATTACCGCAAGTTCGATAAGGCGTACCACGTGCTTCTCCAGGTAGAGTCGGTGGCTCTGAAGGGCAAGCCCATCCCAAGCGTGGCAGCGCTGGTGGAGGCGATGTTCATGGCCGAGCTCAAGAACATGTTGCTCACTGCCGGCCACGACCTTAACAGGATAATCCAGCCGCTTACGCTGACTGTGTCGGCGGGCGGCGAGACCTACTTGGGCATCCGGGGCAGGATTGAGACCTGCAAGCGTGGCGACATGATGATCACAGACGGCGAAGGCATCGTCTCCAGCGTGCTGTACGGCCCCGATGCCCGCACTCGCATCACCGCGGGGACGAACTCCGCCCTCTTCACCGTCTATGCTCCAGAAGGAGTGAAAGAGGAAGCGATAGACGCCCACCTACGAGATATCGAAGAGTACGTGCGGTTAGCTTCGCCGCAGGCTGCGACGCAGGCACTAGAGGTGGTATAGCCACCAATCGCAGGCTTTCCCCTTTCGCGGAGAATGACCGTATTTCTGTCAGTGTGCGAGAGTGGGACTATTTCACCCAAAAGTGGTGGGCGATGGCTCGGGGTTCTGAGCGGCGCGGCTCAAACAGAGGATCGACGAAACTTTAAAGATAGCTCGTTGATCGTTACTGGCTTGCTGTGCCTCGACCCCAGGGCAGGATCTGGCGCAGCAAGAACATCAGCAGAAGGATCGCGCCAAAAGTGCAGACGATGGTGGCGCCGGTCGGCAGGTCGAGCAACACTGAAAGATAGACGCCGAAGGCCGAGACTAGTGTGCCCATGGTCCACCCGATTGCCAGCCTTTTACCGATGTGGTCGGAGAACAACATGGCACCCACGGAGGGCACGATCAAGTAACAGAAGACGAGCAGCACGCCGGCGATGGCGACCGATGAGGTTACAACGAAGCCGAACGAAGCGTAAAAGAGGAAGTCCCAGAGCCGTATCGAGATGTTCTCCGCCTTCGCTCGTGTCGGGTCCATGGAGATAAGAAGAAATCTGCGGCGAAAGATGTAATGGAACAGGCCGATGGCGCCATACAGGGCGGCGGTCTTGATTACATCGTGGCGCGATACGGCCAGGATGTTGCCAACCAGCATGTCTTTCAGGTGTTCGGTTTCGCCGGTAGCCTTGCTCATGGCCAGAATAGCGGCAGCGGAGGCGACGGCGTACGTAATGCCGATGAACGCCTCCAGCGGAATGCGGGTGGCGCGGCGCGAGCGGGCAAGGGCAAAGAGACCTGCGCCTAAAAAGGTAAATGCCAGGCTGATCCAGTATGCCTCGCTGCCGTGCGGGTCCATGCCCGCTAGAATGGCGATGGTAGCGCCCAAGGCGGCGATCTGCGCAAGCGCCAAGTCGACGAAGATCACGCCGCGTTCGACCACGTGTACGCCCAGATAGGCATGGATCCCGGTGAGGATCAGACTCGCCAGAAACGGCAGCAGCAGGAATTGGAGCATCTCCATCTGGCCGATTTCTCTCCTTAATGCAAAGATGTCTGCTGTTACGTCCTACTGCACAGTCTTAAATGCGTTGACCAGCAGATTGATATCGTAGTCGAACAGCTTGAAGTAGTCTGTGACCGGTTTTTCTCCGCCGACGGAGGGAGTCATCACCAGCACCTTGCCCCCGGTTTCGCGCGCGATGCTGTCGGGTGTCTTCAGGTCGAAATACGGTTCGACCATGATGATCTTGACGTTGTCGCGCCGCATCGCCTGGATCAACTCCAGCGTGTGGCCGGGGCTGGGTGGAATGCCCGGGCGCGGCTCGACGTAGCCGACCACGTTCAGCTTGAAATGCTTGGCGAAGTTGGGCCACGAGTTGTGATAGGTGACAACCTTGCGGCCCGTATACGGCCGCATCTGGGCATCCCAGTTTTGCTCGGCAGCCGTCAAGCGCTTGTCGAAGTCCTGAAACCGCTGCTGGAAATAGCTCGCATTCTCGGGATCCAGTTGCGCAAGTTTGCCGGCAATGCCCTTGGCGATGCGGCGGCCGTTGTCGGGATCGAGCCAATAGTGTGGGTTGCCCTGAGGGTGCACGTCTCCCATAGCGCGGGTGATCTGGCCTCGCGGTATCTCGAGGATTTCGGCAAACTGCGAGGCGTCCAGGTAGCCGGCAGCGCTCGGCTGGATGCGTGGATTGCCGCTCTGAGTAATCAGCGGCGGCAGCCATCCGATCTCCAGTTCCAATCCGACGGCGATCAGAAGATCGGCGTGGCGCAGCTTCAACAGGAAGCTGGGCTTGGCCTCCACAAAGTGGGGGTCCTGATAGCCCTTGGCAATCGAATCTACGCTGATGCGGTCGCCACCGATCTCCTGCGCCAGCGATGCCAGGTCGGTGGTCGAGGTCACGATGTTTAGTTTCCTGGCTTCCGCCGGCGGCGCGAGCACCGAAAAGGCGGCAAGCAGGGCCGTCACCAGCAAGAGTCGCGAAATAATGTTCTTCATTGCATCTCCTTCCACTCATCGCGCGCAAAAAACCGGCGCAACAGAACCCGGCTAGAACGGATGGGCGCCATGAGCACCCAGCACAAACTGCACCTGCATGAGTAACTCGTTGGCGTCGATTCCTTCGGCGTAGCGAGTCGACCGGTACTGAGCGCGAATCTGGCTGAATTCGCTGGGCCAATACGTAAGCACGGCGGAAGTGCCGTGATCCGTGCCGGGGCTCGTGGCGCGATCAGACGAGTCGAAGCGGCCGCCGATAAACCATCTCCGGCCCAACTGGTAATCGGCCGAAGCGTAGTAACCGAACGAGCGCTTGGTCACCGGGAGGAACGCTCCTGGGACCGGCAAGGTTGTGCTGGCTCCGGGGACAGCATTAAGCTGCTGACGCTGGTTCCATATGAACTCGCTACGCGTAATGAAGGAATGATAAATGGAACGGCGCAGTGGCCTCCAGCGCATCGTGGCATCGATTCCGTACAGATAGGTAAGGAAGTTTCTAGACGGGAAGAGTTCGGCGCTCACCGCGGTGAGGTCGCCAAGGGCACTGTGACCCCGCGCGAACGAGACGCCAATATCGAGGTTGGTGGACTCGGTGATGTCTCTGTAGCCGCGCAGGTGGGCAATGGTGCTGATGTCACTCTTATTGGGCGCAGCAAAAAGCTGATGCACACTGTCGCCTGAGTCTCCACGAAATACTTGCCCGGTAGCTTCCAGGAACAAATTCCCGGGAGCGGCGAAGGTGCGCGTTACCGAAACTCCGGCGTCGTCTATGCCGTCTTCCCCGCCGACAAGATTGTCGGTGACCAGCGGCCGGTCCACCCAAGGCAGCACGTGATTGTGCATGGTATTGACCTTGCCGAAGGCGGCTCGTAGCTTGCCTGCCCGGGCGACGAATCCCGCCGGCAGCGAAGTGAAAGTAATGTAGCCTTCTTCCAGGCTTACACCTTGCTCGCCGAAGGTGACAAAGAAATCACCGCGTGCATAGGGATCAATAATTGCCTGGATGCCGAGTTCAGATTCATGCATCTCGAACGAGCGGACCGGGGTTTGTTGAGCTCCGGAGGGCGGCGAATTGCCGCCGAGTGAGCCCAGGAAGTCACCGATCATGCTGATATCGGGGTTAAGTGCTTTGGCGAGTGCGGAGGCACCGCCCAAACTTGGCGCTTGCGCGGCTGGGCCGCCGGACACTGGACCGCCCTCGGTCTGGGCGGCGACTTCCGTGCTGGGCGGCGGAGCAGCGGGCCTGGATTGCGCCTCGGCTGTTCCCTGCGCGGTCTGCGGTGCTGGGGCCGTCTGCCCCTTCATCATCCGCAGTTGCCCTTCCAGGGCTATGACTCGTTCCTGCAAATCCCTAATCTGCTGCTGCAAGGCATCCAGAGATTGAGGCGTAATTGATGCTGAAGGATTCTGCTGCGCGTAGGCGGCAGCCGAAAGGCCCAGCAGCACGGAAACAATAAAAGCCAGGTTTTTCATCGTAGTTGATCTCCCGCACTTTGGCGCGTAACAGGACTTTCAACTCTGAATCGCTCGAATTGTACCGCGTGTGAACGGTGTTGCAGCCAAAGCTGTATCGGCTAACGAATAGCAGAGGGATGCTGGAGCTGGGAATGCCGCGTCGAGCCAGCCGCATTGGACGACGCGGGCCGGAACCCGGTTCGAGGAAGTTGGGCTGTAGCGGTTTTCCAGCTGGCCGAAAACAGCTTTCCGGAACTGCTCCAGAGCGAGTGTGTTTCCGCAACGTAATTACGAATCAGGCGTGTTGGCATCTTTGCTGGATGGTGCGGTAAGATCGGCCGGCGAACTCGCCATTGTGGCTGGCATATCGGCGCAGTCAGCGAGCATGCATCTCGCGCAATTGCTTCAGGGCGGATTCGTCAAGGTGTCGCGGGAAGGCCGATACCGCTATTACTGCCTGGCAGGGGCGCAAATCGCGCATGCAATCGAGTCCCTGGGGTCTATTTCCACCCCACATGCATATCGCCCGTCGGGCGCGAGTCAGGCACTCTGCTACGCGCGCACCTGCTACGACCACCTCGCCGGGAACCTGGCAGTGCGTCTCACGGCGGCCTTGGAGCAGAAACAGTTCATTGTAGCCCAGGGTAAGCGAGAGTACGAACTTACTGCGAGCGGTGAACACCTATTGCGAGAGTGGGGCGTCGATGCAGATGAGCTACGCCGATTACGCAGAAGTTTCGCACGCCGATGCCTCGATTGGACAGAGCGAAGGGACCATATGGGGGGCGCCGTCGGAGCAGCTATCTGCCAAAAACTGATGGAATTCCGTTGGCTTACGCGAGACCAACGAAGCCGTGCCGTCCACGTATCGCGAATCGGTGAACGCGAGTTGACCCGCCTCTTCAGGATGTGAGGAGCAACCTTCCTTACCACTTGCCGTAAATTGTCTTGACGTTCGTGAAAAAGTCCTTGGCCGTCGGCCCAATGGAAAAAGCACCCTGGCCGGAATCCTTGCGCCCGCCGAAGGGGACATGCGCCTGGCTGGCAGTACCATGATTAACATGGATCATGCCAGCTTGTATGCGTCGCATACACCTAGAAGCCACGTCGAAGCGCGAGGTAAAGACCGAAGCGGCAAGACCGTAACGCGTGCCGTTGGCAACGGAGATTGCTTCGTCGACATCCCGCACGCGAATCACTGGCAACACTGGGCCGAATATCTCTTCCTTCGCCAGCGCCGAGCTGGCCGGAACCTGATCAAAGAGTGTCGGGCTAAAGTAGTAGCCGTCCTGGTCTGGTTGCCTTCCTAGAGCTTTGCCTCCGTACAATAACTTACAGCCCGATTCGACTCCCTTTGCTACGTACCTCTCCACAGTGTCGAACTGCGACCTGTTAACAAGAGGGCCCATCGTCGTAGTCTCCAGCATACCGTCGCCGACCTGAATCTTTTTGACATAGGAGAGGATCTTGGCGACAAGTGCATCGGCCTGCTCTTCGGTAACGATGACGCGGCTTAGGGCCGTGCACCGCTGGCCGCTACAGAGGAAAGCGGCCGACACGATTTCGCGCGCGGCCTCATCCAGGTCCGCGTAGTCGATCACGATCGCAGGGTTTTTGCCTCCCAGTTCAAGTTGCACGCTGGCCAAGTGACGCGCCGCGGCCTCGTACAGGGGCACGCCCACATCCGTGGAGCCCGTGAAACTAATCCCGCGAACGCGGCGGTCTGCAACGAGAACACTGCCGACTCGAGCTCCCGGACCCATGACAAGATTAACGACTCCTGGGGGCACTCCGGCTTCCTCGAGCAGCCGCGTGACAAAGACAGCCGACCATGGGGTAAGA
The DNA here is from genome assembly GCA_050015355.1 of Candidatus Korobacteraceae bacterium. Taxonomy (GTDB): domain Bacteria; phylum Acidobacteriota; class Terriglobia; order Terriglobales; family Acidobacteriaceae; genus CAWBRT01. Next base: position 27,403 of record JBEKBO010000004.1, on the reverse strand, counting down.
GATGCCGGCTTGAAAACCACCGTGTTGCCGAAGGCAAGCGCGGGAGCAATTTTTCGCACCGGCGTCACTACGGGAAAATTCCATGGACAGATCGCCGCCACTACTCCGAGCGGTTCGAGCACCGTATAGGCAGAGAATCCGGGGCGTTCCGACGGGAAGCTTTGGCCACAGATCCGGCTGGCTTCTCCTGCCATGTAGCGGGCTTCCACTGCCGCGCGACCCACTTCGCCGGTAGATTCGCACAAAGCCTTGCCTTGCTCCCGGGTGATAATCTTCGCCAACTCGGTCTTGGAAGCCTCCAGCAACTGTGCGAACCGGAACAGCAGAGCTCCACGTTGCGGCCCTGGCGTATCGGCCCAAGCGGAGGCAGCGGTCTCGGCTGCCTCGATCGCGAGATCGACATCGCGCTCAGCGGAGCTCGGGAAGTTGCCCAAAGACTCCAACGGGCGGGCCGGATTGGTTCTCGCATAGTACTCGCCGGTTTGGGGAGCGACCCACTTCCCATTGATAAAATTTGCGTGCGTTTCCGTTATGGCTCTGGCTGTCGACATCGCCCCTCCTATAAGAGCTTCCGCAACATCTGTTCGAGATCACTGGCAACGGTCCTTCGCGGGTTGACCGGAATATTCCCGCTCTTCATGGCTTCTTCGACCACCGGCTTGATATGGTCTTCGCACAAGCCATAAGCTGACATGGAAGTCGGAATTCCTATGTCGCGAGCCAGGGCGCGAACGGATTCCACGGAGTGTCGCGCCGCCTCGAGTCGGCTCAGGTTATCGACCGGTTCTCCCATTGCCTCGGCAACGTCGACAAAACGATCCGGCGCAGCCAGGTAGTTGAATTCCATGGCCATTGGCAGAAGCATGGCCAGGATGACCCCGTGCGGCACGTGCAAATTCCAGCTTCCCAGCGGCATGGCCAAGGCGTGGGCCAGCCCTAAACGGGTGGGGTTCATAGCAATGCCCGCCATCGTACTGGCAAGCATCATTCCATAACGAGCTTCACGATTCCGTCCGCTCAGCACCGCGGTTCTCAGATGCTTTCCGATCAGCCTGACCGCCTCCAGTGCGAGTGCGCCTGAAATCGGCTGGCACACGGTGTTGGTGTAGCACTCGATGGCATGAGCGAGAGCATCCATGCCAGTGGAAGCGGTTAACTGGGCAGGCAGGTCGATGGTCAACTCAGGATCACACAGTGCCACCGCTGGATAGATCAGGAAGCCGCCGATCGCCACTTTGAGGCCCTTCGTGTCATCAGTGAACACCGACCACAGCGTTACTTCGCTGCCGGTGCCGGCGGTGGTTGGTATCGCGATGGTGGGCAACGGCTTATTGCGCAGTTTGTTTAGGCCGACGTAATCCAGACACGAGCCCGGATTGGTGGCTAGCGCCGCCACTGCTTTCGCCGTATCGAGCGAACTGCCTCCACCGATGCCAATCACGATGCCAGCCCCGGATTGCTTCAGCTCCGCGGTGGTGCAGTCGATCAGTTGCGATCCGGAATCAGGCTTAACTCGATCGCAGACATCGACCTGAATTCCACTTGTCTGCAACAGTGTCACTACCTTGTCGAGAATGCCGGCGGCGCGCAGGCCTGGGTCGGTCACAAGAAATGCTTTCTGCGCGCCGAACGAATTCACTCGCGCTGGCAGGGCTTGTAAAACGCCGGGCCCAAAGTGAATGTCCGTTGGAACAGGGAAGAAATTAAAGGTCTGCTCGGGATTTAGGTTCATAGGATTGCCTCGTAGTACGGGAGCCCAACCGGGTCAGGTTCTGTGCGTTACCGATTGTAGATGGGGACCGGCCCGCGGAACGCCTGCCAGACCTCATCGCAAGCCCTGATGGTCTCCGGGCTAAGCGGACCTTCTTCACATGACTTGAGGTTTTCCTCCAGTTGCTCCATGCGCGACGCGCCCAAGATCATTCCGTCGACCTCGGTGTGGTGCAACATCCAGTTGAAGGCCAGACTGGGCAAGCTACGTCCGGCGCCAGCCGCAATCTTCTTCAACTGCTCCACGGCATTGAAGGTCTGCTCATGCCAGTAACGCTCTTGGTATAGCGTTATTCCCCAGAATGACGAATCAAACCGGCCGCCCGGAGTGACCGTTTTCAGATCGTGTTTGCCGGAAAGCAAGCCACCCGCCAGCGGATTGTAAGCAATGGTCGAGACCCCCAGGCGTTTGGACATCGGCAGGAATTCCTGTTCTATACCCCGGGCCACCAGGCTATACATCGGCTGAGCAATGACCGGAGCCTGATAGCGATTCTTTTCGGCAATCCAGTGCATCTCGCAGACCTGCCAGCTAGCATAGTTGGAAGTCGCCATGTAACGAACCTTCCCCTGGCAGATAAGAGCGTTCATCGCCTCCAGGGACTCCTCTATGGGAACGTTGGTATCCGGCTCGTGCAGGTAGTAGATGTCGAGGTAATCCGTCTGGAGCCGCCGCAGGCTATCTTCAACGGCGCGGAAGATGGCACGTTTCGAGAGCCCGGCATCGTCAGGCCCGTCGCCCATCTTGTGATGGACCTTGGTGCCCAAAACCACGTCTTTACGCTTGCCGCGAAGCGCATTTCCCAGCAAGCTCTCCGCTGCTCCGTGCTGATATGCGTTGGCGCTATCGAAGAAATTGATTCCAGCTTCAATGCAACGCTCGACCATACGAATGGCAGTAGCCTGATCGACTGGTCTGCCGAAGGTCATCGTGCCGAGACCGATGCGGGATACCCGCAGATCGGTCCGGTTCAGTTGATAGTAGTCCATATCAGTGCCTTTCCCTAAGCAGTGAGGACAATAGTCCCATCTGGCTGAAGGAAAACCCGCGAGATACCTTTAAGTAGGAAGGCAACCAAGCGATCAGTCCCATGTCATGGATAATCGGCAGCAATATTACACCATGACGCCGGCTGGAGAAAAACAATTTGGCGTTGACCCGGAAGCCTGCTGCCTTTTTGTGTAATGGGCCCACATTGCCGAGGACGACGGACAATTCATCTGCTATTAATCCCAACTGTAGTGCTTGCCCCGTTTGTCACTCCAGTTGTCAATGCCGTGCTCCCGAATACACCTGTGGTTGTGTGCCAGAGAGGAATGCGCTCTAAAGAGCGGTGCTAGGAGCTCGCAACTGGAGGCACTTGCACAATCCCAGCAACCGGCAATGCCCTTGTCCAAGACACATTTCCTTATCCGGCAGGGAGAAGTGTTGGCTTCATCTCTACAGGTTACGCATGCCAAATCTTTGGCACTTTTCAGCACACGGCGGAAAGCAGGATACTCGGCAAACTGCGGATTCGTTGATGCCTTGTAGGCGGCATACTGATCAAATTTCAGGGCTGTCAGCCATTGCTCCATGTCCGCAATCAACCGAAAAAACTCGCTTTTCGATCGATTGCAATCAAAACAGTACAAGCCGCAATAAGCGGTATAGTTTGTTGCCTCTGCCATGGGCTCACCTCGAATAGCTACAGGACTACAGTTCTATCACCAAGTAAACGACGACTTCCTCCAAGACGGTCAGTTGGCGCACATCCGTCCAGAAGAAAAGATCGTTAACCGGCTTATTTTCAAACGCTTAGCTTTCAATCTTAAAATTACAAGAGCATGGGAAGTGGTGAGGTCCGGGGATGCCGGGGAAACGGCGTTTGCGACGGCACTGTTATGAACAGCGCTATTCCGATATTTGCTGAAACTCATTGCCGCGCGGTTAGACCAGCAGTATTATGTCAGCCCAATATCTCAAACCGCTGAGGGAATGAGCATAGTCTGGACACCGACGAGTGGGCGGCTGCCACAGGAGGCGGCCTATCTCTTGGAAATGGGGCTATACCGCTGCAGGCCGTTACCGCAGCCACGTTGAGCGGCACTGCAATCTGCGGTCTGAGCGACGAACTGGGGAGCCTCGAGCCGAGAAGAGTTGCCGACTTCATCTGCGTGGCGGGAAATCCTGCAGAAGTTATCGCGGGTCTTGAGCGCGTCACATGGGTCATGAAAAGCGGCCGGATCATGAAGGCCGTGGAGCGGGAAAGCGCGTAGTTGAATTGTGTTGGGAAAATGGACACCCATACGAAATAGAGGAGAGAAGAAGATGAGAGAATTGAAGAGAAAACCGTGGGTCTATCTTTTGTCGGCGGCGCTCTTGTTCGGCATGGTGTTTACGGCTGTGCCGTCTCAGGCAGAACCCCCCTTGCAAATGAGGATCTCACTGGTCAACCTGCCCGGAGACATCCTCGTCGACGGCGCCGAGTGGATGGGGAAAAAGATTACGGAATACAGCAACGGTTCCATCGTTCCCAAGGTTTATCATTCGGGCGTGCTCTCCGGGACGAATGGGGCGGCCGAAATCGAAATGACCCAGCAGGGAACAATCCAGCTGGAAATCACGAGCTCTGCCTATCTGGACAACATGGTGCCGCAGACCTCCGTTGTCAGCCTTCCTTTTATGTTCAAGAGTCTCGACCAAGAAATCGCCTTTGCCGACGCCAAGCCACCCATTCTCGATGAAATCGGCAAGCGGCTTGAGACAAAAAACCTCAAGGTAATTGCATGGTGGCCGCGAGGATTCCGGCAATTAACCAACAGCAAACAGCCGGTACGCAACCTTCAAGACCTGAAGGACATGAGGATACGCGTCCAGACCAGCAAGATTTATACAGATGTCATGAATGCGCTGGGGGCAAAGCCGGTGCCCATGGCTGTCGGCGAGGTCTATAACGCATTGCAGCTCAAGACGATCGATGGTCAGGAAAACGCCGAGACTGTCATCTTCGCTAATAAATATATGGAGGTGCAAAAATACCTCTCGATCTGGGATTACGCCACCGACTTTGAGGTGGTCATGGTCAATCTGCCCTGGTGGAACAAACTGACCCCACAACAACGCTCAGTCCTAGAAAGAGTGGCTAAGGAGTCGGTTCAGTTCGAAGCTGGCTTGGTCAAGAAAGACGTCAAGGAGAGACGTGAGTTTCTGACGACTAAGGGCGGCATGCAGATGAACGTTGTGGACGCACAGGCCAGGGAAGCCATGAAAAAGGCGGTGGAACCCGTCTGGCAGACTTACACCAGAATCTACGGCCAGAAATTCGTGGATGACTTTAAGGCTGCGGTGAATAAGTACTAGCATAGGTGTAAGAACGCGCCGGATGATCATACAAACTGAAGAGCGGTTCGCCCTGATGCCTAGAAGGGCGAGCCCTTTTTTATAAAGTCCCACTGTCCTTACAAAGGGAGAATCTACCTCCGTCCGAACTGTGTTCGAGAACAGGTGTGGAATGCTATGACGAAGCAACAGGTTGATTCAAAACGACGGGGATTCTGGTATGTGGTCACAGATCAGCTGGAGCAAATCCTTCTCCTGCTTCTCGGCGTGTTCTTGTTGCTAGACATTCTGACGGGGATTGTGTACCGTCACGTCCACTTCGACACGGTTTTCGCCGAGGAGCTCGGGAAATATCTTTTCATCTGGTTCTGCTGCATCGGAATTGCCGCAGCGGCTAAAGATAACCAACACATTAGGGTCGATTTCTTTGCCAATAAACTTCCTCTGAATCCGAAAATTATATGGCTGAGCAGTCAAGTGCTCTTCCTTTGCTTCGCGGCGTTTTTCTTTTATGTCGGGCTAAATCTGACCTTGATGCACCACAGCATGGGCACTTCCGCGCCTGGTTTTGATTTCCCCATGTTTGTGTTTATAGCCGCCGTGCCCTTCGGCTACGGTCTGACCTGCATTCGCTTGGTCCAGGATATAGTCTACCGGCTGCGCCACTGGGATGAAAAACTTCCCGCATCCGGCGATTCAGCTAAAGGTGCCGCATGAACGCGACCTATTTGACGGTCATTCTTTTCGCGTTCTTCATTTTTATTGGGGTGCCGATTTCCGCGAGCATGTTCCTGGGGATGATGGTTTCCGTCTTCGCCTTTGATACTTATCCGCTCGCGACTATGGCCACCCTGTTTTACCGTTCTTTGGATAACTATATCCTGGTGGCTATCCCCCTGTTCATGCTGGCTGGCTTCGCCATGACCTACGGCGGCATGTCACGCAGGATATTCGATTTTTCCGAATCCCTGGTGGGTTTTCTGCCGGGATCCTTAGGGTCCGTGAACATCGTGACCAGTTTGATATTTGGCGGCATGTCAGGATCTTCGGCGGCCGATGTGGGAGCTCTGGGGGCGATCTTCATCGGTGCAATGACAAAGGGTGGCTACCCCTTAACCTACGCTACTGCGGTTACAGTGGCCGCATCGACCATGGCTGTCATCGTTCCTCCAAGTCTTCTTCTAATCATCTACGCCACCGTCGCGGGACTCTCCGTGGGGACGCAACTGATGGCAGGACTGTTGCCGGGGTTTCTGGTCGCTATTGTGTTGATTACCTATAACACCGTCCTTGGCGTTAAGAACAAATGGAAAAACACGCTGCCCTTTAGCTTCTCCAACATCTTGCACACGGCGAAATTCGGCTTTGTGGCATTGGTCACGCCGGTGATCATCATGGGCGGCATCATAACCGGGTATTTCACTCCGACGGAAGCATCCGCTGTGGCGCTTCTCTATGCCATTTTGGTAGGAGCTCTGTTGCTCAGGGAGTTGGACGGGAAGAAATTTTACAATTTGTTTTACCATGGCGGGCGCACCTGCGGCATTGTGGCCCTGGAACTGTCGGCTGCATTGCTGTTCTCGAACTTAATGACCATTGACGGCATTCCCCACGCTGTTGCGCAGTTCATGCACGGCCTTACCAGCAGTTCCTTCCTGATCATGTTGCTCATCAATCTGGTGCTGCTGCTGGCAGGCTGCTTCCTGAACCCCGGGTTTACCATAATAGTGATGACGCCGTTGCTCCTGCCCTTGGCCCAGAGCGTAGGTTACAGTCCCATTCATTTCGGCGTGATTATGGCTACGAATCTGGCGATCGGACTGCTTGCCCCCCCTGTGGGGATATGCCTCTACCTCGGCTCCGTCGTATCGGGGCTCAAGGTGGAAACCCTCATCAGGGCGCTTGCTCCCTTCTACGTGTTGCTGCTTGCCTGCCTGTTAGCCATCATCTGCTTGCCCTCTCTGAGCTTGAGCCTGAGCGGGGCGAAATAGGTGTCGCACAGATGGGCCTTCTGTTGGTTCATGAGTCAACCAGCGCCCGCATTCAGGGCAGCGGCCCGTGCCCTCGCGCCGCTATTCTGCGCGACCTTCCGTGGGCATTCTGATGGATAAAAGCAGGTCACGTGCCCGCTTTTCGCGGACCGGTGTGCACGGCCTACAGTTGCACTGGCAACCCTCGTACGAACTCCTCAATTTCTTTGCGTGTACCCAAGGAAGGCTGTGCCCCACGTCGAGTGACGGAGAACGCGGCGGCTGCACTGGCAAAATGCAAGCCTTCTAACATCGGACGTCCCTCGGAAAGTGCAAAAGTTAAGGCACCTATATAAGCATCGCCCGCGGCAGTCGTATCAACAGCGTTCACCTTTAGAGCTTCTATGCAGCAGCTTTCCTCCTGGCTACAGCATACGGCGCCTTTGCTTCCTAGCGTAATCACCACCCAACCCACCCCTGCGTTCACAAACTCCTTTGCGGCCAGAATCGCATCCTGCTCGCTTTCTATCATTCGATCAGTCATCGTGCTCGCTTCAGTCTCGTTGGGAATCAATATGTCAACCATCGATAACATCTCCCTTGAGACCGGACGGGCAGGAGCTGGATTGACGACTATCACCCACCCTTGCAGATGAGCAGCACGGATTGCATATTCCACCGTTTGCTTGGGCAGCTCGTGTTGCAGTATCAGAATTCCCGGCTCTCCAACTCCTGACAAGGCTGCATCTACCTGCGCTCTACCACAGCTATTGTTTGCCCCAGGTACGACGACGATTGTGTTCATTCCTGCAGCATCAACTGTAATTAGGGCGATCCCAGTTGATTCGCCATGTCGCTCAATATATTGAGTGTGGACCGCGTTACTCTGCAGGCTCGCCAAGAGCTCATCGCCAAAACTGTCGTTACCAACACAACCTGCCATGTATACCTTCGCGCCCAACTTTGCTGCCGCCGTTGCCTGGTTGCCCCCTTTTCCGCCGGGAAAGGTCATAAACTTGTCGCCGAGTATCGTTTCTCCCTTGGCAGGTAGACGTTCGGAAACAGCAACAAGATCCATATTGAGGCTTCCGATCACTAGTATTGGCTTCCCGGGTTTTCCCAACACGCTTCCTCCACTCGATCCAGAGTTAAAACCGCCCGGCCGGCGACCCACATGTACATTTCGATTAAGCAAATTTCGCTCTGCTACAGAAAGTCTCAACTATCTGCTGTAACTTTTCTGGTCTCTTCAAATCATCGGAACTGTTACACTCCCCGCGCAAATTCTTTTTCCATCTGGAGCAGTTTGTCGACCCGCCGTCTGCAATCTTCATCAGTACTGAATTCCGCTTGCAAGAACCTTTCGATCAAGTCGGACACCAGCCATTCCCCAACAATTTTGGCCCCCACACAAACTACATTCACATCATCATGCTCCACGCATTGATGAGCAGTATGTACGTCGTGGCACACCGACGCTCTAATACCTGGCATCTTATTGGCTGCGATGCTTGCCCCGACACCAGTACCGCAAACCAGAATAGCCCTGTCAGCTTTTTTCTCGATGACATCTTTACACACTCTTCGAGTTATATCGGGAAAGTCAACTGGCGTAAGATCGTGACATCCGTGATCTGTGACCTCATGCCCCAAAGCTTTAACGGTCTCGATCACGCGTGCCTTCAATGGAAATCCGGCATGGTCTCCACCCACAGCAATTTTCATTGTTATGCCATCCTTTTGTAACCTAAGGTTCAAGCTAACCCACAGCGATTCTCTCATCCAGTCATAACTGGAGACTCTCGGTTGTGGTGTGACTTTTAGTATAACCCGCAGCCGCATCGAACGGTGGGAAAGGAAGAACCACGCTGCGTTCTCCAATGCGGCTGTACCACGGTCTTTGCTACCGTCCAGCGTCCGCCGGAAATTCCAGGTAACTGTGTTGCACGATCGAAGGTACTTTACTAGCAACTAGCGGCGGGCGAATCCTGCCACTAATCTAATCATAGCTATCGTCGGTGCCGTGAAGCTGGATGATTTCCTTTGTTTTCTGCTGTTCTCCGGAGCCAATGGTTTTGGTATTCCAATTGGCGGAGGCCAGCTGGCTCGGTCATAATTGACAGCTGCACAGGAGGGCCTGGATTATGATGCTGCTCACTCAGACACCGGAAATTCGCATGACTGAAGTATTTACCCGAATGCCAGAGAAATTCAGGCGCAAGGGTGAACTGACCTCCTGGGCGCGCGCGAATCGACTGGGTGTGTCCGGCGACTCGTTTCTCGAAGGCCCCGTATTCGACGAGGCGGGCAATCTTTTCGTCACCGACATTGAGTACGGCCGTATTTTCTGTATTGACCCGCAAGGCAACTGGGAGCTGGTGGTCGAATACGACGGCGAGCCCACCGGCAGGCGCAGCACCATTCCGCTTCCCAACGTCATGTCGTCGACATGCCCCGCCGCCTCGACCTTGCGCGAGATAAAGTGAATGTGAAGGGCGTTGGTCTGTCCACTTTCGGGTTGAATGGCCGGCGTGTATTTGGTGATGAAGACGCCGGGATGATGTTCAGAATAGAAGCCGATCATATCGAGTTGCTCGCCCTTGATAACATAGTTGGCTTTCGACTTGGCGTACAACTCTTGGGTGATGGGCTTGCCCTCGCTCTTGTCTACATTAATGTGCCAATCCACCTCCGCCGGCGCTCCGGCAAGAAGGAACGGAAATGGCCTGGAGGAGTCGATCCCAGCCGCCTCAGCCTGCGCCTTCACGAATGTTTGCAGTTCGAGGTACCCGCTTACGGTCTCTGGGATCGCTACGTCGCGCCACGTCCGCTGATTACTCCAAACCAGGAAGATCGCATCATGGTCCCAGGAATGGTCAACCGTGTAGCCTGCGCCGCGAATCTTCGTGATATGTGGACGGGAGTTGAAGATGGTGATTTCACCGTCCAAGCCCTTCACTGGCCCCGCGGCATAAACGCCCTCACTGCCCTGCAGCGACCGCAGAGACAAAACAGCATCCGCCTTTCCGGTCTCAAATATCTTGCTCTGTGCTCCGGCAAATTCAACCAATCCGTCATGGGTGCTGGCCACGGTAACCGCCAGGGCACAGATGGAAGCAGCCAGGCAAAAGGCGATTGCAGCATTTTTACTCACAGACGTTCTCCTTACTATTCACTGGAGCACGCAGGATAGCGGCCCGCCGTCGGTAATGGTGGCAGGCCACTGAAGTACTCCGGATTGGACTTTTGCACAAACTGTCCATCACGAAAGGGCGCCAATGCGAGCACCTTGCTCGCACTAACACCCTACGCGTGTTGCGGTCAGTCTTTATCGACTATCGAAATTGTGACGAAGCACCATTGAAAGTCATCGCCGAACTCACCCCCGGGTCATGGTTCCGTCCCACGTACTGACCTTTGTAGGGATTTTCTTGCCAGTGAACCACGTAGTGGTCACATTCTTAGTTTCGGTGTAGAAAATGAAGCCGTCACGTCCCATGCAGTGCAGGTCGCCGAAGAACGACTGCTTGTGGCCGGTAAAGCCGAAAACGCCAAGCGGCACGGGGATGCCGACATTGACGCCGACCATGCCGCCGTCGGTACGTTTCGCAAACTCGCGCGCCAACTGGCCGCTTTCGGTGTAGATCACGGAGCCATTGGCGAAACGGCTGTTGTTCATAATCTGGAGCCCTTCTTCGAAGCCGTCCACGCGCTTGATGCAGAGCACCGGGCCGAAGATCTCCTCGCGGCCGCAGGACATCTCTTCGGTGACGTGGTCGAAGATGGTTGGCCCGATAAAGTAGCCCTTTTCGCATCCCTGCGGCACCTTCGGCTTGCGCCCATCAAGAATGAGTTTGGCGCCCTCCTTGATTGCGGTCTCAATCCAGTTGAGGACGAAGTCCTTGTGCCCCTGGTTCACCACGGGACCCATGCCGGTGTTCTTGTCGTAAGCGGGGCCGAGGTTGATCTGTTTCGCGAGGCGCACGACGGCTTCAACCAACCGGTCCGCGATGGACTTCTCGACCGCAACGACCGGCAACGCCATGCAGCGCTCGCCGGCGCATCCGCTAAAAGAGTTAATGATCCCTTGAGCGGTGCGCTCAATCACCGCGTCGCTCATCACCAGTGCGTGGTTCTTGGCTTCGGTGAGCGCCTGTACTCGCTTGCCGTGGCTGGCGGCGGTGGAGTACACGTGCAGACCTACGCTGGTGGAGCCGACGAAGGTCACGCCCTTGATGGCGGGATGCTTGAGGAGGATTTCGGCCTCGTTTCGGCTCGTGGTGACGATGTTAAGCACGCCGCCGGGCAGGCCCGCTTCCTTCCAAAGTTCCGTGATGCGCATGGCCGATTGCGGCGCGAAGCTGGCCGCTTTCAGCACCATGCAATTTCCGGTGACTATGCAAATTGGGACCATCCAGCCCTGGGGAATCATGGCCGGGAAGTTCCAGGGCGCAATGCCGGCGAAGACACCTAGTGGTTCGCGAAACTGGACGGTGTCGTAGCCATCGGAGACGTTCATCAGCGACTCGCCCTTCATCATCTGAGGCGCGCCACAGGCGAACTCGACCACCTCGATAACTTTGAGGATATCGCCCATCGCCTCATCCCACTTTTTGCCGTTCTCTTGGGCTAAGAGGTAGGTGAGTTCTTCGAGATTTTCGTCGAGCAATTGCTTCATTTTGAAGAGCACTTGTACGCGCTTGGTTACGGGAGTGTCGCGCCATCCCGGATAAGCGTCCACAGCCGTCTGGATGGCTTCTTCGACTTCCTCAACTGTGCACTGCGGAGCATACGCGATCACCGCGCCCGTGGAAGGGTCGCAACAGGGCATGTATTTGCTGGTTTTGGATTCTTTCCAAACGCCTCCGACCCCATATTTGAGCTTTTTCGGACGGGCGCCACTGATGGGATCCGGTGTTCCGTCACTCGGGGCGAAGTAATAACGATCGGTGGTTACAGCCTCACAAACGGTTGAAGCGGTCATAAAGATACCTTTCGTAAGTGAATTCGTGATCACTAGCGGTTATATTTCATTGCCAACCTGCATTCCTTTCCGGTGTGGATTATAGGACATTCCCAGGCACTCGGCATGAGCGAGAACCTGTTTTCGTTGCTCACGTCGGAATAGCGGCCTTTGTGGCGGCTTAGGCTAGCTGATTCCGCCCATGCACAAGTACTTGATCTCAACGTAATCGTCGATGCCATACTTCGATCCCTCGCGTCCCAGGCCGGATTGCTTCATCCCGCCGAACGGCGCGACTTCATTGGCGATGATCCCGACGTTAATACCAACGATTCCGTATTCCAGGGCTTCCGAAACGCGCCAGACGCGGCCAATATCCCGACTATAGAAGTATGCGGCCGCACGTTGAGTTGCAGTTGTGTCCGAGCGAGGCCGGCAGTGCAATTCATTTTGCGATGGTGAAGCCGCCGTCGAATTTCTCCGACATGCTCCAGAACAAGGACTTCTGCTGCTGGTAGGCGCGGATACCGTGCAGCCCTCGTTCGCGGCCGAGACCGCTATCTTTGAAGCCGCCAAAAGGCGAAGATGCCGAAACCTGCTTGTAGGTGTTAATCCAGACCACGCCGGCCTCCAGCGTCCGCCCCACGCGCCAAGCCTTTTTGTAGTCGGAGGTCCAGATGCCGGAGGCGAGGCCATAGATGGTGTCGTTGGCCTGCCGCAAAAGGTCGTCTTCGTTGTCGAAGGGCAACACGCAGAGCACTGGGCCGAAGATTTCCTGCCGCGCAGCCGTCGACTGGTTAGTGATTTGAGTCAGGATGGTTGGCATGTAGAAGGCGCCCTTGGCGAGGCGGGAGTCCCGAGGGCGCTCGCCTCCGATCAAAACGCTCCCGTTTTCCTTCCGGGTCGTCTCCACGATAGTTTCGACAAAATCGCGTTGCGAGAAGGTGGCCAGGGGCCCGAGCTGCGAATCCGGGTCATCGGGCATTCCGACGCGCAAAGCGCGCGTCCTGTCCAGCACCAGTCCCAGGAACTGATCCATTACATTGCGCTGAATGAACAAGCGTGAGCCCGCGGTGCAAGACTGCCCGGTGCCCTCGAAGATCGCAACCGTCACGGCATCGGCGGCGCTCTTCAAGTCCGCGTCGGCAAAGACAATGTGAGGAGACTTGCCGCCGAGTTCGAGCACCGCCGGGATTAGCCTCTCTCCGGCAAAGGTGGCGATTCTGCGGCCGACCTCGGTGCCGCCGGTGAAGGAGATCATCCGCACCTTCGGATGCTTGACCAGTGCGTCTCCAATTTTGCCGCCCGGACCGGGCACGACATTCAGAATGCCCGGCGGGACGCCCGCATCGAGAGCGATGCGCCCGAATTCTATGCCACAGGTCGGGGTGCTCGAAGCCGGCTTCAGCACAACGGCGTTGCCAGCCGCCAGAGCCGCCGAAAGTTTGCTCGCCGTGAGCGTAAGCGGCGAATTCCAGGGGGTAATCGCGGCCACTACGCCGTAGGGTTCGTACGCGGTCATCGAGAGATAGTTGCCGCGGGGCGGCGTTACCTCGGCGCACAGCACCTCCACGGCTGCAGCGGCATAGCGAAAGGCTGCCGCGGCGTGCCCGACCTGCGTTTTGCATTCCTTCCAAACCTTGCCGTTCTCCAGCATCTGACAGCGCGCCAGCAGATCGGCGCGCTCCATCATGAGGTCGGCAACCCTGTTAAGCAGGCGCGCACGTTCGTGCGGCAGCATGTTTCGCCAGGCTGGCTTCGCGGCGGCTTCGGCGGCGGTCTGCACGGCAGCGTCGATGTGCGCCTCGGTAGCGGCACAGACCTCGTAGTTGACATCACCGGTTGCCGGGTTAACGCATGTAATGCAGGAAGATGTGTCCTGAACCCATTCGCTTCCTATCAGGAACGGCTTGGGTTTCATGCCTGCTGCGGTCGACATCAGAGGAGTCCTCCTACGCTGAGCGCGATCAGCGGGTTCGAGCTATGGATGCGAAAGAGCGGTTCCGAGAAGCGAGCGCGATACTCATCGGTCTTAGCTCCTTCGATTCCGGTATTCCATCCGGGGGCATGGTTAATGCGATGAACGCGTGTCCTGGCGAAGCAACTGCGAGCTGCTCCGGGATCTGTTCGTGTGCCCTCAGGTTTTAAGAGCTTACGAAGAGAGTTGGGAGTGGTCCAATTGTTAGATCCAATCGCAGGAATCGCTTCTACGAATAGCGGAAAACGGCGGATTCAGCATTCAGACACCGCAATTCAATTGCCTGATTCCAGATGCTTTGAATAAAATACAGGGGATCGAGCGTGCGCCGGGTCGTGGGGCAATGGAATGAACTTCGCGTGCGAAGAACAACTGGGCGAGAGAATCTGCCATTTGTCGCAGCTTCTCGTTTGCCTTGACTGATCAGATATGGAACTTCGTCACATCCGTTACTTCATTCGCGTTGCTGAACTGCTGCATTTTACGCACGCGGCCGAATCGCTGCACGTTTCACAGCCCACTCTCTCAACTCACATTCAGCAGCTTGAGGAAGAGATCGGGTGCCCGCTATTTGACCGCGGACGGAATCTTCGGCTGACCGAGGCGGGGCGGCTCCTTCTGGCTCGTGCCCGCGAGTCTTACCGGCAACTGGAACTCGCCAAAGAGGAAATTGGGGATCTTCGACGAATGGTCCGCGGAACTTTGACCATTGGGGCAACCTATGTTTTCATCCCAAAGATAGTACCCAGCGTGCTTGCCGCTTACGCTGCCGCGTATCCTGAGGTTCAGGTGTCGATGCACGTGGGCACCAAGATTTCAAGTATTCTTTCCCGGTGCTTATACGGAAGATGATGTCCACGTAGTGCGCATAGCAAGAACACCTGGACGGTGTACAACGCCGAGGTCCGTGCTCCTGAAGTGGCGACTGCTAAGCGGCTTGCACGAAGTGTACGGATCAGAGTTGGGGGAGCATTCGCTTGGGTGGCTGCGCCAGAATGCAGCTTTCACGCAGTCAGTTGATGCTGAAATCGAGTTGGCAGCGTTCGCTGAGACTTATGCGCAAACTCCGATCGAAATCACTGATGAAGATCTGCGGGAATTGCGGGACCGCTTGTCGATACGACCCAAAAGTGACAGAATCGCACCTCTTCCATTAAGCTATTCTCGATAAGCACCGACCCAATATTGCTTCTTGCTTTGTCGATTCAGAAGAGCAAGGCCGTGCAAGAAAGTAGATGAGATGGACGAAAATCCTCCTCCACCAATCCAGCCAGATGCCCTGTCTTCCCACTCCAAACCCAATCGCTCCATGAGGCGGCGGGTGATTGTGTGGATCGTGGTTCTTCTGTTCTTTGCGGGCCTGATTATGTTGGTTCTGCGCTTTCAGAACACCCCGCAGAAAGCTGCGCAGGCGGGGCGCGCGGCCATGATGGGCGGTCCGGTCGCTGTGGTGCCAGCCACCGCGCAAAAGGGCGACATCGGGGTCTACCTGGAGGCCATCGGCACGGTGACGCCCGTCTTTACCAGTTCCGTGACCAGCCAAGTGACCGGATTGGTCATGGCCGTTCACTACCGCGAAGGCGGACTGGTCCGCAAGGGCGATCCTCTGATAGACATCGATCCCCGTCCTTTTGAGGCGCAGCTTGCGCAGGCTCAGGGCACCTTGGAGAAGGATACGCATATTCTTGCGCAAGCCAAGATGGACCTGGAACGCTATCGCGCCGCCTGGGCCCAAAATGCGATCGCCAAGCAGATTCTGGACGACCAGGAAAAGACCGTGCTGCAGGATGAAGGAACGGTCAAGGCCGACCAGGGCCTGGTGCAATTCGACCGGGTCCAGCTCGCCTACTGCCACATCACCGCTCCCTTCACCGGCCGCGTGGGGCTGCGGCTGATCGACCCCGGCAACGTGGTGCAGGCCAACGGTACCACTCCGCTGGTAGTCATCACTCAGGAGCGTCCCATCACTGTGATCTTCACCGTTGCCGAGGACTCACTCGGCCAGATTCAGGCCAAACTTCGTCACGGCGGCCATCTCACCGTGGATGCTTATGATCGGGCTGCGCAGACCAAAATCGCCACCGGCAAACTGCTGACCCTCGACAATCAGATCGACACCACGACTGGCACAGTCAAACTGCGCGCCATCTTCGACAACAAGAACGACGCGCTCTTCCCCAACCAGTTTGTGAATACCCGCCTGTTGGTGGAGACCCTCAAAGATAGGACGCTCATTCCCACCTCCGCCATCCAGCACAACGGCCAGGCTTCCTTTGTTTACGTTATTCAGAACGGGACCGCTCAGATGCGTACCGTCAAGCCCGGCACGGTGAATGCAGGCATGACCGCGGTCGAAGGCATCCAACCCGGAGAAGTGGTCGCCAACAGCAGCTTTGAGAAGCTGCAGCCCAACGCGAAGGTGAGCATCGCCAAAGGATCTCAGCCGGCCACCACGAGCGGGAGTAGCACGCCGTGAGTCCATCGCGCCCATTCATTCTGCGACCGGTTGCCACATCGCTGCTGATGGCTGCCATTCTGCTCGTGGGAATCGTCGCCTACACGCAGTTGCCGGTTTCCGCCCTGCCCCAGGTGGATTACCCGACCATCCAGGTGCTCACCTTCTACCCCGGCGCCAGCCCGGATGTGGTGGCCACTACTGTCACCGCGCCGCTAGAGAGGCAGTTCGGCCAATTGCAGGGGCTCAGCCAGATGACCTCTACGAGCTCGGGCACAACCTCGGTCATCGTGCTGCAGTTCAACCTAAACCTCAGCCTCGATGTGGCCGAGGAAGAGGTGCAGTCGGCCATCAACGCCGCGCAGAGCTTCTTGCCCAGTGTGCTTCCGGCGCCGCCCATCTATAGCAAAACTAATCCTGCCGACGCACCGGTGCTCACGCTGGCCATCACCTCTGACTCCATTCCGCTCTCGCAGGTCGAAGACCTGGTGGATACTCGCCTCGCGCCGAAGCTCTCCCAGCTCAATGGAGTCGGTCTGGTGAGCATCAGTGGCGGCCAGAAACCGGCGGTCCGCATCCAGGCCAATCCCGCCGCGCTTGCTTCTTACGGCCTAACTCTGGAGCAGCTTCGCACTGCGCTTATTCAAACCAGCGTGAATGCAGCGAAGGGCAACTTCGACGGTCCCCGGCAGAATTATCAGATCGACTCCAACGATCAGCTTCAACGCAGCATTGAATACAAAGACGTCGTCGTGGCCTACCGCAACGGAGCGCCGGTCGTACTCAAGGATGTAGCGCAGGTGGTGGATGGCGTTGAGAATAACAACCAGGCGGCCTGGATGAACCAGACCCCGGCGGTAATTCTCAACATTCAGCGACAGCCCGGCGCAAACACCATCAGCGTCGTCAAGAGCATCAAGAACATCTTGCCTCAGCTTGAGACCAACTTGCCTGCCGGTATCAAAGTCACGCAGATGACCGACCTTACGGTGCCCATCGAAGCCTCGGTCTCCGACGTGGAGTTCGAACTGATGCTGACCGTGGTGCTGGTGGTGCTGGTCATATTCCTCTTCTTGCGCAGTATCCGCGCCACCATCATTCCCGCTATAGCGGTGCCGATCTCCCTGGTCGGCACCCTTGGCGCCATGTATGTGCTGGGATACAGCCTGGACAACCTATCGATGATGGCGCTCACCATCGCCACCGGATTCGTGGTGGACGACGCCATCGTGATGATCGAGAACATCTCGCGCTACCTGGAAGAGGGCGATCCGCCGTTGCAGGCTGCGCTCAAGGGCGCCGAGCAGATCGGCTTCACCATTCTCTCGCTCACGGTTTCGCTCATCGCCGTGCTCATCCCCCTGCTGTTCATGGGCGACGTGGTTGGCCGCCTCTTCCGCGAATTCGCCGTGACTCTCGCAGTCACCATTATCATCTCGGCGGTTGTCTCGCTCACCCTAACGCCAATGATGTGTGCGCGCACACTGCATTACGATCCGACCGAGCAGCAGACACGCCTCTATCGATTTTCCGAGCGCGCTTTCCAGCGCATGATCGACTTCTACGGTCGTACTCTGAAATTTGTCCTCCGCTTCCAACCCATCGTCCTGCTGATCGCGTTGGGCACTCTGGCGCTGACGATCTTTCTCTACATCGTCGCACCCAAAGGGTTTTTCCCAGTGCAGGATACCGGCGTGATTCAGGGTATCTCGCAAGCGCCGGAGACCATCTCGTTCCCGGCCATGGCCGAGAAGCATAAGGAACTCGCGAAGGTGATCCTCGCCGATCCCGCTGTCGAGAGCCTGACCTCGTTCATCGGCGCGGATGGCACGAACACCACGCTGAACAGCGGGCGCTTCTCCATTAACCTGAAGGAGCTTTCTCAGCGAGACCTCAACGCCTCGGACGTCATTCGCCGGCTTCAAAGCTCGCTGCAGAACGTCGAAGGAATTAAGCTCTTCATGCAGCCGGTGCAAAACATCACTGTGGATGACCGGGTGAGCCGTACACAGTATCAGTACACCCTCGAAGACCCCGACCCGCAAGAGCTGAATCTGTGGACCAATCGATTCGTCGACCGGCTGAAGCAGTTGCCGCAACTCGAAGACATTGCCACCGACCAGCAGACCGGCGGCTTGGCTGTTTCGCTGATGATCGACCGCGTGACTGCCTCACGCCTTGGCATCGCGCCTTCCACCATCGACAACACGCTGTATGACGCCTATGGACAGCGGCAGATCAGCACCATGTACACGCAGCTCAACCAATACCACGTGATCCTGGAAACCCTGCCCGAATTTCAGAGGGATCCGAGTAAGCTGTCGAGCCTGTACATCCAGGCCAACGCGTCGTCCGGGGCATCCGGCGCCGGAGCTTCCACGTCCTTCGCCGCCTCCAGCTCTGTATCCGCTGGTTCCAGCGCCACCACCGCGACAGCCGCATACACGCCCTCTTCCGGCGCCCTGACCGCTCCGTCGAATGCGCTGGCCTCCAGTCGTTCAACCTCGAATGCCGCCAGCAGTTCCACCCCGGCGAGCGCTGTGCCGCTGGGCGCCTTCACGCATTACAATCTCATCAACTCGCCGCTTTCCATCAGTCACCAGGGTCAGTTCCCTTCGGTCACCATCTCTTTCAATCTGGCGCCGTACGCCTCACTGGGCGACGCCATTTCTGTTATTGATAAGACCCAGAAAGAGATGAACATGCCGGCCAGCCTCCAGGCCGGCTTCCAGGGCACTGCTGCCTCGTTCAAGAATTCGCTGTCCAATGAAGCTCTGCTCATCCTGGCCGCGCTGGTCACGGTCTATATCGTGCTCGGCGTGCTCTACGAGAGCTTCATCCACCCGATCACGATTCTCTCCACGCTGCCTTCCGCCGGCGTGGGCGCGCTGCTCGCACTCCGCCTCTTCCGCCAGGATCTCAGCGTGGTGGCCATCATCGGCATCATTCTGCTCATCGGCATCGTGAAGAAGAACGGCATCATGATGGTGGACTTTGCCCTGGAGGCCGAACGCAAGCACGGCAAGAACTCCACCGATGCCATCTACGAAGCCAGCCTGTTGCGTTTCCGTCCCATTATGATGACCACGATGGCGGCGCTTCTCGCCGGCATCCCGCTGGCCGCGGGCACGGGCATCGGCTCCGAACTTCGCCGGCCCTTAGGTATCTGCATGGTTGGCGGGCTGCTGCTGAGCCAGGTGCTTACGCTTTACACCACGCCGGTCATCTACATCTTCTTTGACCGGCTTGCGCAACGCTTCTCGCGTTCCAGGTCGCGTTCCAGCAACACGCCCAACACGCCGGGCTCCGAGCCACCACTGGAGCAGTCATGAATCCGTCCCGGCTATTCATTCACCGGCCCGTTGCCACCACGCTGTTGACCGTGGCGGTCGCCTTGGCCGGGGCCATTGCCTTCAACGTGTTGCCGATCTCGCCGCTGCCCCAGGTCGATTTCCCCACCATCACCGTCGGCGCCACCCTGCCCGGAGCCAGCGCCGAAATCATGGCAGCTTCCGTCGCCACTCCTCTGGAACGGCAGTTAGGCCACATCGCCGGTGTCACGGAAATGACCTCAACCAGTTCGCTTGGCACCACTGGCATAACGCTCCAGTTTGACCTCAATCGCAACATTGATGGTGCAGCGCGCGACGTGGAAGCCGCCATCAACGCGGCGCGCACCTACCTGCCCGCCAACTTGCCCGCCAACCCCACCTACCGCAAGGTTAACCCGGCCGACGCACCCATCATGATTGTCGGCCTCACCTCGGACATCTACGACCGCGGCAAGCTCTACGACGAGGCCTCCACCATCGTCCAGCAGAAACTCTCGCAAATTCAGGGAGTGGGCCAGGTCACCACCGGCGGCGGCGCGCTACCTTCCGTCCGCGTCGATGTGAATCCCACTCAACTCAACCACTACGGGCTCACGCTCTCCGGCATTCAGTCAACGCTGAGCCTGCAAAACGCCCACCAGGCCCGCGGCCAGCTCTCTGACGGCATCGTCACTGCCGACATCATCACCAACGACCAGATTGAGCACGCCGCTGATTACCGGCCCCTCATCGTCGGCTACCACAACGGCGCCGCCGTCCGCCTCTCCGATGTCGCCACCGTGACAGACTCGGTGCAGAACATCCGTAACGCCGGCTACCTCAACGGCAAGCCCGCCATCCTCGTCATCATCTTCCGCCAGCCCGGCGCCAACATCATCAAGACCGTTGAAAATATCCGCCGCGAACTGCCTTCGGTCAAGGCCTCCATCCCCCAAGCCATCGACACCACCATCGTCCTCGACCGCACTACCACCATTCGCGCCTCAGTGAAGGACGTCGAGCGCACGCTGCTCATCTCCATCTGCCTCGTGGTGGCCGTGGTTTTTATTTTCCTGCGCAACCTGCGCGCCACGCTTATCCCCTCGGTTGCCGTGCCGGTTTCGCTTGTCGGCACCTTTGCGGTGATGTACCTGCTCGGTTACAGCCTCGACAATCTCTCATTGATGGCCCTTACCATCTCTACCGGATTCGTCGTGGACGACGCTATTGTGGTCATGGAAAACATCACGCGCCACATCGAGAACGGCATGGAGCCCTACGATGCCGCTCTCAAGGGCGCCAAGGAAATCGGCTTCACGGTTTTCTCTATCAGCATGTCCCTGATTGCCGTTTTTATTCCCATTCTGCTGATGGCCGGCATTGTGGGTCGCCTTTTCCGCGAATTCGCCATCACTCTCTCCACGGCCATCATCGTGTCCATGGTCATCTCGCTCACCACCACGCCAGCCATGTGCGCGTACCTGCTCAAACCGCACGAAGAAAAGCACGGCCGCCTATATCAACTCAGCGACAAGTTCTTCGCCGGGATGCTCTCCTTCTACCGGCGCACGCTCCTCTGGGTACTCGACAACTCCGTGCTCACGCTGACCGTGCTGGTGCTGGTCATCGCGCTTAACGTGGTCGTCGTTGTGCTGATTCCCAAAGGCTTTTTCCCACAGCAGGACACCGGAGTTATCTTCGGAGGCGTACAGGGGCCGCAGGACGCCTCGTTCGCGGTCATGAACGACTCCGTCCGGCGGCTGGTGTCAGTCATCAAGAGCGACCCTGGAGTGGACAACGTCATGGCCTTTACCGGCGGTCAGGGCAACACCAACGGCGGCTTCATCTTCATGTCGCTTAAGCCGTTGGAAGAGCGCAAGGCCAGTGCCGCGCAGATCCTCGGCCGGCTGCGTCCCAAGATGACGTCCCTGCCCGTCGCCTCCGCCTTCCTGCAGCCCGCCCAGGACCTCCGCATCGGCGGACGGGCGAGCAACGCCCTCTACCAGTACACGATTCAATCGGACAACGTGCAGGACCTAACGCATTGGGGCCCCATCCTGCTGAGTGAGATGCGCAAGCTTCCAGGATTCCAGGACGTTAACTCCGACCAGCAGAACGGCGGCCTTGACCAGTACCTCACCTACGACCGCGCCAGCGCCGCCCGCCTCGGCATTACCGCGCAGGGTCTTGACTCAGCCTTATACAGCGCGTTCGGTCAACAGGAAGTCTCCATCATCTATACCCAGCTCAACCAGTACTACGTGGTGCTCGAGATCGCGCCCCAGTTCTTGCAGACCCCCGAAGGACTGAAGTACATCTACCTGAATTCGGCGAACGCCGGCAACGTGCCGCTCAGCGCCGTCGCCAGCACCCGCATCAATACCATTCCCCTCTCCGTCAACCACACCAGTCTCTTTCCCTCGGTCACGGTCTCCTTCAATCTCGGGCCGGGCATTGCGCTCAGCGATGCTACCCGCGCGGTCGCCCAGATGCAGCAGCACCTGAACATGCCTCAGACCGTCCGCGGCTTTTTTGCCGGAACCGCTCAGGCCTACCAGGTCTCGCTCTCCAGCGAGCCCATCCTGGTGGCCACTGCGCTGCTCGCCGTCTACATCGTGCTCGGCATTCTTTATGAGAGCCTGATGCACCCGCTCACCATCATCTCCACGCTGCCATCGGCCAGTGTCGGAGCCATGCTGGCGCTGATGTTCTTTAAGATTGACCTCAACGTCATCTCCATCATCGGCATCATCCTGCTCATCGGCATCGTGAAGAAGAACGCTATTATGATGATCGACTTCGCCCTGGCCGCCGAACGCAACGAGGGAAAGTCCACCACCGATGCCATCTTCGAAGCATGCATGCTCCGCTTCCGCCCCATCATGATGACCACCATGGCAGCCATCTTTGGCGCCCTGCCCTTGGCCTTCGGCCACGGCATTGGATCGGAGCTGCGCCGCCCTCTGGGAATCACCATTGTCGGCGGCCTCATTATGAGCCAGTTGCTCACTCTCTACACCACCCCGGTCGTGTATCTGTTTCTCGACCGCCTGCGCCTCCGCTTCCTGGGCAAGGAACGCGACATGCTCCCGCCTACCAACGGAAGTGTGCCGGAGGAATCCGTATAGACGGGGGGATAACATGAAAGGACTTGGTATCGAGATGCGTATGACCGACCTCAACCTTACACCGCGCTCCCTCCTGTTGGCTGCCGTTGTGCTCTCGTGCGTGCTCACCGGATGTATGGTCGGCCCCAAGTATCACCCGCCCACGACACAAGCCCCGCCAGCCTACAAAGAGTCGCCGGCGAACGTCCCGCAGAAGTCCGCAGCGCCTCCGGCAACCACATCGACCGACCCGACCCTCGGCGGCCTCGGGGACTGGACCGTCGCCCAACCCCAGGATGCCTCGCTGCGCGGTAAATGGTGGGAGATCTACGGCGATCCTGAATTGAATGCACTCGAAGAGCAGCTCAACATCAACAACCAGAATATCAAGCAGTTCTTCGAGAACTTCATGGCCGCTCGCGCCATTGTCCGCCAGGCGCACGCCCAGCTCTTTCCGACTGTGTCGACCGGACCTTCCTGGTCGCGTTCGCGAAGCTCCTCCAACATGCCCAACGTCACGGGAGCCGCCGGGAGGGCTCCGGTCAACGGCGCCACGAGCACACTCATTGACGTGCCCGCTGCGGTCTCATGGGAGCCTGATCTCTGGGGCAAAATACGCAATACCGTGCGTCAGGCACAGTACTCTGCCCAGATCAGCGCCGCCGACCTTGAAAACGAACGCCTCACCGAGCAGGCCAGCTTGGCCACCTTCTTCTTCCAACTCCGCGGGCAGGATGCGCTCCAGCAGATCCTGGACGCGACGGTTGCCGCCGATCAGAAGTCCCTGGAGCTCGCCCGCGCTCAATATGAAACAGGACTTTCGGATCAGATTGCCGTCGTCCAGGCGCAGACCACCCTGCAGAGCGCACAGTCGCTGGCCACCAATCTCGGCATTGCACGCGCCCAGTACGAGCATGCAATCGCCACCCTCATCGGCAAGGCAGCATCGGACTTTTCAATTCCCGCCAAGCCGCTGCTCACTACGCCTCCACCCATCCCGGTCGGCCTGCCCTCGCAGCTTCTCGAGCGCCGTCCGGACATCGCTGCCGCCGAGCGCAGCATGGCTGCCGCCAACGCCCAGATCGGCATCGCCTACGCCGCTTACTACCCCAACCTGACCCTCTCGGCAACCGGGGGCTTTGAAAGCTCGACCTGGAAGCATCTCCTCGACTGGCCTAGCCGCTTCTGGTCCGTTGGCCCCTCGGTCTCGGAGACCATCTTCGATGCCGGCCTACGTCGCGCCACCGTCAATCAGTACGTCGCCACCTACAACGCTAATCTGGCCTCGTATCGCCAAACCGTGCTCACTGCCTTCCAGCAGGTGGAAGATGCACTCGCTACTCTCCGCATCCTCACCCAGCAGATTCAGCAGCAGCACCAGGCGGTCGAATCCGCCAGAGTTGCTCTCGATCTGGAAATGAAGCGCTACGAAACTGGTCTCGACCCCTACATTAACGTGGTCACCGAGCAGAACATCCTGCTCTCTGCCCAGCAGACCCTGGCCCAGATTGAGATCCAGCGCGTAATCGCCTCCGTGCAGCTCATCGAGGCTCTCGGTGGAGGATGGGACAGCTCACGGCTGCCCACCCCGCAGCAGGTCAGCGCAAAACCGGAGAAAGCAGATACGGCCATACAGCAATAGCGAGTTAACAAGCCAGCGAGTGCGCAAAAGAAGCAACCGGCTATTTTGCTGCGAATGCAACCAAACAGGAATGGTACGGGTATATACAAAACAGGCTGGAAGACCGGCGTCATTCGCTACCTCGCCCCGTTCCCCGGCTGCATGTTCAGTGCCAGTGTTGCCTGTGCCGTTCCCGCCACCAGCAGGGGGGATTCCACTGCGACGCTGCATACTGCGGGAACATGGCCCGCGAGCAGTTCTCATCCGCCGTCCCCATGTAGTCGTATTCCGCCTTCCCACCCTTGAGTGATGTTTTCAGATATTGCTCCACCGGGACGCTTCGCAGCCCCGCCCCCCGCAGCAGCCGTACCTCAAAGACGCTCCAGTCCATGGCGTACAAGAGCACCAAGCTGATCAGCAGGTACTTCGCTGTTTGTCCAATGTTTCGCAGAGAGTGAGTTCGCATTGCAGGCCGCGGAAGAACAAAATTCTAGGAACACTAAAGGAGTATCAAACGCGGCGATTAGCGGAGCGCGAGTTGAGCGCCGCTTGTCGCCAATGAACAAACTCGACTACCACCCAAATCGTATCTCCACATTCGCTTCGAGTTCGCGGTAGTTCCAGCAAAACCACGGAGCATTGTGGAGCGAGAGCGCTCGCAATCGGGAGACCGGAAACACCACCGCCTGCGACTGCAACATCCGCCGATAACATCGATAATTCCTGGTTATCCAAACTTCTCCGCAATCATACCGAAACATCCATTGGACGTGACGCCCATTTCTTTGCCCCGAGCCATTCAGGTCGAGATTTTCAGGAACGGGGTCCCATAAAAGGTATCCTGCCCCAGACCCTGTCGGCCACAGTGTCGCCCTGCCATGCATTGTTCGGCACTCGAGTTCTTCATGCTTGGCAAACAGCTTCTTAAGGTTCGGTCCAGATTCCTTCCACTGCTCCACGAGGCGCCGCAGCTCTGTCCGGATCGGCACCCATCTCGAAGAGTTCAGGTTTTGAACCAAGCCCTTTATCGCAAGCTCCGAGAATGATATGTCAGGCTCATAGCCGCAGAGGCATCAGTCTCTAGTCCGTTTCAGACGGGAAATATCGAGAAAAGTGCCCAGATAATGCGCAATTTCAGGAAAGTACCAGATACCAATCAGGTAATGACGACTTAATGGCGGAGGATGCAGTCCCGAGCGAACCGCTCTCTGCCAAATTCCCTGCTAACAGGGAAAAATACAGGGAATTTTGCCGAATTCGGCCCGTCTAATTCGGCTTTTATCGCTGTATGTATCTCATTGTGTTTAAGTTCTGGGATCAATCGCCAATTCCAGAGTTGAATCGAACAGGGAATTATCAGGAGCGTATCAGGGAATTAGATTTCCCTGCCCTTGATGCGGTCAGCAATAACAACGGCGTGTTGGCGGGCAGCGTCACCTATACTCCTGGCTACTCCGGCAATGCCTTCAACTTCAACGGAGGCGGCAGCGTCTCGGTCGCCGACTCGTCCTCGCTGCACCTGTCCGCCTTCAGCCTTAGCACCTGGTTCGCCTGGGACCTCCAGGGAGGCACGGCCGCGCAGTTCCTCACCGGCAAGGCCGCCGGGCACTTCGAGCTTGCGGCCGGCTTCACCGGCACGAACAGCCTGCGCTTCACCCCCGCCGGCGCCGCCACGACCGTCGATGCCGCCAATGCAATTCAGCCTGGGTGGAACCACGTCGCCGCCACCTGGGACGGCAGCACCGCCACGCTCTACGTCAACAACGCCTCCGTGGGCAGTAAATCGGTCGGCTCCGGCGCCGACAACCTCGCCACAGACACCTCGCCACTCATCTTCGGCAAGCGCGGCGACGGAACCTATCCCCTCAACGGTCTCCTCGACGAGGTCACGCTCTTCGACCGCGCCCTCATCGCCGCCGAGGTTGAAGCCATCTACCAGGGGAGTCGCGCCAGCATTACCCTGGCCACGCCCACCGCCGGCAATACCACCGCCACGCTCAACGGCGCGGTGAACGACGACGGCGCCGCCACCACCGTCGGCTTCGAGTCCGGCACCTCGGCCGGTTACGGCTCGACCGCAGTCGCGACGCCAGCCGCCATCGCCGCCGGCAGCGGCGTCACCCCGGTCTCCGCCTCGCTCACCAGCCTCTCCTGCGGCACCGAGTACCACTACCGCATCGACGCTCAAAATTCCTTCGCCACGACCTACGGCCCTGACCAAGTCTTTGCCACCTCGGCATGCCAGTCCCAGTCCATCGGCGCCATCACCTTTACGCCCGCCACGCTCAGCCTCGGCAGCACAACCGTGGCCAGCGCCACCGCCACTTCGGGACTTGCGGTCACCTTCAGCACGCTTACGCCCTCGGTATGCAGCGTGACCAGCGCCACGGTAGCGACGCTTGCCTCCGGCACCTGCACTATCGCCGCCAACCAGGCCGGAAATGCGACGTGCGCCCGCCACTCAGGTAACCGGCAGCCTCACAATACCGGCATCGCCGTCGACCCCGGTGCCGATCATCAGCAGTCTGGCCCCGGACGTAGCCACCGCGGGTTCTCCGGCCTTCACACTCACGGTGAACGGGGCGAACTTCGTCTCCGGGGTGGCGGTACAGTGGAACGGTTCGGCGCGGCCCACGACAATGGGAAACACCACGCAATTGACGGCCGCGATCACGGCTGCCGACATCGCTTCGGCGGGCACCGTGGATGTGACGGTCGTGAACCCGGCTCCGGGCGGAGGCGCGTCGGCGGCCTTCAGCTTCGCTATCGACGGCACTATCAGCGGCAATGCTTCCGCCTTTGCCTCCTGGTTGGGACTTTGTCCTGAGAATAAGATCAGTGGTGGCAAAGTGCTCTATACCAAGAGTCGCCGCGTCAGGAGCCGCGTTGCCACTGCGCTGCGCATG